>DASCOT010000038.1:0-7037 GCA_036012155.1 Acidobacteriota bacterium
CGCTTGATCCATTGCGAGCGCCATGGATGGAGGGCCAGGTGGAATGCCGGTGACGGCCTTTTTCAACGTACCCAACGGGATATCGATCGCGCGCCTGTTGATCGCCCCGTTTCTCTGGGCCTCGGGGCTGCTGGCGCTCGACGGCGTCTACCTGGCCCTGTTCCTCATTGCCGGGGTCAGTGACGCACTGGACGGGTTCCTGGCTCGGGCTCTCAATCAGCGCACTGAATTCGGAGCCCGACTCGATATCTGGGCCGACGTCGCCGCCTATCCATCGGCGATCACGCTGGCAAGAATGCGGCCGCAGTTCTTTCAGGATTACTTCACGCCGATCGTCGGGCTGTTCGCCACCTACCTCATTCTGTTGGCTTTCGTCCGCTGGCGTACCGGCGAGTTCCTGCGGTCTCACCTCTGGTCACAGAAGGCGTCGGCCGCGGCGCTGTTCGTCTTCATCGTTCACGGGCTGCTAACGTCGCCAAGCGCGCCGCTACTCTGGATTACCGCCGGGTTGCTCCTTCTCAGCTTCGCGGAGATCGTGCTCTTGGTGACGCTGGTTCCGTCGTTCGATTCAGACCAGCCGACGATCTTGACTCGTCGTTCCTGAAGGCTCGTCCGGCCGCAGCAAGGCGCGGACCTGGGCTACGCCGGCGGGCGACGTTACGGCCGCGGAAGACCTGGCGAGGGTATCGGCCTGCCGAACACGGTGAACTCGAGCACCCCAGGTCGGAGACCGCTTGGCCAGCCGGTGATCGTGAGCCGCACGTACCTACACTCCACCGGCACGATCTCGTCGAACTCCACGGCGTTGTCGCGATCGTTGCCGGTCTTGTCGACGACGGTCGTGAATGTGTCGCCGTCGAGCGAGACCTCGATCTTGTACTGGCGGATCCTCGAGGCGAGGCCACGGTTGTCTGGACTCGATTCGTCCTCGACATCGCCCTCGGGCAGTGCGAACAGTATTCGTGCAGAGTCAACGACGTAGTCTTGCGACCAACCCGCTGCGAGATCGATCTCCAGCCACGGCTCACCATCATCGGCGGCGGGAACCCACCAGGTTCTGGCGTTGTTGTCGAGCGCGTAGGGGGCGTTCCGTCCCGGGGCTTCGCTGCTGACAACGTAGTTCTTGTCCTGCGACAAGGGCATCGAGCCGCTGCCGTTGTCTTCCCAGGCGCTGTCGACGACCCCCGGTGCCCACTGCGGAGTCTCGGAGGGGCCATTGAAGACCATGTTCCCCTGTGCGTCGAAGCCAACGGGATCCATGCCGATACGACGCTCGAACATGCGGTTCCAGTTGCGGTACAGCAGCGTATAGATCGCCCAAAGGCCACCTTCGGGACCCTCGACAACGCTATGGTGGCCGGAGCCGTTGATTAGCCCCCCCTGATGCACGAGCACCGGGCTGCCCTCGTAGTAGGTGAACGGACCCAGTGGCTTGTCGCTCGTGTAAACGCCCACTCCGTAGGTGATCCAGTCGGTTCCCGGGGCAGCGTACTGCAGGTAGTAGGTACCGTCGTGCTTGGTCATCCACGGCCCCTCGATCCAACTTTCGGCGCTCATCTCATTGCGGCTGCCGTAGCGTTCCCAGATGTGCGAGGGCTCGAAGCGGAAGAAGTGCTCGTAAGGCCCTGCCCAGCGGCGCAGGTCGTTGCGGTCGAGCTCGACGCCGTAGACACCGTCCCTGCCTCCGCCAGCGTAATAGAGGTAAACGTGGTCATCGTCATCGATGAACACCGCTGGATCGAAGACACCGCCGTCCTCGCAGCCCGCACAGAGGTCGCGGGCGAGCCGTCGTCCCTCCTGATCGACGAAGTCGCCGAAGAACTCGAAGGGACCGAGCGGGTCGCGACTGCGAAACAGCCCGGAATCGTTTCCGGTCAGGTAGACGTAGCCTTCGTAGGCGAAAGCCGTCGGCGCGGAGATCCCGCGGCCGTCGGGGATGTCCACCTGGTGATGCACCCAGCTGACCAGATCCTCCGATGACCAGACCCCTGCCCCGGCACGCCCGCCGGGCGAGACCCCGCCGGTCAGGTAGAGATAGTAGTTCCCCCGGAACACGATAACCGTCGGATCGGCGAGGCGACCGGCTTTCTCCATGACCAGCGGGTTGACGTATCGCCGGGGCTCCCGGGATCGGGCCTCCTCGACGCCGTCCGCATCGCCCTGGCTCATCTGGACCGAGCTCGGCGCGCCTGCCCACGACCCGACGGTTGGCGGCGCGATCAACAAGCCGACAATCCCGACGAGCAGACTCTTCGAGAGAACGTAGCTACTCGGTCGAATCTCCATGTCCCACCCCCAACGCAACCGAGTGAACAAGGTATAGTCCGCCGTCAGATTTCATAGTGACTCGCCACAACGAGGACAGCTTGAGTGAAACGGCCCAGAGAGTAGCCCAGGTTGCGGCGTGGACCGACCTCGAGGATGGCAAACCCGCGTACGCGCTGGTGGCCGGTGTCGATCTTGTAGTCTTGCGAGCCGACACCGAGGTGTCGGTCTTCTACGGGCGCTGTCTGCATCGCGGCGTTCTCCTCGCCGATGGCCACGTCGACGGCGAGCGCCTGGTCTGCGGCGTGCACGGTTGGAGCTACAACCGAGAAACCGGCGCGACACCGCGCTACCCCGCTTCGCATCGTGGATCGACGAGCAGACGAACGGCGTGATGGTCGACGTGTCCGAGATCGAGGCATGGCAACGAGAGCACCCGCAACCATACAAGCGGGCAGAGTACCTGGGCCTCTACGCTGACCCGACGGGCACCCCCATGGAGCCCTACAACCGACGCATCCAGAGCTTCGCGGAGCACGGCCTGGACAGGGTCGGCCACCACGGCCCGGTCTCGGCGATGGGCGTGCCGCTCACCGAGCTGCCGCGATGGGACGACCTGCAGATCGTTACCGGCCAGCTCGCCCGCAGGCCCCTGCTCGACGATGCTGAGGTCGGCACCGAGTTGATCATCGGACCGAGCGCCGCCAGGCCCTTGCAGCTGGGAATCCCGCTATTCGTGAGTGACATGAGCTTCGGTGCGCTCAGCGCCGAAGCCAAGCTAGCGCTGGCTTCGGGCGCGGAGATCGCGGGAACCGGAATCTGCTCGGGCGAAGGCGGCATGTTGCCCGAAGAGCAGGAGGCCAACTCGCGGTATTTCTACGAGCTCGCCTCGGGCCGCTTCGGCTGGGGTCTCGACAAGGTCGCCCGGTGCCAGGCGTTCCATTTCAAGGGTGGACAGGGCGCCAAGACCGGGACCGGCGGGCACCTACCCGGACACAAGGTGTCCGGAAAGATCGCCGAGGTTCGGGGCCTCGAGCCGGGTCAGGCAGCCATCAGCCCCGCAACCTTCGCTGACTTGACGACCCCCGCCGACTTCCGCGATGTCGCCGACCAAGTGCGCGACGCTACCGATGGGATCCCGGTCGGGTTCAAGCTTTCTGCACAACATATCGAGGACGATATCGACTTCGCGCTGGAGGTCGGCGTCGACTACATCATTCTCGATGGCCGCGGCGGCGGCACAGGCGCGGCTCCAGATCTCTTCAAGCGGAACATCTCGGTGCCGACGATCCCGGCGCTGGCGCGGGCCCGCCACCACCTGGGCCCGTCACGCGACGTGACGCTGATCATTACCGGTGGGCTACGGACCGAGGCCGACTTCGTCAAGGCTCTGGCTCTCGGCGCTGACGGTATCGCGCTGGCAAACTCGGCGATCCAGGCAGTTGGCTGCCTCGGTATGCGTGCCTGCCACACCAACAACTGCCCGGTGGGCATCGCGACGCAGCATGAACATCTGCGGGCGCGTCTGGTGGTCGAAGAATCGGCCCGCCGATTGAGTAACTTCCTAAAGGCGTCGGTGGAGCTCATGCAAGTAATGGCCCGCGCCTGCGGTCGGTCGCATCTGAGTCAGCTCGATGCGACCGACCTCACGGCCTGGAGCCGCGACATGGCGTCGCTTGCCGGGGTGCGTTACGCCGGGGTCGGCGACCCGCACTGAGTTCGCCCACTACGGCCGCCTACTCCGGCTATTCGAAGCCGAGCTCCGGATTGAGCCGACCTCCACCGCTCATCTCCTTACCGTCGAGATAGATGGTGGGTGTCGAGAGCATGATGTCCATGTGGAAGTCACAGGGCCCGACGGAGCCGCCGAAGGTCGGATTCTGGTAGCCGAAGCCAAAATCGACGGCCGCCAGCTTGCGCTCGTCCTCGATCATATGACCGGAGATACCGGCCTCGGGATTGAGGCCGATGCTGAAGTGGCAGAGATCGTAGATCGCCGGCTGCCCGCAGCTCTCGAACCACTGCCGCATGGTGTCGGCTTCCGCACCGCCGTCCACCGAGGTCACGACGCCCTTCTCGACCGTGAAGCTGTACGGCTGGTGGACAATGCCCTGCACGCTGTCGCTGGCGTCGATGACGATAGTGCCGTTGATCGTCTCTTCGAGCGGCGCGATGCTTACCTGGGCACCCGGAAAGAAGTCGATCTCGCCGTCCTCCGTGAGGGCGCCGTCGCCAACCTTGCACTGGCGGTCGCCATGCCGGAACTCTACGTCGGTTCCCTCGGGCGACGTGACCCGGCAGTGATCGACTGCGTGCCAGAGATCGACGACGCGATCGACGTTGCGCAACATGGCGTCGACGTCGACGTTGAGCAGCCCACGCATGACGTAGTCTTCGACGCCGGCTATGGCACAGAACAGCGCCCGCGTACCGTTCGCCCGCGCCTCCAACATCGGCTTCGAAGCGTCGATGCCATCATCGCAGATCGACAAGATGAGCCGACTAGCACGGATCGCGTCCGACAGAATCGGTCCGGGCTTGGTGGCCAGATCCTGTGTAGCCGACACTGGCTTGACGATCAGTTGGGCGTCGGCGCCGGCGCGGATGCCAGCGTCGAGCAGCACTTTCGCCAACACTTGATCATCATTGGCGTCGGCGAGCACCAGCAACGCGTCGCCCGGCTCCGGCCGGACGAGACTCTGAACGACGATGTCGCCAAACTCCTCTGAATGCAGGCTGGGGGCCATCTGGGTTCCTCGGTTCGGTAGCAGGGTTGACGTGCGGCGCGATCAGACGGGTTGGGCTTGCAGGATCTCGGGTTTGCCGAACGCATGCTTGCTCTGCGACAGCCGCAGGCGGGCGAGGCTCTCGGCCATCATGGCAGATGCCTGTATGGGCTCGATGACGGGCACGTCGAGCCCTTCGCGCAGCGCCTCCAGAACGTCCAACCCACCATAACCGATCACCGAGTCGGCGCCGTCCTCTGCTACGGCTGCGCGGCCCTGCTCGAGCATCTCAGCGGCCAGGTTCGCCCCTTGGGCAGCAAAGTCGAGCGATCCGGCGAGCACGCTACGCACCGAGGCGAGCTTGTCCTGGAAGCCATAGCGCGCGGCGATCTCCTCGTACCGACGGGCGCGACTGCCGGTTTGTCGGCCGCTTCTCGATCCCGGCGTCAAGAACGAGAATCGCCGCCCCACCATCGAAGCGAAGTGCATCGCAGCCTGCGCCTCACCGATCACCGGGATATCGAGTGCCTCCTTGGCGGCAACCACTCCGGGCTCCCCGAGGCAACCCATGGCGACGGCGTCATAGCCCGACTGCTCGGCATCGATCGCCGCTTGCACATGCTGCAAAGCAACGAGCTCCGAGGTGTAGGAGTCGCTGATCGCGTCGACGGGCGCCGCGGGCAGATCGGCCAGCGTGATCTCGACCTCGGGGCTCGTCAAGGGTGCCAGCAGCTCACGGTGGACGTCGCCCCACGACTGCAGGCCGCCGCGCACCGGAATGATGGCGTAGATGCGGATCGGACGATTCATCAGGCTCTCTCCAGCCACATGGAATAGACGTTCTGCGTCAGCGGGTGTGCCTTTGTCGGGGTATACCCTCGCACGTAGTCGCGCTGAGCCGACAAGGCCACCATGGTCACCACCGGGGTGAACGGCACGTCGTCGCGCAGGATCTCCATTGCCTCTCGGTACATGTTGCATCGCAACGCCGTATCCATCTCGCTGACGGCGTCGTCGAGCAGCCGGTCCAGCCGCGCATTCGAGTAGAAGGCGAAGTTGCGCCCGCCGTTGCCGGCCTGACTCGAATGCGCCAGGCGAAACAGGTACTGGTGTGGATCGGGCGAAGGCACGTAGATCCAAATCGTGCCGACATCGGTGGCAGTCTCGAGCGACGCGTAGTTGGCGACCTTGGCATCAAACTCGATATCGAGCGCCTTCAGCCTGATGCCGAGATCCGCTGCACCCGCCTGCAGCAGCAGGAAGAAATCGGTCTCTCCAGTAGTACCTTCGAAAGCCATGCTGAGCTCGAAGCCGCCATCGGGATAGCCTGCGGCGCTCATCAACCGGCGGGCCTCGTCGAGATCGGTCCGCTCCGGTGGCGTGGTCGGGTCGAAGCAGTCGGCGCCGTCGGGAAGCGGACCGCGCGCGATCGTCGCGTTGCCACGTCTGAGGTGCGCAACGTGACCACCGTAGTCGTAGGCGAGCGCCAATGCCTGCCGTACCCGCGGGTCACGCAGCTGTTCGGTTTGCGTGTTGAACGCGAAGTAGAGCTGGTTGAGCGTCGGCTCTCGATTGAGAACGAGCCCGTCGACGCCCCGCAGCGCCTCGAAGCTGTCGGCGCTCGAAAGGTAGATCCAGTCGGCGTCACCGCTCTCGAGCGCCATGCGCCGTGTGCCCTCCGCCTGGATCATGCGGAACACCGCGCTATCGATGTGTCTGCCTTCCCAGCCCTTGAAGTAGTCGGGGAAGCGCTCGATCGTGTAGCTCTGCTGCGCCTCGAACGACACCAAGCGATACGGCCCGCTGCCGGCCTCGTGGTCCTGCAACCATCTCTGTCCCCAGTCGCCGCCGTCCTCCTGAGCCCGCACGAGATCGGCGTTGAGAATGTAGAGGTGGCTGAGCGCCGCCAGGAGCCCCGGGTAGGGCGCCGACAGCAGGATCGACACGGTGCGATCGTCGATGACCTCCGCACCAGCTAGCAGCGTCATGTACGTGTAGACCCCGATGCCCAACGCCACGGTCCTCTCGACCGTGTAGGCAACGTCG
>DASCOT010000039.1:0-7506 GCA_036012155.1 Acidobacteriota bacterium
CTCGAGGGCATCCATGAGCCGCCGACCGTAGCTGCTGCGCGATGACAGCGTCTGCACGACAGCGAGTTTCTCGGCAGCGTCGAAGGTCTCGTAGCGCTGCAAGAGCAGGCTGCCGAGATCCCGATCGTCGAAAGCTGCAACTGCCCTGATCGCGGCGATGCGCAGCTCCGGCTCGTCCAGGAGGCCGGGAATCTCGGCTCGAAGCTCTTGTCGCTGCTGTCCGGCGAGGCCGTTGAGCGCGGCGCGGCGCGTATCGGCCCCGGCATTGTTGTCTGTCAGCGTCGCCATGAACCGCTGAGCCGCTTCGATACCTCCGAACTGCTGCGACACGTCGAGGGCGAGGTCGGCTGCCTCCGGGTCGTTCCGCAGTGCCGCGTAGACCGGTTCCCAGCTCGCCGGCGCTGCGACGTCGAACTGACCTTCAAGGCCGGCTCGCATCCCCTTCAGCAGGCCCTGCCGCGCATCCGATCGGCTCTCCAGAGACGTAACGAGCGTCTCCAGCTCACCGGCATCTACGGCTCGGCGGGCGATATTCTCGACGAGCATCGGAATCTCGCTTCGCTTCGCGAGCTCGAGCGCTCGAGCGGGGTCCTCGGCAACCAGCGGCTCGATGGCAAACCAGATCATCTTCGGGATGTTGTGATCGTCCGCATCCTCGCCGTGCGCCATCAGCGGCGCGGCGATCTGCCAACGTTCATCCTGCTCGAGTCGTTGCAGAGCTGCAGCCAGATACAGCCGCACGACCGCCGAGTCATCACGCTCCGCCATCCGGGCAAATGTTGCAACGGCAGCGGCCGGCGGAGAATAGTCCTCGCTGAGCATCTGGATCGCCCAGGCGCGAACGTGGGGATCCTCGTCTCCGAGGGCGTTGGTCAGCTCTGAAGCCGTAAAGCCGCCGGTGATGTGGAGCGCCCACATCGCCCGCAGCCGCAGATCCGCGTCCGGATTCGACTCGAAGATCGCCTCCAGGCGATCGTGCACCGACGGGTCCAGCTCACCCTTGGCGGCACGGCCCTGCAGGATGACGCGCGCCCGGCGCGCATGCCAGGCGCTCTTCGAGAGCTGAAGCTCGACCAGCTCGGCGCTGGTCTTGGTCTTGAGATCGCTGTAGCGACCCGGCCAGTCTTGGGCGAGCGATTGCTTCGGCGCGATCCGGAAGATCCGCCCAGTGTCCTTTTGGAGCACGGCGTTGCCACAGATATCACCGTCGTGCCAGTCCAGTACGTACACGTCGCCGCCCGGCCCGATCTCCATGCTGAAGCCGATCCACTGGGCGTTGTTGGCAAGTAGAAACTCGTCGCCGTGATGGGCCACGAAGCTCGAGCCTTTGGGTTCGAGTAAGTCGGTGAGGACCGCATGCTCATGGATGTTCGCCATGAAGAGGCGGCCGTGGTGTTCCTCCGGGAAGGCATCCGACAGATAGACCCGTGCTCCCCCATGCGCCGACCGGTGTCGATGGTCGACGATGGTGCGGATGTCACCGTAGACGTAAGGGTTGAAGTGCTGGCCACCCTGGCGGTGATAGATGCCGCCGGGAACGACATGGAAAGCGTGGGGGATCACACAGGCACTGATGAAGAGCTGGCCCTTGGCGTCGTAGTCGATGCCCCAGGGATTGCTGAACCCGTGCCCCACCACTTCGAACCGCTTCTTGGTCGGGTGATACCGCCACACGCCGCCGTTGATGTCGACGCCCTCGGCCTCCAGAAGGTCCTCGGGAAACGGCTCTTTGTGACCGTACAGACGCCCGTCCCCACTCGGCTTCCTGATCTTCGAGGGAGTCGCGAAGCCCTCGAGGCCGTAGAGCCAGCCATCCGGCCCCCAATGAAAGCTGTTGACCGTCTCGTGGCGATCGCGAATGCCCCAACCCGTGAGAAGGACCTCCAGGTCCTCCATCTCCGCCCGATCGTCGCCGTCCCGGTCCGGCAGGAAGAGCAGGTTCGGGGGAGCACCGACGAACACCCCGTCGAAGCCAACGGCCAGAGCCGACGGGAAGGCGATGCCTTCCGCGAAGACCTTCCTGCGGTCGGCCGTACCGTCGCGGTCGGTGTCCTCCAGAATCAGGATGCGGCTGTCGCCCGAATTCGAAAAGCCGGTCGCACGGGTCTCGTAGTCGCGGTTCTCGGCGATCCACATGCGGCCGCGATCGTCCCAGGCGAAAGCCATTGGCTGGGTGATCATGGGCTCCGAAGCCCATGCATTGACCTGGAATCCGTCCAGCAACGTCATGCTCTGCGCGGCTTCGGTGGCGGTCAGGAACTTCTCCTTCCGCCCTTCCTCCTGAGCCAGGTCCCACAACGCCGCCGTGTAGTAGGAGCCGGAGTACTCCTGCCACTCTTCGGTGAGCTCGAGATCGTTTAGATCACCGGTGTAGACGATCAGTCGATGACGGATCGACTCGCTCGAGCCCTCGGCGACGTGCCAGTCGCCGAGGCGGGCACGAGCCGGGCCGACACCGAGCTGGCCATCGACTCGAAAGGCCTGCGGAAAACCCGCGTTGGTCGGGTGGTCGAAGATCGCGACGTGCGCCAGGTCGTCGCGCCCGTCGATCTGCATCCCGACATCCACCCACATCGCTCGCTGACCCTCGGCCTGCGAGTTGCGCTGGCGCGCTGCGTTGACGGCGTCGCCGCGAATGCCCTCGTGCCACGGCATGCGCAAGAACATGCCGCCATAGTCGAACTCGTTGATCGTGATGTCGGTGAGCGCCTCGCCCACCCAATCGAGGTCGAGAACGTAGCGGTCTCCCGAGAGACTCATCGTCCAGTTCTGGGTTTCGGTCATGATGGCGGCGCCGGCTGCGTCCAGCATGTCGTAGACCGTTTGCCATTTGACCTCCGCTCCCGAAGCTACGACGACCGACGCCGACCTCCGCCGCCAGTAGTCGGCTCCCGGATTGTGGAAGAAGTCACGGCCGATGGCCTCTGCGATGTCGTCCGGCTTGTCGGGTTCATAGAACCATCGCGTCAGCGTCTCCTCGGGAACAGACTGACCGTTGACTCTCGTGAACCCCCAGTACAGACCCGTTTGATGGGGGTGATGCCCGGGGCTGTACTCGGTGACGTTGCCGTTCCCGTCCGGGGCGACGATCGGATGTAGAAACGGTCGATGAGCCGGCCCAGCGTTCTGCGTGAGAATCGGGTCCTCACCGTCGCCACGAAAGACGGCGATGATTCCGGCCTCTTGGTCATGGACGGCTCGGAGGAGCGTGGCGCCGGTCGATCCGCCTCCAGGCGAGGCGGATTCGTCGGAATCTCCAGCGGTACAGCCAAGCCCAACCCCGAGGAAGATCGATAGCGTTACCGCAGTCGGAACTCTCATGATTCGACTTTCCTCTCGATCCCGGAAGCCCCTATTGGGACGCAAACGCTCAGCGTTTTGGGCTGCGCACCGTGCCTGAGAGGGCAACGGCTCGCTCGGTCTTCTGTAGTAGGGACCGTACATCCTATCGCTACCGTGCGAGGGACAGAGTGGCGGGCCATCGGCGCAACCTGCCAGACACTCGCCAACTTGGCGTACCCGGCAACAAGATCAGGGTGTGTTGTATGTTCTCCAAGAACGCGGGCTTCCAGAAGCAGTGATGCCAATATCCGCTCTGTGCCGTGCCACGGGGTGTACCCAGGGCGTAGAACCAACGGAGGCGACCGATGCGCACGAGCCCGGCTGCGGCTGTCATATTGGCGATGATCGCTGCCGCCTGCCAGCCAGACGCCGACAGTGCGGATCTCGTCCTACGAAACGCTGCGATCTATACAGTGAACACTGAACAACCCTGGGCCGACGCCGTCGCCGTCCGTGCCGGCATGATCACCTACGTCGGCGACGATGCCGGTGTGCAGGAATACGTCGGTGCGAGGACGAAGATCGTCGACCTCGACGGTGCCATGCTGCTGCCTGGTTTCATCGACGCCCACTCCCATCCGCTCGAAGGTGCCACCTCGTCCGTCTTCTTCTCCTGCGGCCTGGAGCCGGGCCGCGACCCCGAGTCCTGGATCGATCACGTCCGGCAGTGCGCCGTGGACCAGACAGAGCTCGACTGGGTGTTGGGCGGCGGCCACTCGATTCGTGACCTGATCGATATCGGTCGCATGCCGAAGGAGATCCTCGACGAGGCGGTGCCTGATCGCCCCGTGGCGCTGATGGAGGGCTCGTCCCATTCGTACTGGGTAAACAGCGTGGCGCTTGCCGAGGTCGGAATCACGGCCGAGACGCCTGATCCGCCCGGCGGCGTGATCGTCAAGCACCCGCGAACCGGGGAGCCTACCGGTCTGCTACTCGACAGCGCCGGCGACAACACCGTCCACGCCGCATTGCCCAAGACGCCGCAGATCCAGGCCCTTCGGGCTCAGTCACTCGATCTGGCGCAGCAGATGCTTGCCGAGAACGGCATCACATCGGTGACCGTGGCACGCGTCTACTGGCAGCGCGGCAACCTCGACTCCTGGCTCGACGGCGAACGTGAGGACCGCCTCACGTCACGAACCGTCCTGGCGCTATGGACGTACCCGGATCTCGACGACGCGACACAGCTTGCGGCGCTGAAAGACCGATACAGCAACGATCCCGAATCGCTGCTGCGAGTATCACAGATCAAGTTCTACTCCGACGGGCTGACATCGAACAACACGGCCGCCGTGCTCAAGCCGTATACCCGGCTGATTCACGAGCACGCCGACCCGCTGGGGCTGAACTACTTCGACGAGGAGCGCCTTACCCGCTACATCACTGAGCTCGAACGTGTGGGTTTCGACATACATATCCATGCCATCGGCGATCGGGGAGTGCGCGAATCGCTCAACGCGATACAAGCCGCGCAGGCGGCCAACCCCGAGCTCGCCGGCCAGCGACGCCACCAGATCACCCACGCCTCGATGATCCATCCAGACGACCTGCCGCGGTTTGCCGAGCTCGGCGTGGTCCCGAACATTCAGAGCAACTTCCGGCAGCGAGCAGCGGGCAGGAACACGGGACGTCGCCGTTCCGTGGTCGAGGACTCCGATTCCCTACGCAGGCCGCTGGGCTACGTATACGACTCCGGCGCCAGGCTCGTGTTGAGCAGCGATTGGGACGTCGCCACCATGTCGCCTTTCCGTACCATCCATAATCTGGCCAACGGCCGTGAGACCTACGGCGGCTTCGAGAGCGTCACCGAGGACACGGGCGCCATGATCGCCTTGGCGATTCGCGCGTACACGCTCGGCGCCGCCTGGGTCATGCAACAAGACGACCGCACTGGCTCGATCGAGGTCGACAAGTACGCCGACCTCGTGGTGACCGACCGAAACCTGTTCGAGACGCCCGCGTCGGAGATCGACGGCACCCAAGTACTGTGGACGTTGCTCGGAGGCGAGGAGGTCTATCGCGCTGACGGATTCGAGCCTACAGAGGCAACGCCCTCCGCGGCGAAAGGAGATCAACCATGAGAGACGCGAATCTGTTCAAGCACAGCAATCACGCCGTCGTCGGAGGTGCCCGCGTGCTGTTGCTGCTCGTGGGAGTGGCGGCAACGATGATCGCCTGTAGCCCGGAAACCCCACCGATAGCCTCGGACGAGCCTGCCTCGACCGCGCCACAAGATTCGGGCGTGACGCTGCTGGATCGCTCGGTCCTCGATGACCCCACACGTCCCGAGTCCGAGCGCACCGAGGATGCTGGCCGCAAGGCGATCGATGTCTACGAATGGCTGGGCATGCAGCCCGGCATGACGGTTGCGGATCTGTGGGCGGCCGAGGGGTACAACACGCACTTGATGTCACGCTTGATGGGCGCCGATGGGCACGTGCTGAGTGTCCTGGGCTTCTTTAGCCTGGACACCGACTACTCCACCAAGGAAGGCGTGCAGCAGCGTATCCAGGACCATGGTCTGAGCAACGTCGAGCTAGTCGACAAGCTTGCGGACATGAGATCGGGGAGCGTCGACGTGATGGTCGCGGTGCGCAGCTATCATGACCTCGGAACCGTCCCCGGCCCCTCGCGAACCGAGGCGGTGGCCGAGATGTACCGAGCCCTGAAGGCGGGAGGGGTCGTCGGCATCGTCGAGGCGGCCAGCGACAAGCCAGGATGGGACCCGGAGACGCATCGGCTCAACGAGCAGACTGTTATCGACGAGTTCACCGCCGCGGGATTCGAGCTCTCGGCAAGCTCCGACATGCTAGCGAACCCGGCCGATGACCGTAGCATCTCCGGCTTCGACGAGGGCACCTATGAAGGCCGCCACGACACCGATCGCTACCTGCTGAAGTTCACCAAGCCGATGAGCTGAAGCACCTCGATATCAACTCCCCTCCTCCTCGAAGGCGGAGATCTCGATCTCCTTGGCGGTGATGAACTCCAACAGGGCCGGGGTGCCGTTCTGGGTCTCCTGGATGCCTCGGCGGATTGCGGCACCGATTTGCCCGGGATCGGTAACACGCTCACCGTAGGCTCCCAACGCCCGCGCCAGATCGGCATAGTTGCCCGAGATATCGGTGCTGCGGTACTTCTCCGTGGCAACCTGCATGACCGGAATCTCGATTGCCATCGAGGAATTGTTGAGCAGAATCGACAGGATCGGAATGCGCTCGCGCACCGCGGTCTCGATGTCCATACCGGTGAAGCCGATCGCGGCGTCGCCCCAGACGTTGACGCAGAGCTTGTCGGGCTCGGCGAGCTTGGCCCCCATTGCCAGACCGAGTCCGTATCCGAGTTGGGTGGTCTTTCCCCAGCCGATATAGGTAAGCGGCGCCACGCACTCCCAGAACGGCGATAGCTGGTCACGCGGGCTGCCGGCGTCGTGAGTGATGATGGTCTGCTCGCGGTCGACTGCGTGTAAGAGCTCCCAGATGACACGGTAGGGCGAAAGCGGCACCTCGTCGGAGGTGAGCTTGGGCTTCCATGCCTCGAGCCAGGCCTGTTTCATGCAGGCGATCTCGCCGTGCACGGACTCGGCACGCTCTTGGGCCTGAGGATGGGTGCCGGTCCCCAGCTCGGCGAGCAAGGCACGTAGCGTGAGCTGGGCGTCGCCGACCAGCGCGTGCTGCACGGGTACGTCTTTGTTCAGATCGGCCGGGTCGAGCGTCGCATGGACGATTACGGCGTCGGTGGGAATGGTGACGCCGTACGAGGTGCGCGTGAAGCTGCACCCGATGCCGAAGATCACGTCGGCGTCGTGCAGGAATCGATGTACCGGCCGCGGCATGGCGCGGCCGCCGGACCCGAGCGACAGCGGGTGGTTCTCTGGAAAAGCGCTCTTCCCCTGTAGGCTGGTGGCGACCGGGATGCTCAGCAGCTCGGCCAGCTCGCGCAGCTCGTTCCAGGCACGTGCGTAGTGGACGCCTTGTCCGGCGTACAGAACGGGACGCCTCGCCTCGCGAAGCACCCGCGCGACCTCCGCGACAGCGTCGGGGTCGGGACCGCCGCGCGTCGTCACGACGGCCCCGTAATCGAGTGGATCCGGTACTTCTTCGTCAAATACGTCGTAGGGGATCTCGATCAGCACCGGTCCCGGGCGACCGTTGCGCAGCTGCG
>DASCOT010000040.1:0-13927 GCA_036012155.1 Acidobacteriota bacterium
CTTCCCCGGGGCTACCGCGTCGCAGATCGAGAATGGCCTCGTGGAGGCCCTACGCGGCCTGTTGGCGCTCGCCGAGGCCTACCCGGAGATACGGGCCAGTGAACGCTATGGAACGCTGCAGCGACAGCTCTCCGAAATCGAGGACGACCTGCAATCGGCGCGGCGCTACTACAACGCCGTGGTCCGTGACCACAACACCGCGATCGCGAGCTTTCCGGCAGTGCTCGTAGCCGCCCCCCTGGGATTCGCGGTACGTCAGTTCTTCGAGATCGAGAATCCACTCGAGCGACACGCCGTACGGGTGGATCTGGATGCGTAGACAGGGCTCGCTTTGGGTCGCATTCCTGATTGTCCTTGCCTCCGCCGTTGCGCCAAGCATCGCGGAGGCGCAGGGCCGACGCTACTGGGTGGAGTCGTTCGACGCCGACATCCGCGTCATGGAGAGCGGGGATATCGACATCACCGAGCGTCTGACTTTTCGTTTCGAGGGCTCGTTCAATGGTGTTTATCGCGACATTCCCATCAAGTATGCGACCCCCCGGGGACTTGACTATCGCCTGCGCTTGACACCGGTGTCGGTCACTGCCGGAAACGGAGACACCCTGCGACATGAGGCCGGCACGCAGGGCGATGACTTTCGCTTCAAGGTATGGGTAACGGACGCCAACAACGCCACCCGAACGGTCGTGCTGCGTTACCGGGTCAGCCGTGCCCTACGCTTCCCGGACATGGAAGAGGGCTTCGAGTCCCACGATCAGCTGTACTGGAACGTGACAGGCATGGGCTGGACGGTGCCCATTCTGGCGGCGACGGCGCAGATCAGCCTTCCTGGCGGCCTCAGCCAGCCGCCCTGGGCGCTCGCCTACACCGGCCCCTATGGATCCCAGGCACACGGGGCCGACATCGAGAACCTCGCCATCAACACGGTACGTGTCAGCACGCGCGGCCGCCTCGAGCCCGGCGAGGGGCTCACCATCGTCGTCGGTTGGCCGGCGGGGTTGGTCTACCGACCGACCGCCCTCGATCAAGCGTGTGATCTCCTGGCCGACAACTGGCCGCTCGGCTTGCCGTTCCTGGCCTTCCTGGGAATGTTCATGCTGCATCGCCGGCGCGGGCGCGACCCACGGACCGGCGAGTCGGTGATGGTTCGCTACGAGCCACCAGCGGACTTTCGGCCGGCCGAGCTCGGCACCCTGATCGACGAGCGGGTCGATCTGCGCGATATCGTGGCTACGGTGATCGATCTGGCCGTGCGCGGCTACCTCAAGATCGAGGAGACGGTCGAGGAGGGATGGCTACGCGACACGACGAAAACCACCTTTGAACGCCTGCCGCCTCCGCAAGAAGACACCCTGCGCGCCTACGAGAAGTCGGTGCTCGACGGGCTCTTCGAGAGCGGTGAACGGGTCGATATGGGGGATCTGAAAAGCAAGTTCTACAGCCGCGTCAGTGGCATCAAGGACGAGCTCTACAGCAGCATGACCAAGCGTGGCCTGTTCCGCTCTCGACCCGACCGATCACGTACGACGTGGCTCGTCCTGGCCCTTGTCTCGCTGTTGCCGATGATCCTGTTCGCCGTCGTGTTTCAGAAGCCAGCAATGGCGATCGCCGCGCCATTTACTGCCTTGGCGATCGGGGTGTTCGCGCCGTTCATGCCGGCTCGGACGGCGACGGGGCGAAGTACCTACGTTGCCCTGAAGGGATTCGAGGAGTTCCTTGGCCGCACCGAGGCCGATCGGTTCAAGGCCCTCGGCATTTCCGAGACGTCCTTCGAGCGCTACCTCCCCTACGCCATGGCGTTCGGCGTGGCCGACCACTGGGCAAAGTTGTTCGAGGGCATGTTGAGCAAGCCGCCGACCTGGTACGCCGGGCCGACGCCTCATTTCAGCCCTTCGTCGTTCGGTACACGCATGGGGAGCATGGGGTCGGCACTGGGGACGGCGATGGCGACGCAGCCACGAAGCAGCAGCGGCAGCTCAGGCTTCTCTAGCGGCGGCGGCTTTTCGGGCGGCGGCTTCGGCGGCGGCGGCGGCGGCGCCTTCTAGCCCAAGCGCATCCCTGCAAGGACCATCCGCAAGGATTCGCCTCAGCCGAGCTCGAAGGGGAATCGTGACGCTACCGAGCTATTGGCACGCGCACGTCCCTGTCCAGGCGAGTGGTACAAGTCGAGGTACAGCTGCAGATCCGAAACGGTTCGTAGCCCGTGGCTCGCCTGCGTGTCGAAAAAGATCGCGTGCCGATATGCCGGCTTGACGAGAAAGCAGTTCGCGCCATGACCGGCTGGTCGCAACCCCAGCACCCGACGCCATGTGTCCAGCGTCTTCTCGAGGTCTCCGTTGAGATCCGGAACGTACACATGTAGGTCGAAGGGCAGCCGCCGCTGATGTGGCGACAGTCGCAGCGCGTGCACGGCCGAATCGAGCGTCAGCGCATAGCGGTTCGACAGGTCCGCGTCCACCGTTCGGAGTCGCTGCAGGGCCGCTTCCGGCTCCTTGTCACGCAGCTGATAGGGAAACACCTCGTTGGTCTCGAAGGCATACTCGCCGAGCCAATCGGCAAGCAGCCGCTGCGGTCGTACCAACCTCGAACCGCCTCCCCGCTGGCGCTCGATGTAGCCATCCGCAGCCATCTGCTGCAGGATCTGCGAGACCCAGCCGAGGCTCAACTCACCATGTTCGGCAATCTCGCGCGTCGTGAGCCACTCGCCGGGACGCTGCATCATCACGCGCAGCGGGATGGTCGCCTTGTCATGAAACAACGTGCGGATCTGCTTCCGTTCCGTGAATCGATTTCGGTTACCGATGATCTGTACGAAGACGTTGTTGAACCGCAAGTACGTGTTACCGGAACAGTCCAGATAACCGATGCCGGCCTCACGGCACAATCGGGCACCGGCGGCGCCCATGTGTGGCACGATCAGTCCTGCTGCGTTGCCCGGCGTGGCAGCGATGCGACGAAGGCGCGGCAACAGTCCGCGGAGTTGGCGCGGCTCCCCGGAGGCCAGCGGGAGATACAGCAATCTCCGGACCGCCCCAGTCTGACCGAGAAGCTCCACCTCGATCATGCTCTGGTCTTCCGGTGCAGCTCCGACCCGCACCCCGGTTACCAGAATCTCGGGAACGACCTCTCGCCAATTGCCCAGGAAGTAGGCGCGAACCTCGCTTGCATTCCTCATCGAGTGGCGGATCCGGGAGACGAGCGGCTATCAAGGTGAGATGAGCGACGTGCCGACATAGAGGCGCGTTTATAGCAAGAAGCGCCAGCGGCCGCCAGCCGACATCGCGCTACGGCGACGGTTCGAGGCCAGACAGGGTCGAATTTCGCGTTTTGCTCGCGACTATCGACCAGATGCCGGCGGACTCGGCAGCAGTCGGAACCGAAACGACACGACGTCGGCGGCGCCATCGAAGGGCATCGAACCCTCATGCCGGAAGGTAGCGACTTCGCCCGCTACGACCGTCACTGACCCGCTGTCGGTGTGCAGCACGCCATCGTCGTCGTCGAGCAGATCGATCGCCACCTCGACGTCGAACGGACGGGTCGTGTCGTTGATGACCTCGGCAGACCAACGGAAGTGGGCACGCTCTTGCTCGACGGTGCTCCAATCGAATTCATGTTCGCCCAGACGAAGCTCCTGCTCCGCCCCGACCGCTCCGGCCAGGGCCAGCAAGAGCGCAGCGCACCCTGCTACGGCGGCCAAGCGCGCTACGCTCGGCTGGGCGGCGGGCGCCGCTGTCGGCCGGATTGTCTGGCACGGTCCAACGATAATCGATCTGCGCAAGCCCATGAGTTGAAGCTAGCATGGCCACCTTCAGGGGGCAAAGCACGCCGGTAGTGGGGCCTGCGGGTCCCTGCCTAGTTGCCGCTACAGAGTCCTTCCTTCACTGTGGATAGTCCTCGTCGTTCCACAGTGGATCGACGTTCGGATCGTAGTCGTCCGCGTCGTAGGCTTCACTGGGCGCAGTCGTCATGGAGTCTGGAGTGCTGCGCCCGCGCTGGTCGGCGCTCGGCGCCTCGAACACCTCCCACGGTTCCAGCAACGTGTCGGGGAGCTCCTGAAGAAACCGCGAAGGCTGCTGCAGCAGCGTGCCGGCCTGGCCGCCGGGCCGCACGATCGGATAGCTCAAGTACAGCTCGTCGCGAGCTCGCGTCATGGCGACGTAGAAGATACGCCGCTCCTCCTCCTCCCCTCCCGGCTCGTCGAGTGATCGGGGGCTCGGAAGAGAGCCTTCGGCGACGTGGATGACGAATACCACGTCCCATTCGAGCCCCTTGGCCTGGTGGACGGTGGATAGCACTACACGCTCGTCGGGCCGTTCGCCGCCGCCGCGCACATCCTGCCCGTAGAGCTCGCCGAGCAGGACCAACTCTTCCAGGAACGCGCCGATCGAATCGTACTGGGCAGCAAAGACTGCTAGCTGCTCCAGATCCTCGACGCGCGACTCATAGTTGGTGAACTGGGCAGCGGCGATGTCATCGTACCCACCATCGATCACGGCACGGATCGCTGCCTCCGGCTCGGTCGAGTGGGCCGTCACGGCCTGCAGCGACGTGGCGAAAGTGTCCCAGGAATCACGCGCCCGTCGCTGCAACAGACGGCGTATGCGTTCGGAGCCAAGCTGGTCGATCAGCTGGTCCGAGGAGCCAGCCGAAGTCAGAGCTTCCCACAGGCGATTCGCGGTGACGTTTCCGATCCCTCTTTGGAGCATGAGGGCACGGCGAAAGGCGACTTCGTCCCTTGGGTTGTCCACCAACCGCAGATACACCGTGACGTCCTTTACGTGGGCCTGCTCGAAAAAGCGCAGGCCTCCACGAATGTCATACGGAATGTCGTAGCGGAGCAACGTGGTCTCAACGGAAAGCCTGTGCGCGTGCGCTCGGTACAGCACCGCGATTCGATTCAGCGATGTCCCCTCATCGCGAAGCTGCAGGATGCGCTCGGCCACGAACGCCGCCTCCTGTTCGGGATAGTTGCAGGGCACTAGCGCTGGTTGTTGGCCGGAGCTACGTCGCGCCGTCAGTTCCTTTCGATACTGACCCGTATTGCAGCGGATGCTGGCATTGGTCAGCCGCAAGATCTCCGGCGTCGAACGGTAGTTGATCTCTAACTTGAACACCTCGGCGCGCGGATGACGCTCAGCAAAGCCAAGGATGTTCTCGTAGTGCGCGCCGCGGAAGGAGTAGATGCTCTGGCAATCGTCGCCGACGACCATCAGATTGCCGCCGTTCTCGCGTGCCAGCGTCTCGACAAGCTCGCCCTGGATCAAGTTCGTGTCCTGATACTCGTCGACGAGCACATACCGCAATTGCTGGCCGTACCGCCGCCGCACCTCTGGAACCTGGTGTAGCAGACGCAGCCACATCGCCAGCAGGTCGTCATAGTCCATCGCGTTCGCTGCCGCCTTGCGCTCGGCGTAACGTCGACAAACCGCTGCAATCTGGTCTTCCCAGTCCAGAAAGCGTGGAAAGCGCTCGGCCAGCAGATCAACCAACTCCGTGCGCGAGTTGGCCTGCAGGGAGATCAACGAGCGAAGCACTCTCGGTGAAGGAAACCGCCGCCGCTCGACCTCAACACCGACGTCCGTCGTGCATAGCCGGATGAGGTCACGCTGGTCTCCCTCGTCGAGGATCGAGAACGAGTCGGTGAAGCCGAGTAGTGGCGCATGCCGCCGCAAGACCCGCGCTCCCACGGAATGAAATGTCCCGCCCCAAAGACGCCCCGTTTCGATGTTGGTCAGATCGCGTACACGCCCCACCATCTCTCGGGCAGCCTTGTTGGTGAAGGTGACCAGGAGAATCGCATCGGCAGCAACGCCGCGGCTCAACAACCAAGCGACACGGTAGGTCAGCGTGCGCGTCTTGCCCGTGCCGGCACCGGCGATTACCAGCTTCTCTCCATCCCCGCAGCTGACCGCGGCGTATTGCTGCTCGTTGAGGTCGCCCTCGAAGTCCACGTCGAGCCCGGGTCCGGCACGCCGCGGGATTACGAACTTGCGAGCCATCGGCGTTAACGGACAGGTGTTGGAACGGGTCCCTCGATCACGGCCCACCGCGCGCCGGCCGATCCCATCAGGCGTAGCAGCGCCACTCGGCCGGCCAGAGCGGCGGTATCCGGGATGGGGCCAACGACGTCGTTGCCCATCCACACGGAAGCCGGCCCTGCACGAACCCCGGTCAGAAGGCCGCTGACCTGCTCGAGCATGGTGCGTTGCGCCGGATACAGCCGCACATCCACCTCGGTTCGGGCATCGATACCGGCGGCGCGTCGGGCAGCGCTCAGGGCGGCGCGCAGGCCGCCGATCTCGTCCACCAGCCCCACCTCCAGTGCTTGCTGGCCAGTCCACACGCGTCCAGCCGCCAGCCTCTCTACCTCTGCGACGCTCAGGTCGCGCGCGTCGGCCACCTTGTCTAGAAACGTCTGGTAGGTCTCGGTGATCGACGCCTCGATCGCGCCACGCTCCGACGGCGACAGGCGCCGTGAGTCGAGAAAAAGGCCGGCGTTCTCACCCCGCGTGACCGCGTCGTTGGCGATGCCGAGCTTTTCGTATGCGCCTGCCAGGTTGTAGCGGCCCATGGTCACGCCAATCGAGCCCGTGTACGTAGCACCGTCGGCAAGAACGCGAGTGCCGGCGGTGGCAATCCAGTAGCCGCCCGACGCGGCGACGTCGGACATGCTCACGATAACGGGCATCGACTCGGCTGCCAGCGCCGCTTCGCGCCAGATAACATCTGACGCCGTGACCGCGCCTCCCGGACTGTCGACCCGCAGGACGATGGCACGCACGCTGGCGTTCTGGCGCGCCTGCCGGATAGCACGGGCGATCGTGTCGCCACCGGCGACGGCACCTCCGAGCGGGTCGTTGCTGACGTCCCCTGGGAGGATCAGCCCGTCGATGTGAACCAGAGCAATGGCCGGACGTCGTATTCCCCAGCCCGGACCCGCAAGCTCCCAGTATTCGCGAACGCCGACGTGTTGCGTACTACCGATTCCCAGCGCGTCGTCCAGGCCGTCGTAAAAGCCGAGCTCGTCGACCAGCCCGGACTCCAGAGCGGTTGCGGCGGGAAGGATGCCGCGGTCGATTGCTGCTTGCACCGTCGTCCGATCGAGGCCTCGATCTTCGGCAACGTCGTTCAGGATCTGCTCGTAGACACTGTCGAGCAGGCTCTCCAGCACTACCCGCTCCTCGTCGCTCATCCCCGTCTCGGTGTACGGGTTCATCGCCGACTTGTAGGGGCCGGTAGCGAAGGCTTCGAACTCCACCCCGAGCTTGTCGAGCAACTCTCGGTAGTATTGCGTGCGCGCGGCAAGGCCCAAGACAAAGCTACCGGTAGGGACTTGCACCAGCGTGTTGGCGGAGGAAGCAACGTACAGATCAATCAGTGTCCCGATCTCGAGCAACGCCACCACCGGTTTGCCGGACTCGCGGAACGCGTGCACCGCAGAACGGATCTCTTGCGCCTTCGCGAAACCGCCTAGCATCGGGCCGACGCGCAGTAGGGCAGCAGACACACGCGGGTCATCAGCCGCCCTTCGCAGGGCGTTGTCGATCTCTCGGATCGACAACGGGCCGATTGACCGGGAACCCCACAGGTAGGCCGGTCGCTCCACGACCTGCCCAACCAGGCTGACCTCCAGCACATTGTCCGCGCCGAGGCTTCCGCGCTGCCCCAGAACGGCGCGATTGAGGAACTGGGTGGCCCACCAGAAGAGCAACACCAGTAACAGGAAGCCCAGAATCACCCAGGTCCAGGAACTCCGCCGTCGTGCCATCCTGCCCACCCCTGCTCTGCTTCGTCTATTCCCTAGAACGCGATGTCGAAACGATCGTCCAAGGCCTCTCCGCCAACCTCGTCACTAACTTCGATCCGATCCACTCGTGCGGCGGTCGAGCCCTGATGACACCACGCAATGAAGTCTTCTACCGCCGCGCCTGCTCCCTCCACGAGGGCCTCCACGGCACCGTCGCCACAGTTGCGAATCCACCCCCGCAGGCCAAGTCGCGTCGCCGCGGCGCGCGCGCGGGCCCGGTAATACACTCCCTGCACACGACCTTGGATTCGCAGGCGAACGCGTCGATCCGTGCTCATCGAACCCCATTCTACCGACAACGGGGTGCCCGCGGCGGTAATATCGACTCTCATCAGGAGGTGCAACCATTCGACTCCCCGCATTCGCCAACTCACGCGCCGGTCGCGATCCCTGGGGCCAGGTATTTCTGGGTGTGGCGCTGCTGTGGACGTTGGCGGTTCCGCTTTCGATCGCCGTTGCGGAGATCGCGCTCTGGACCTCCTTGCTCCTGTGGTGCGCCAACTGGCTCCGCCTCGAGCTGGCGCGCGCCGGCTCGGTCCCTGAGCGCCCCGCGCGTGGCCCTGCCGGCGACGTGCTGTCGCTTGTCGGGACCCCTCTGATGGCATTCTGGGGCGTATCTATGCTCTCGGCGCTGGCTTCTCGGGCTCCCGTGGAGAGCCTCTGGTCCCTGCGCGAGGTCTTTCTGTTTGCCGCTCCGATCGTTACCTACCTCGCCTTTCGCCATCCCTCAATGCGGCGCCTCGGACTGCGCGCCCTCGGAATCGGCGTCCTCATAGCGATCACCGTCGGGCTCGTTGGAACGGTCTTGGCGGTCCAACGAGGTGCGTTCCCAGGATCGTATCGTCCGGACGGTACGCTCGGGCACTACATGACCTTCGCCGGAGCGCTCATGGTGGCAATTCCTACGTTGCTGGTGCTGCGCGATGGTTGGGTCGGCATCCTTCACCGGGCCGTGGCGTTGGGAGCCCTCGTGGTCGTCGGGCTCACAATGACGCGCTCCGCCTGGATGGGTTGCCTCGTCGGTCTCGCAATCTGGGTCGGCACCCGATTCGTGCCGGGGCGCTCGGCCGGCAGTGGACCGCCGCCTCGGCGCTGGGCCGCATACGTGGTGCTACTGCTTATCGGAGTCGTCGTCGGCGGGGTCGTATTGCTGACACTGGCGGGGCCGGACGCCCTCTATGAGAGAGGCGCAAGCATCTTCTCCCTCGAGAACCCGACCAACGTCGATCGCCTGGCCATGGCGGCAACGGGGTTGCGTATCATCCAGGCCCATCCGCTGCTCGGAGTCGGCCCGGGGTTGATCCCGCGAGTGTACCCGGCGTGGCGGATGGACTGGGCCGTCAAGGAGACCAACCCGCACCTCCACAATGACGCGTTGCATCTGGCGGCCGAGCGCGGACTGCTCGGGCTCGCCACCTGGCTTTGGCTAATGGCCGCCTTCGCGGTCGGCGCATGGCGAGTGCTGCGCCATGCGGGCCCCTTCGCCGAGGGTGGTCCCGAGGCTCGCGCCGCCCTGGCTGCTCTTGGCGCGTTCCTGACCATGGGCCTGTTCGAGTACAACTTCTCTGACTCGGAAGTGTTGATGGTCCTGCTATTCGCCACTACGCTGCCCTTCGCCGCCAGCGATGGGCTGATGCTCGGAAGAGACGAAGAGGCCTGAACGGCGCGGCGCGACCGGCGTGAGGTTGCTGACGGCGGGTGGCCTACTCGAGGCCAAGCTCGGGGGCTACGGAGCGTAGCGACTCGATGACGCAGGCCACATGCTCCTTCATATCCACACCGAGCTCTGCAGCGCCGGTGCGCAGGTGGTCACGGTCGATGGCGCGACAAAACGCCTTGTCTTTGAACTTCTTCATGATCGACTTGACGGGAAGGTCGACGACGGATTTGCTCGGCCGTACGAGCGCCACCGCGACAATGAAGCCGACCAGCTCATCCACGGCGTACAGAGCTCGGTCGAGCCGGCTAACGCGCTCGACACCGGTATGGTCGGAGTGCCCCAAGATCGCGTGGACGATCTCTTCCGGATAGCCGAGCTCGCGCAGGATCCTGGCACCCACGAAAGGGTGCTCGTCCAACGAGGGGTGTTCCTCGTAGTCGAAATCGTGCAGCAGTCCGACGATCCCCCACAGCTCCCGGTCCTCTTCGAAGCGCTGCGCATATCCGCGCATGGCAGCTTCGACGCCAAGGGCGTGCTTGACGAGATTAGGGTTCTGAGTGTGCTCGCCGAGCAGGATCCAGGCCTGTTCCCGCGTCGGGACCATGGTGGCCGAAATGGCGCCGTCTACTGGGCGCCGCCCAGGCCGCCGAGCGGGTTCTCGAGACTCACGACCGTGGTGCCGTCACGCGACAGGATCGCATAGCCGTCCAAGACTACCTGCACGTTGTCCTCGGACTCGAGCTCACGCAGATCGCTGGGAGTGAAGGCACGCAGCGTACCGCGGACGGCGACGTCCTGGCCGCCCAAGCGATCGAGCCCCCAGTACCACTCCGACAGCAGGCGAGAGTTGAAGAACACCTGCGCCCGCCGGCCCTCGCCGTCCTCGATGACGAAGTACGGGGCACGCTCTATGAATCGCTTCTCGGTGAGTCGCGCGTCGTATATGTCGACGGTGCCACCGGCGAGACGTTGGACGGTCTGGATATACGTGGTGTCGTTTGCCAACTCTTCGAGCGTCGCCGGCAAGCCTAGCGGATGTACGTTGGCAGCGAAACGCAGCTCGTCAGACGCAATGTAGGGAACCGGTATCTCGTTCCCATCCACAATCAAGCGCATGACCTCGAGGGCGTCGAGCTCTTCCTTTGTGAACAGCTCCTCATCGTCACGGTCGAGCGTCGGATTCTGCGGAACCCACCCGAGCGGGCTCTCGTAGAGACCGTTTACCTGGAGATCGATTATCTGCCCGACTGTTATGGCGAGCAGGTCGAGATTGTCGCCAGGAATCATGACCTGGCCGCTGGGGGGCGGTCCTTCGGGCTGGAACGTGAGCATCGGCTCCGCGTCGGCGGCATCCTGATCGTCGCCAGCCGTATCATCACCGTCGGTCGCTGCCGGGGACGCCGCCGGTGGCGCTGGCGGCGGGGCTGCGTCAGCGTCTACCAACAGGATCGAATCCTGGTCGATATGCGCGACGCGCAGCCCTGTCACCACGACCTCGATGCTCGAGGGCGGCGCGCTGAGGGCGTGCAGCATGAACGGTCGCGGATGACTCGGGCTTGAAAGATACTCCGCCAGGGTCACCTGTTGCGGCGTCTTCAAGTAGAAGTCGGTGAAGTAAGGCACCGCGAAGATGTAGTAACCGAAGGCCGCCACCAGCAAGAGTAAGAGCCAGTTAAGCGGATCTGTCAGGGTTTTCTTGAGCGCCATCTGGCCGCTCCCGCAGGACGTGGTACGGGTTCGTAGGATTGCTAGCTTTGGCCTTCCGTGGCAGACATGCCATCAGGCTGTTTCGGGGCTGGCGCATTATACGCGCCTGCATGGAGGCATGTCGAGTTAGGCGCGGCAAACACCTCATGCGGAGCGAGCGAATCGCGTCACGTCATCCCGCTTCCCCAGGATGATCAGCGTCGAGCCCGCCTCCAAACGATATTCCGGTGCCGGAGCAAACACGATGTCACCTTCGATGTTCAGGATGCCGACGACGATCACCCCAAAGTCGCCCCGAACGTTGCACTCCTGGATGGACTTCCCGATCAACACCGAGCCGGTCGCGATGCTGAGCTCCTCGAGCTGCAGGTCCAAACCGTGACTGGTAGTGACAACCTCGGTGAAATCCACCGTGTGGGGGCGGGTGACGGAATTCGACATGGAGCGCGCGCCGATACGCTCTGGTGAAACCACTCGGTCGGCGCCGGCGGCGAGCAGCCGGCGCTCACCTTGCTCGGTAACACTGCGGGCGATGATCTGCAGCCCACTACAAATGTCGCGCGCCAGCAGGGTCACGTAAACGTTGTCGGCCTCGTGTGAGAGCGTTAGCAACAGACCAGCCGCGCGCTCGATGCCCGCCGCCCGCAGCACCGACTCCTCTACCGCGTCGCCACGAAGGTGCGGAATGCCCGCGGCGAGATCCCCGAGAGCTTGCTCATTGATGTCCACCACCAACACCGGGACCCCGTCTGCCAAGAGGTGCCGACAAGCTTCTCGCCCTACTCGGCCGAAGCCGCAAATAATGTAGTGGTTGGCAATCCGCGAGATTTCCTTGTCCATTCTTCTCCTCCCGACCACACGGCGCAGATCGCCTTCAATCGCCAGGCGCGAGAACATCGCGGCGACGTAGAGAAAGGCACTCGCACCCGTGAGGATCAAACCCATGGTGAGCACCCGCCCCCCGGTACCCAACGGTCGAACTTCCTGGAAGCCGACGGTGCTCAACGTCAAGATGACCATGTAGAGGCTGTCGACGAGACTCCAGCCCTCGACAAGCATGTAGCCAACGGTCCCGGCGAACAGGATGAACGCTATCGCCGCGAGGCCCAGCCGGGCCGCGTGGAGACGCCGACGATACTCGACATCGGTGGCACCGGACGGGGACTGACCACTCGGGCCCATGGTCGAATCCGAGCCCTTAGCCGAGTTCACCATCGTGAATCGTACGGAAGCTCAGGATCTCGTAGTTGCGATCCCCGCGAGGCGTTTGAACGGTGATCTCATCGCCGTCCGTCTTTCCGGTGAGGGCCCGACCGATCGGCGAGGTGCTCGAGATGCGACCAGCCTTCGGGTCGGTCTCGTCGGCGGAAACGATGGCGTACGAAATCTCCTCATCGTTGTCCAGGTCGAGCAGCTCCACTGTCGAGCCGAAGCCAATCGAGTCGCGCGGGATCATCTCGGTATTCATGTTCGAGATAGCCTGCCGCTTCTCGTAGAGCCGCAGCAGCATCGCAGTGACGGTGTCCTTGCGATCCTTGGCGGCTTCGTGTTCGGCGTTTTCGCTGAGGTCACCGTGGGCGGCCGCTTCGGCCAACTGCCGCGGCAGATCAACCTTCAGCTCACGCTCCAGAGCGCTGACTTCGTCGGCAAGCGTCTTCAACAGGTCTTCGCGAATGCCCATCGGCGGGTTCCAGGTTGGCTAGTAGGTTGCGGATTCGACGGCGGGTCGGAAGCCCCTCAGTCGACAGCCTCGCGTGCTCAGCGTCGGATACGAGCCAGGGCAACGACGACCGCGGTCAAGGTGCTGTCGAGGTGAAGGGCCTGCCTGTAGGCGCTCTCTGCCCCGGCCAGCCGGTCCTGCATTTCGAGTGATAAGCCGAGGTTATACCAAGCACTAGCATCCCGGGCACGGCGCTCGATCACATGGCGTAAAACTCGCTCTGCTGTCTCGTAGTCTTGTAGCAGGAGCGCTGTCGTCCCACGGGTAACCCAAGCATCCAGATCGTCGGGCTGACGCCTCAAGTGCTCGTCCAACACTGCGACTGCGGCGACCGGTTGGTCATCGGCGATCAGCGCGCGCGCCAGATCGTAACGTGCGAATTGGTACTCCAGATTGAGTTCCAGTGCGCGGCGGAAATCACTTATGGCGTCAGCGTAGCGTTCTTCCGAGTACGCCGTGATACCCCGGTACGTCCAGAACGCCGGATTATCCGGCTCTGGCGCACCGACGGTTACGAGCGAGTGGATCACCGATCCATGCCGGGGCTCATCCTTCGGCAAGGAGTCGGGCGGCGCTTCCGTATAGAGCGTGTCGATGCCGTCGATGGTCGCCGGATCCAGCACCCGGGCAAACACCTCTGTCAGAAACACTCGGTAGCGCCCGGCGCGCGCCACTCCCAAACCGACGTGCGTAAAGGTCGGTTCGAGGCGATTCACGCGATGCCCGTCGCTGGCCTGCAGGCCAGCATGCAGCGCTTCGGCGTCGCGGTTGACCGCTACATTCTCGCCAAACTGAAACAGGCGTGGAAACGCCAACTTTACACGCGTCTCAGTGCCCACGCCGTATTGATGTGAGTAGTGCGTCACGACGCTGGAAGCGGCCATCTCGTGGCTATGTTGGTACGCCAACAGGTCGAGATCCGGGTGCCCCTGCAGCTCGGGCGCACCCTCCGTGTTGCGGGCCGCATTCAACAAGGCCAGCACTTGTTGTCCTATCAGGGCCTCGTCTTCGGCTGGATAGGCTACCTTGC
>DASCOT010000041.1:0-6401 GCA_036012155.1 Acidobacteriota bacterium
CCCCATGGCCAACAGCGGTACGCACTCTCTAGTGTGATCGGTTCCAGGCCAGGTCGGGTCGTTGCCGTGGTCGGCGGTCAACACGAGCAAGCCCTCGTCGGGAAGGGCTTCCGACCACATGGGAAGCGCCCGATCCAGCTCTTCCAACGCCACCGCGTAGCCAGCGGCGTCGTTGCGGTGCCCGTACAAGGAATCGAAATCGAGTAGGTTGGCGAACACGAACGCCTCTTGCCGCTCGATCAAGGCGCGCCGAACCGCCTCGATCCCGTCGGCGTTGTCTGCGGTCTTCTGGTGCGTGCCGATGCCACGCCCGCCGAAGATGTCGTTGATCTTTCCAATGGCACGCGTGCCCACCCCAGCCGCCTGGAGATGATCGAGCGTGGTGGCGCGTGGCGGGGGTAACGGATAGTCCCTGCGCTGCGCCGAAAGGCGGACGAAGCTACCGGGACCGGGTCCGGTGAACGGGCGGGCGATAACCCGGCCAACCCCGTGCTCGCCGCACAACATCTGGCGAGCCTTGGCACAGAGACCGTAGAGCTCCTCCACGGGAAGCACGTGCTCGTGCGCCGCCAGCTGGAACACACTGTCGCCCGAGGTATACAGAATCGGTCGGCCGGAGCGCATGTGCTCGGCCCCGAGCTCATCGAGGACAGCCGTTCCCGAGGCGGCGTAGTTGCCCAACACCTCGATACCGGTAGCGGCGCGGAACGCTTCGAGAACCCCCATGGGGAAACCGTCAGGGTAGAGAGGACACGCCTGCTCTGCCAGCACGCCCATCAGCTCCCAATGCCCCACCATGGTGTCTTTGGCGGGACCATGCTCGATCAACCGGCCGTGCGCCGCCGTCGCTTTCGAGCCAGCCAATGCCGGAACTCCGGGGATCCGCTCCAGACCGAGGGTCGCCAGGTTCGGCAACGTCGGCGATGCCGATTCGATGACATGAGCGAGCGTGTTCGCACCCTCGTCGCCGAAGTCGGCAGCATCGGGCGCCAGACCGCAACCAACGCTATCGCAGACAACGACTACAAGCGGGTCGAAGGCTCCTCGGCCGGCGGCCAATAAGGGGCCGCCTAAGGTTCTACGTCGGGGTCGAGGCCGAGGGCGGCGGCCAGCTCGTCGGCCCGCGTCTTGGCGGACTGGGCGTATACCGAGCCTTCGTGATTGTCGACTATTCGCTGATAGGCCAGCATCGCCTGCTGCTCTTCCCCCGCCGCCGCGTGTGTCCTTGCCTTAGCGACGAGCGCTTCCTCGACGGGGAACCCCTCCGGTGGATCGCTGATGGCCTGATCAAATACTTCGATGGCGTCGGCGTAACGCTCTTGCTGTGCGAACAGCTCGCCAAGCCGCAGCAGCGACATGGCGCGAGGCAGCGGAGCTGCTGCCTGAGCACCGTCCCGCAAGCTCGCCTCGGCGGCCTCCAGACGACCGAGAGCTGCCATGGTGGTTCCCAGGTAGAACGACGCCGCGCGACCCGATGGATACGTGGCGTAGACGTCGATCACAGCCTGTAACGGCCGAATAGCCGCCTCGAGCTTCGCCTCTTCCGTATCGTAGGTCGGCCCGGCCGGAGAACTGGCAGGTACGGTGGTCGGCGCTCCAGCAATCGGAGCGTTGAACGCTTGCAGAGCCACCGCAAGCATCGCTGCGGCGTTCTGCTCCTGCCGGTTCCGGTACGAGCGCACGCCGGCGAGGACCGACAGGCCAGCTACAGCGAACAGAAGTACGAGGCCGATGCTCTTCCGGCGCTGCATGAGCCAGGACACGGCGGCCGTGGCTCCGCGCTGAAACTCGTCCGACTGTTTGAGGTCTTTGCGGACTACATGGTCTGCAGACATCAGAAAATCTTAGCACGGTGACCAGGAAACGCTTGATCAGTCAGGCGCCGCGATGAGGTCCGGCCCTTCAACCCAAAACGTCCCGTCGGGTCCGGTTTCACGCTTCCAGATCGGTGCCTCATTCTTGAGCGTGTCAATGACGTAGCGCAAAGCGTCGAAGGCGGCGCCGCGGTGCGCTGCTGACACCGCGATCGCCACGGAGACCTCGCCGATCTCGAGTCGTCCGATGCGATGATGCACGGCGATTGCCTCGATCTCCCAGCGATCGCAGGCACGCTCGGCGATGTCGCGCAGCACCGCCTCCGACATCGGCACGTAGGCCTCGTACTCGAGAAAGCTGACGGCTTTGCCCTCATGATGATCACGGATCACGCCCTCGAACGTAGCGACGGCACCAGCCCGGTTCGAGCCCACCCGGCACGCCAAGGCCGCTGCCGAGATGACCTCACCGCCCACACGCACGTCGACAACCGCCGCCGCACCGCTAGTTCGCGACCCTTTGCCCACCGCGCCCCTCATCCGCCGCTGACCGGCGGAATCATCGCCACCACGTCACCATCACTCAATCGCCGGTCCCACGCGGCGTAGGCTTCGTTGACCGCGACCAACAGGCGCTCACGCATCGACTCGAGCGCCGGCGTGCCGGCGGCCAGCTCGGCAAAGCAATCGCCGACCGTGGCGCCGTCGAGGAGATCCATATGCACGCGCTCGCCACCACAGATTTCGCGTGCCCGCGCGAACAACAGCACCTCCACCCGCAAGATGCCGTTACCTCAGCCGCCGATCGCCGACATCGTCCTTGCCGGCCGTACGAAGTCAAGGCTGTTGATCAGGTGCCCCTCTTTCTTGCCATGCCACGCCGCGATGATCAGATCGAGCAGCTGCTCATCCGTCGCGTTGCTGCGCATCGGTACCTTCAAGTCCACCTCGGCAAGTGAGAACAGACAGGTACGCAGCTTTCCGTCAGCTGTCAACCGAGCGCGATTGCAGGCACCGCAGAACGGTCGCGTAACGGGAGAAATGATGCCGATCTCTCCTACGCCGTCACGAAACCGAAATCGTTCGGCGGTTTCTGATGGGTGGCTCGGGTCGACGAGCTCGAGGCCTCCCCACTCGCGCTCGAGAGCCGCGTACACCTCTCGGCCGGGGACCATCAGGTCCTTGCTCCAGACATCTCCGGCCTCCAGCGGCATGAACTCGATGAACCGCACGACTACCCCGAGCTCGCGCGCCAAAGCGCCAAAGTCGACGATCTCATCGTCGTTGAAGCCGCGCATGGGCACCACATTGACCTTCAGCGGCGATAGCGCCGCATCCCGGGCCGCGTTGATGGCATCGAGCACCTTCGACAAGCCACCACGCCGCGTCAACAGCCAAAAGCGCTCACGGCGTAGCGTATCGAGGCTGATGTTCACCCGCTGCAGCCCGGCCGCAACCAGAACATCGAGCTGCGCGGTCAGGAAGATGCCGTTGGTCGTCAGGGCAAGATCTCGAACACCGTCAAGTCGGTCGAGGGCTGCCACCAAGTGATGCAGCTCACGTCGCAGCAGCGGCTCGCCCCCAGTAAGGCGCACCTTGGCCACACCGAGTTGACAGAACAGCCCTACGAGACGCTCCATCTCTTCGAATGTGAGGAGCTCGTCCCGCGGCTGGAACTGCGGTGCCTCCTCCGGGATGCAGTAGGCACACCGGAGATTGCAACGGTCGGTTACCGATAGGCGGAGATCTCCAACGGGGCGACCGTAGCTATCGGTAAGGGCGGCTTCGGTGGGGGCATGCTCAAGCACGCCTACAGGCTAGCCTGGGGTTACGAGGCCGGTCAATCACGCGTGGTAGCATCCGGCCCTCCGGGACGACGTCGATGCGCAAGTTGCAGGGTTATGGCTGGCTGGTCGTGGGAGCCGCGCTTGCCGCAGTAGTGCCGATTCTGGCAATTGATCAGGCTGCGATCGCCGTGCTGGAGAGCATCGTGCCGCTTCCCTGGGCGCGCCTCGGCCTAGGCGTGCTGATCTTCTGGACCGCCGCGGCACTCTACTTTCGCAGCCACTGGTCGGCAACTCTGGGGCTGTTGGAAGATCAGCACCGTCAACTCGGACGAACGGCCGCGCGTCTCGAGGACATCGCCGGCGACGCCGAGCGGTCAGCCTATTTGCTGGCCGACAATCTGGAGGAGATCGACGTCGGCGACGCCGGGGGCACACCACAGGCCCTTTACCTCGAAGGGGCCCGAGCCCACGCGGCGAAGCTTGCCCAGATCGGCAAGCGCTGCCGTGCTGCCAGCAACGAACTCACGGATCGGCGGCCCACGGCTGCCGGAGACACCGAATGAACGACGCGATCGAGGTAGTCGCGGCGGTCGTCATGAAGGGTGACCGCGTGCTGCTGTGTCAGCGTCATGACGGCGACCATCTGCCTCTGATGTGGGAGTTTCCCGGCGGCAAGATCGAGACCGGCGAAACGCCGGCGGCGGCTCTGCGGCGCGAGCTTCAAGAGGAGCTCGGTGTCGCTTCGCAGATTGGCCGCCAGATCGCCGAGGCGCGACATACCTATCCCGAGAAACGCGTTTGGCTGCGCTTCTTCGATGCCGAGATCACCGACACTCCGGAACCACGCGTGCACCGGGAGATCCGCTGGGTTGCGCTGCACGACCTGACCAACTACGCCGTGCCGCCACCAAACGCACAGGTGGTGGCGCAATTGCTGGGGGGATCGGTCCGGTGAACTGCTTGTCCACTGAACCTGTGGAAACCATTGTGAAAAACCGACTGTATTCCGCCGGTAGAGCCCAGTACCGAGGGACACTGAGCAGATCGCACTATCTGTGGTGCAGTCCGCTGGCGCTGCCGACGATTACCTACCGGCCATTCCACACGCGCCATCGATCGACAACGCGCTGTCCGCGCACGGCATAGCACTCGGGGAAGCACGCGGCGGTCAGACAGGAGTGGTTCGGCAGAATCCGCAGGCGCCGGCCAACCGGCTGGGACAGCGACAGCTTGCCGTGTTCCTGGCTCAGGGAGACGACCTGTAGATCATCGCGGAGCGTGGCCGCCTCGTAGTCATCATAGATGGCGCCCATGGTGGCGGGCGGAAGACCCGGATCCTGCGAGAGGGCGAGGGCACCGGCATCCAAGACGGCGTGGTCGCGGCGCGATGAGACCACGCTACTGACGACGGTAAGCGCACAATCAGCAACGCTGCACGAACCCAGGCGCACCTGCATCAGATCGAAGTACGCGTAGTTGCCAGGGCGAGCCTCGGTGACACCTGCGAGGTTACGGACTGCGGTCATCGATGGGGTCGAGCCGACGCTGAGCGCTGGCACCTCGTGGCCCGCTCCCCGCATTCGCTCAGCAACCTCGACCTGGACGCGTCGTTCTTCCTCGGCAACGGCGGCCCGTCCCTCGACAGTATCGTGATCGTAGGCATCGCCGGAATGTGACAACATCCCGGCAAATCGCAGCCCCGCGTTGGTGATCATGCGAGCCAGGCGCTCGGCCGCGTCTCCGCCAGGATCGATTCCGGCACGCCCGTAGCCGCAGTCGAGCTTGATCCAGGTCTTGAACGGATGCCCGGTTGCGGCCAGCCCTTGGACGGCCTGGGCGGAATCGACCAGGACACCGAGGTTGATCCGCTGTGCCAACGCCAGCGCTTGTGGAATGCGCGACAGACTCAGCGGGACCGCCCAGGTGATGTCGTCGAACCCGGAATCAGCGAACGCTTCGGCCTCGCCGAGTGTCGCGGCGGCGATTCCGCGGGCGCCGGCTTCCGCTTGCAGATGCCCGATCTCGGTGCACTTGTGCGTCTTGATGTGGGGACGTAGGGAGACCCCGAGGCGTTCGGCACGCGCCGCCATCGACCCGATGTTGCCCTCGAGCTTGTCGAGGTCGACAACTAGCGCCGGTGTCGGGATGCCGTCCAAATCCATCATCTGCCCTTCCAGTCGTTGATACGATGACCCTGGCCATGTCGAGAAAGATCCTGCACCTGGACCTCGATGCCTTCTACCCCTCGGTGGAAGTTCTCGATGATCCGGACCTCGCTGGTAAGCCGGTCATCGTCGGCGGGTTGGGTCCGCGAGGCGTCGTCGCATCGGCGTCGTACGAGGCTCGAGCCTTCGGGGTCCACTCGGCCTTGCCGATGGCCGTCGCGCGCCGCCGTTGTCCGGAAGGATGCTATCTGCGACCACGATTCAGCCGCTATCGCGAGCTTTCGGGCCTGGTGTTCGAGGTCTATCGAGAGTGGACCGATCTCGTGCAACCGCTGTCCCTCGACGAGGCGTACCTCGACGTGTCGGAGCGTCCGGAGAACGGTGTCGAGATCGCCACGATCGTTCGCCAGCAGGTCCGCTCGCGAACTGGACTGACCGTCTCGGCCGGGGTAGCAAGCAACAAGTTCCTCGCCAAGCTGGCCTCCGATCACGACAAGCCCGACGGTTTGACGGCAATCCCCGACGCCGACGCGGTCGGCTTCCTGGCGCCTCTCGACGTCGATCGCATATGGGGCATTGGACCGTCGACGGCGGCACGTCTGCGAAAGGCCGGGCTACCGAGTATCGGCGACTTG
>DASCOT010000042.1:0-6605 GCA_036012155.1 Acidobacteriota bacterium
CCAGGAGCCTTCGCGCATCGCCTGCCGCACGAGCGATTGCATCTGATCGATCTCGTCGACGCTAGCTGGCCGAAGGAAGTCGTACCCCATGACCTCGCGACGCACGGTGTTGAAGCCAACCATATGGACGGCGTTCAACCCCATGCCGTTTCCCTCCCATCGAGCCTTGGTCTCGGAAACGCGGTGGGACGCGCCCCCATCGGACCCCGGCCGCACGGTGGTCACGCCCTGGTAGAGATAGTTGAGGATCGCCGCCGTGTCGACCTGCTCGAAGCCGCGATCGACGTGAGTGTGCATGTCGATGAAGCCCGGGCTGACGACCTTGCCCGTTGCATCGATGGTACGCGCCGCCCTCCTGCCCGAGAGGTCGCCGATCTCGACAATCGCGTCGCCGATGATCCCGACATCCGCCGCATACCAGGGGTTGCCGGTGCCATCGATGATCCGGCCACCACCGATCAGCAGATCGAGGGGGGCGGCGCCCGGCAGCGCGTTGGCAGACAGGCAACAGATCGCCACCACGGCAACTGGCCAGCGGGACTTCGTTGGCGCTCGCATGGTCTCGTATTCTCCGTTCACGACTGACTCGGCAACTTGATAGGTAGCTTGTGCAGGCTACAATCCGCGCGCGGCCCAGTGTAGCCGCCCGGCTTCGGAGTTGGCGGCCGGTGACCGATGGAGCGTATCTGCACCGGGAGGAGCAGCTTGACCGATAGGCGCGCTGGCGGACGTCGAGGCGGCGGAAGGGCGGCCCGCCAGGCGGCCCGGGCGAAGGCCAGCGCCACCGTCGCCCCGTTCCTCACTCGCAACTTGGCCCCGGTTGACCTGGTCGGCGAGGAAGGCCTCGAGATCATCGAGCGCAACGCCGACACCATCCTCCAGGAGGTCGGCGTCGAGTTTCGCGATTACCCCCGCGCCCTGGAGGTGCTCGGCAACGCCGGGGCCGACGTAGACGGCGAGCGCGTCCGGTTCCCATCCGGCATGTGCCGCCAAATCGTCATGTCGAGCGCGCCCAGAACCTATGTTCAGCACGCTCGCAACGCCGCACGCAGCGTAACGATCGGCGGCGACGCCACCGTGTTCGTCCCCAACTACGGCTCGCCGTTCGTAACCGATCTCGACCGCGGCCGGCGCTACGGCACGATCGAAGACTTCCAGAATCTCGTGAAGCTGGCGTACGTGTCTCCCCACATACACCACTCAGGTGGAACGCTCTGTGAGCCCGTCGATGTGCCGGTCAACAAGCGCCATCTCGACATGGTTTACGCCCATATCCGCTACAGCGACAAGCCCTTCATGGGGTCGGTGACAGCCGGTGAGCGCGCTGCCGACAGCTTCGAGCTGGCGCGTATCGCCTTCGGCGGTGACCTGGCGGATCGCACCGTGATGACCAGCCTGATCAACGCTTCTTCTCCTCTCGTCTGGGACGCCTCGATGCTGGCGGCGATGGAGGTGTACGCGCAGCACAATCAGGCCAACTTGATCACCCCGTTCATACTCGCCGGTGCGATGGCCCCGGTAACCGCGGCAGGCGTGGCCGCTCAGACCCTGGCGGAAGCACTGGCCGGGATGACCTTCGTACAGCTCGTTCGCCCCGGGGCGCCGGTGATCTTCGGCTCGTTCGCCAGCTCGATGTCAATGCAGACAGGGGCCCCGACTTTCGGAACCCCGGAGGCAGCTCTGACCCTGTATGCGGTAGCCGCGCTGGCACGTCGCCTCGGCGTGCCGTTCCGTTCCGGCGGCGCGCTCACGGCGTCGAAGGTGCCCGATGCCCAGGCCGCCTACGAGAGCCAGGCAACAATGACCCCGGCGCTGATGGCGGGCGTTAATTTCGTTCTGCACGCGGCCGGCTGGCTGGAAGGTGGCCTGACGGTCGGCTACGAGAAGTTCGTCATGGATGCCGATCAGCTCGGCATGATGGAAGTCTTCGCCAAGGGGATCGACCTCTCCGCCAACGGTCAGGCGCTCGACGCGATTCGAGAAAACGAGCCCGGACAGCACTTCCTCGGTACGGCCCATACGCTGGCAAACTTCGAGCACGCTTTCTATCGCTCAACGGTGGCCGACAGCTCCAGCTTCGAGCAGTGGGAGGAGGAGGGCAGCAAGACCGCTGCGCAGCGGGCCAACTCACTCTGGAAGGAGCAGCTGGGTGCCTACGAGCCACCACCAATCGACGCGGCAATCGACGACGAGTTGCTCGACTTCATCGCACGCCGCAAGGCATCGATGCGCGACGCGGTCGTCTGATCAGGGGCCGACTGCTAACCGCGTTTCTTGAGCTCGGCCACCAGCGCCGGGACCACCTCGTGAAGATCACCCACAACACCGTAGTCGGCCCGCGAAAAGAACGGCGCATCACGATCCGTGTTGATTACCAGGATGTGCTTCGCTCCCTTGCAACCCACCAGGTGCTGGATGGCGCCACTGATACCGCAGGCGATGTACAGCTGTGGGGCGATGCGGGTGCCGGTTAGGCCGACCTGATTGGTGTGGGGTCGCCAGCCGTTGTTGGTGGCGACGCGCGAGCCACCGACGATCCCCCCTAACACTTCGGCCAACTCTTCGAGCACGGCGAACCCTTCGGCGCTACCGACCCCGCGACCGCCGCCAACGACCAGCCGCGCCGTCTTCAGCGTAACGCCGGAGCTCGCGGTCTCGTCGCGCCTCGTCACCTTGACCCTCAGATCGGCCTCGGCGAGCGTTGGCTCGAACTGCTCCACGGCCACATCGTCGCTCGGAGCTTCCGTCGCCTCGACGGTGTGGGGCGCGACGCTCAGCAGCTTGATCTCACCGCTCAGCTCGGCCTCCTCCAGCACGCTGCTGCCCCAGCGCAGCCGGACGACCCGGTATACATCGCCTGCTTCCACCTGCGCGCAGTTGGCCGCCATCGCCAGTCCGGTCTTGGCTGCGACATGGGCGAGAACCTCGTTGCCACGATCCGAGCCTGGCGCCAGGATGGCCTGCGCGCCGCGAGCACGGCCCAGCTGAATCGCCGCCTCCGCCCAAGCCGCCGGCGCGTAGTCATCGAGCTGCGGATGGGTGACGTGATGAATCACCGTCATCCCGAAAGCCCTGATGGTCTCCTCCAACGACGCAGCGTCGTTGCCAATCAGCGCGGCCTCGAGCGCCGAGCCTGTCTGTTCGGCCAGATCACGTCCGAGTGTGAGAGCCTGCAGCGACGCTGCCTCGATCACACCACGGTCGTGCTCGATCACGGTCAGGATCATCCCAGCAACTCCAGCTTCTCGAGCACTTCCACCATGCGTGGTACCGCCGCTGCCCCCTCGCCCAAGATCTCGACCTGCTTGCCCTGATCCGGCGGATGGAACAGGCGTTGCAACCGAAGGCCACCCTCGTCATGCGAGGGTGAGGCGCGATCCAGCGGTTTCTTCCTGGCGGCCATCGTGCCGCGCAATGACGGAAACCGCGGCAAATTCAGGCCCTCCTTGGTGGTAACCACCGCCGGCATCGGGACTTCATACACCTCCCATCCGGCGGCAATCTCGCGCTTAGCCTCCAGCGTGCCGCCGCGAATCTCGATGCTCTTTAGCCCGGTGATACAGGGCAGATCCAGCGCATGGGCCACACGAACGCCGATTTGATAGTCGCCGCTGTCGGCAGACTCGTTGCCGAACATGATCAGGTCGTAGCCGTGTCCGCTTGCCGCCTGTTGGCGCACTGATTCGGCGATCGCGGCGGCGGTGCGCTGCGGATCCCACTCATCGTCTCCGACCTCCAAGAGAATGGCGCGGTCCATCCCCCGCGCCAACGAATCACGCAGCTGTTCTTCGGCCTCTGCCGCGCCGAGCGTCAACACCACTCCCTCGCCGCCCTCACGCTCGATGATCTGCACTGCCTCCTCGACGGCGCACTCTTCATGCGGGCTGATCGTGAAACCCAACCTCCGCGCATCCACCGCACGCTCATCTTCAGTGAGCAGCAGCTTGGCTCCCGTATCCGGGACACGCTTGACGCAAACGAGAATGTTCATCGGTGGCCCCCGTAGTCAGACCGAGCGTTCATTTGCGCATGCGCTCGTTGTCGGGATCGAAGATCGGCCTGCTGCCAGCGACGGCAACCGTTACCGGATACTGCTCGGCGAAGTACTCCACCAGCAGCTCTGTGCCCTCCTGTGCGTACTCCGGCGGCAGATATGCCATCAGCAGGTACTTCCCCACCGATGGCCCAGCGCCAGCGCTCGTCGTGTACGAGCCTCGACCGTGTGCATCGACGATTCGCTTGCCCTCCTTGGTCAACACCGGCTCGCGGCCGAGCATGAAGCGCGCTTCGCCCGATGCCGACATGTGGTCGTCGACGGTCAGCGTACACAGCGTCGCCGCCGGCTCGCTCTCGAGGGCTCGTTGGTAGGCCTCTTTGCCGATGAAATTCTGCGGCTTGGCCGTCTTGCGAGCCAGGCCCGCCTCTGCGGGATTGTTGTCGCCATCGAGCTCCGCACCGAACAACCGGTAGCCTTTCTCCAGTCGACCCGTAGTGCCATACACGCCGATTCCAGCCGGCACGAGGCCCTCCGGGCGGCCGGTCTCCTGCAGCAGGTCCCAAACGTAACGCCCGCTCTCCATCGGCATGTAGAGCTCCCAGCCGAGCTCGCCGACGTAGGAGATGCGCAGAGCCCACACCGGCACACAGTCGAGCAAGATACGCTGGGCGGTCCCGAACGGAAACGCCTCGTGGGAGAGATCATCGCGGCTCAGCGACTGCAGGATATCCCGCGCCCGCGGACCCCATAGTCCCAGCGTACACAGGGCAGACGAGCGATTGTCGAAGTGCACCGTGCCATCGGCGGGCAGGTTCGAGCGGAACCACTTCTCGTCGCGACTGCCGTCCGCGCCGCCGCTCACGACACGAAACGACTCGTCGCCGGTGCGCATGATCGTCAGGTCGGACTTGAAGCCACCGTTCTGGTGTAGCACCGGCGTGTATACCGCTCGTCCCACCGACACGTCCATCTGGTTTACGGCCATCGTCTGCACGTAATCGAGCGCCCCCGGCCCGGAGACGTCAAAGATCGCCAGCGCCGACAGATCGACCATCGCGGCCCGATCACGCATCGCCAGATGCTCGGCGTTGATGATCGGTGACCACCAGCGCGCGTCCCACTCGTTCGGACGGTCGGGTATGCGATCCCGATACTCTTCGAGCAAGTCGCGGTTGGATTCGTACCAATGCGGACGCTCCCAACCAGCGGTCTCGTAGAACATTGCGCCCAAGGATTCTTCTTGGGCGTAGAACGGACTGCAGCGGACTCGGCGCGACGACTCCCACTGCTCCATGGGATGCACCACGCCATAGATCTTGTTGAAGCTCTCACAGGCACGCGCGACGACGTGCGTGTTGGTACGCGCGAACGGGTACAGACGTGAGATGTCGAGCTCGTGGGGGTCGATCTCCGGCTGACCATCGACCATCCATTCGGCGATCATGCGCCCTACCCCAGGGCCTTCCTTGATCCAGACGGCGGCGGCCGACCACAGGTTCTTGACTTCGACCGTTTCCCCGAGAACCGGCTCGCCGTCGGGCGTCAATGACAACAGCCCGTTGATGGCGTATTGGATCTCGACGTCGTCGCGATCCAGCATCTCCGGCAATAGCTCGATCGCATGAGCCAGCTGTGGATCGAAGTCCTCGCGCGTAAACGGCATCTCGGTGGGCGACAGCGCCGCCTCGTCGTTGGACGGAATGTCGTCCGCGTTGTGGATGATCGGCCGATGCGCGTACGAGCCGATCTCCAAGTTGTTCCCCGCTTGGCGCTCATACATGAAGACGCTCATGTCGCGAAGGATCGGGTGTTCGATCTCGCTCTCGGCACCTTCGAAGGCCTCGATCGGTCCGACGTCGATCATCTGGTGGATGATCGGTGTCAGGGGGATGGTCGCCCCCGCCATAGCCGCGATGCGCGGGCTCCAAACGCCACAGGCAACAACCACGTACTCGGCGGTCATATCACCGCGCGAGGTGCGCACACCGGTCACCCGACCGTTTTCTACGTCGATGCCCAGTATCTCGGTGCTGGGAAACACGCTCAACGCCTCGAGCTCCTGAGCACGCTCCCGCATGATCGTTCCCGCGCGCAGCGAGTCGACGACGCCGACGGTGGGACTCCAGTATGAGCCCAGGATTACGTCCCGATCGATCCACGGAAACAGCTTCAACGTCTCATCGGGGGTCAGTAGCTCCGCCTCGACTCCCCAGCACTTGGCCGATTGGAGCCGGCGTCGGAGCTCGACGAGGCGCTCCTCGTCGCGAGCCAGCTCGAGGCCACCGCTCTCGCGAAACACATCCATCTCTTTGTACTGACGCGTGCTGTCGGCGGTAATCTCGGTCATCACCTTGGAGTGATCCATCGGGTAGACAAAATTCGACGCGTGACCCGTCGAGCCGCCCGGGTTGGGCAGGGGGCCTTTGTCTATCTGCACGATGTCCTTCCAGCCGAGTCGGGCAAGATGCCAGGCCACACTGTTTCCGACAATGCCGGCGCCGACTATTACGACGCGGGCGTGCTTGGGTAGCTCACTCACCGAGCGCTCCTTGGTATTCAGGCGTCCTGTTGGCGTTGGCCGCCACCGTTCCGGGCTTGGAGCTCGAAA
>DASCOT010000043.1:0-5025 GCA_036012155.1 Acidobacteriota bacterium
CATAAACCCGGCGAAGTACACGATCAGGATCAGCGTGTATTGGGCAGTGATGGTCATGTCGGCTACCTAGCAGACCGTGGTGCGAGTGTGGTGGGTCTGGTTACGGCGAGTTGGGGGCCAGATGCGAGGCGGCCTAACGCAAGCGGCGCCCTGGCCATCGTTGAGGAAGGCCAACGCTGCAGATGGCCCCAAATCGCCGTAACCCTGCGGGTGACAGGGGGCTGCGCGCGTATCCTGCGTCGTTCGTCGTCGACGATGGGGTAAGCATCGCCTTCTCCTCTCTCCTTGCCTGCGCCTCGCAAGACCCTGTCGCCAGACCCACCACACTCGCACCACGGCCTGCTAGCGCCCCGTCTTCATGTAAAACAACGCCGCCGCGATCACGTAGACGTAGCCCCCGTAGACCAAGAGCCACACGCCCCAGTCGAGGTTCGCCGGACCCGCAGGCCAGTCGACGAGCAGGCCGATGCTACCGCCGACGAGGAAGATCACCATCAGCGCGATCGATACACGCGGCAGTCGCGGACCTTGCACGGTCACTGCCATGCCTCGTCGAGGACGCGCAGGATGTTCCCCGCCATGACCTTGGCGATATCGTCCTCGGAATAGTCGTGCTGCACCAGCCAGCGCAGGATGTTCTTGGAACCCTCGGTGGGGTTCTCGATGCCGCGCACGTACTCCACCATCTCGTGGCTAGGGCCGGACAACTTGCCGCCGCCCTCGTGGGAAGCATCGATCGACAAGAATCCCGCGTATACCTTGTGCACGCTGACGTGATCGCCCCAGAGCGTGTCGGGCCCGAAGGCGACATGGTCGATGCCAACCAGGTCGCTGACGTACTCGAAGTGCTCCATGAACGACTCGATGTCGTGCAGCGGATGCCGCTCGGTGATCGTCGTGTGCGGTGCCGCCTCGATGCCGATCACGCCGCCCTTGCCGGCGACCGCCTTGATGACCTCGTCGGGCGCCAGCCTCTTGATGTCCCACAGCGCCCGCGCTCCGGTGTGGGTCAGGAAGATCGGCTTGTTGCTCGCCGCGACGGTGTCGAGCGTCGTCTGGTCGCTGGCATGGGCGCAATCGATCGCCATTCCGACCTCGTTCATGCGCGCCACGGCACGCTTGCCGAAGGCGGTGAGGCCGCCGTCCCGGACTTCCTTGAGCCCGGTACCGAGGGCATTCGACTCGCTGTAGCAAATGCCGAGCATGCGTAGCCCGAAGCCGTAGAGGATCTCGATACGGTCGAGCTCGTTCTCGATCATCGCCGCACCCTCCTGGGCCGGCACCAGCGCGATACGTCCCTCGCGATGCGCCCGGTGGATATCGTCGACGACCTCGCAGCGAATGATGAAGTCCTGATGGGCCAGATCGCACAGCCGCATGCCCATGTCGTAGAGCACGTCGTCCCATTTCCAGCCGCTCTTGGAGGTGATGATGGCGCTCCCGTCGAGGAAATTGTCGAACACACAATCCCAGTACGAATCGCCCAGCGCCTCGTAGGCCGTGAAGACGCGTGCCTCACGGTCGTACGCCATCATCTCGTCGTGAGCGACCGGGAAGTAATGCGGGTGCTCATGGAGCGAGATCATCACCAGCCGCTCGGCCAGATCCTCGACGCGAGCCTCCTGATCGGCGTTCAGCGGCAACAGGTACGGCTCGTCCTTGCAGTGGCCCTCGACGAGCTCGAACTCGCGGAAGTCGCGCGTCGCCTTCAGGTAGTCGAATGAGCGGTAGCCGGAGAATTGCTTGTTCGTTCCCATGCCGCCTCTATGGTCTTCCGGCTCGCCGAATGCGCTTCCGGATCGCGCTCGGCAACCGCGTGGCCGAGCTGCCCATCATGTAGTGCTCGAGCTCCTCAGCCCTGTCTTCCGGCGACATGAGCTCCAGCGTGCCGACGCCCAGCGTGGCCAGGAACGCTCTGCGATCGACCTCCATCGCGCCCTCCTCGTCTCCGTCTGAAAAGTGGAACCGGTTGGTCCTCGCTGCCGTTCCGGATGCTTCCTCGAACTCGAGGCGCTGTCAACGGTGACCCGAGAGTTAGGTGTCGCGCAGCGCTTGCCGAACCGGGGGGCGTGCGATCTCGGCGCTTACCGGATTGTGGTCGCTTAGGCGCTCCCATTCCTCGCCAGCGTGCACCTCGGCACTCGCTATGGAGGAAGTCCATCGCCCTGGTACCAGGATCTCGTCACAGTGGTACGGCGTAACCGGGTCGCGGGTCCAGCGCAGCGTCTGCGGCAACGGTGCCTCGGGGTGCGTTGCGCGCCAGGCATTGACCAGCCCGAGCTCATCCTCTGTTCGCTCCAGGAAGCGCTGCTCACCGCGACTGTTCGTCCGCCAATCTCCCGGTGCGCGATGCGCCACCGTCAGGTTGAAATCGCCCCCGATCACCGAGTCGGCCCCAGCTGACAAAGTCGCGATCCCGTCGAGCATCGCGTTCGCCTCGCGCAGGTAGCTGATCCTCCGCGCCGGCATGTGCACGCTATACACGTGGAGCGGCTGCCGGCGCGGCCAACCCGTCACCTCCGCGCCGACGACCCAGCCTTCGAACCCCGGGATTGGCAACAGCCGGCGTGGCCGACGCGGCAGCAACAGCGCTGTCCCCCACTTGCCATGCTCGACGGGGGCCCACAGCAGCCGGCATCGAGGAATCGCCAACGATCCCGCAAACGCAAGTGGATTGCGCGTCTCCTGCACCAGCGCGAGGTCCGGGGCGAGCCGGTCGATCATCTCCTGCCAGTGGTTTGCCGATCCCCCGGCCCGCATGTTGAAGCAGACGATCCGCAACTTGCTAGGTGGCGCTGCGCACGCGCTACATGTTCCGGCGGTACTGGCCGCCAACCTCGTACATCGCTCCGGTGAGCTGGCGCAGGCTGCAGACCTTGGCGGCCTCCATCAAGGCTTCGAAGGTGTTGCCGTTGTCCACCGCTGTCCGCTGCATGCGCTCGAGCGCAGGGCCGGACGCGGTGCGATTACGCTTCTGGAAGGCCTCGCGTGAGGCAATCGCGTACTCCTTCTCCTCGCCGGTGGAGCGGAAGACAACATCCGGAATCACCGTCGGAGAACCCTCTTCGTCCAAGAAAGTATTGACCCCGACGATCGGTAGCTCGCCGCTGTGCTTGAGGCTCTCGTAATACAGCGACTCCTCCTGGATCTTGGATCGCTGGTACATACGCTCCATGGCGCCGAGGACTCCGCCGCGCTCCGAGATGTTGCGGAACTCCTGCAGCACCGCCTGCTCGACCAGATCGGTTAGCTCGTCGATGATGAACGAGCCCTGCAGTGGGTTCTCGTTGCGGGCCAGCCCGAGCTCTTGGTTGATCACCAGTTGGATGGCCAGCGCCCGCCGCACACTCTCCTCGGTCGGCGTCGTCAGTGCCTCATCGTAGGCGTTGGTATGCAGCGAGTTGCAGTTGTCGTAGATCGCATAGAGCGCCTGCAACGTGGTTCGAATGTCATTGAAGGCGATCTCCTGCGCGTGCAACGACCGGCCCGATGTCTGGATGTGGTACTTGAGCTTCTGGGAGCGAGCGTTGCCACCGTACTTGCGCCTGATCGCCTTGGCCCAGATGCGCCGCGCCACCCGCCCCATGACCGAGTACTCCGGGTCCATGCCGTTGGAGAAGAAGAACGATAGGTTGGGGGCAAACTCGTCGATCGCCATGCCGCGCGACAGGTAGTACTCGACGAAGGTGAACCCGTTGGAAAGCGTGAACGCCAGCTGGCTGATCGGGTTCGCCCCGGCCTCGGCCATGTGGTAGCCGGAGATCGAGACCGAATAGAAGTTCCTCACCTTCTGGTCAATGAAGTACTGCTGGATATCGCCCATCATTCGCAGGGCGAACTCGGTGGAGAAGATGCAGGTGTTCTGGGCCTGGTCCTCCTTGAGGATGTCGGCCTGAACGGTGCCGCGGACGCCGCGCAGGGTGTCGGCCTTGATGCGCTCGTACGTTTCTCGTTCCAGCACTTCGTCACCGCTGACACCGAGCAGCGCCAGACCCAGACCGTCGCTGTGCTCGGCCAGCTCCCCTTGATAGGCCGGGCGCGCGGCCCCCTTGGCAGCGTGGATCTCACTGATCTTCGCTTCGGTCTCAGCGTCGAGCCCCTGACGCTTGATGTGCAGCTCGCACTGTTGATCGATGGCGGCGTTGAGGAAGAACGCCAACAACATCGGCGCCGGGCCGTTGATAGTCATCGACACGGAGGTCGCGGGATCGAGCAAGTCGAACCCGGAATAGAGCTTCTTGGCATCGTCGACGGTACAGATGCTCACACCGGAGTTGCCGATCTTGCCGTAGATGTCCGGGCGCGGATCGGGATCCTCGCCGTACAGCGTGACGGAATCGAACGCCGTCGATAGTCGCCTCGCCGGCATGCCCTGCGACAGGTAGTGGAAACGGTGGTTGGTGCGCTCTGGCCCCCCTTCGCCGGCGAACATCCGCGCCGGATCCTCGGTCTCGGTGCGCTTCAGTGGGAACACGCCGGCGGCGTAGGGAAACTCGCCCGGCACGTTCTCGGTGAGCAGCCAGCGTAGGACGTCGCCCCAATCTCGATAGCGCGGTAGAACGACCTTGGGCACCCGCAGATGAGACAGCGACTCGCTGAACAACGGACGCTCGATGACCTGGTCGCGAACCCTGTATTGGTATGCGTCGGCGCGATACCGCTCCTGTGTCGCAGGCCACTCACGCAGCAGGCGTCGGCAATCCGGATCGAGCCGTTCCTCGAGAGCCTCATAACGCTCGACGAGCTGCCGCTCGGTATCCTGCTCGTCGTCCCCGGCCTGGCGCAACTGTTCGATCGCCCCCTGCAGCTGATACAAGCTGCTGGCGATTGCCGCCTGTCCGTCGACGAACGTCCCGTAGGCATCGCTGTCTTCGGCGATCTCGGCGAGGTAGCGAACCCGGTCGGGCGGAATGATGAGCGCTCTGTCGCCTGTTGCCGCCGGCCTACCGGGCTCTGGTGAAACGCCGCCACTCCGATCCACCAGACTGCTCATCAACACCCGACACAGGTGGTTCATGCCGGGAT
>DASCOT010000044.1:0-27434 GCA_036012155.1 Acidobacteriota bacterium
CGCTTCCGTTCAAACTCCTACAATACAAAGTCACATTCCCCTCAGGCGGAGCATCCCAACGTCGGGCGACTACATTTTCAGCGATAGTTAGTCCTTGGCCAACCAGCTTTTCAAGCAGATATTTAGCACGCCATGTCGAACGTCCAGCATCAGCCCACAATTCATCTCCTGAGTAATCATAGGCATCTCGGGCCCGGTAGCTCATGACCCCAGGATCCAAAGAATGAACGACGTGTACGCCATGCTCATCGGTTTTGCCTCCGGCATCCACACCTCGACATGGGGGATGTACAAGGACGCTCCGCACGAGGGCTTCACCTGGCCGAAGTACCTACGCAGCACCGTCATCGGAGTGCTGGTGGCGTTGGTGCTGAATCGCGTGCTGCAGCTCGACCTGACGATGGCCTCCAACGTTGCGGTGTTCTTCGGTGCCACCTATGTCGGCGAGCGGGCCCTTCTGGAGTTCTGGAAGACGTTCCTGCGCGTCGAGGACCAGTCGAAGTACTTCATCCCCATGCAGTTCGCCGTTCTTGGCAAGGTGGTAGAGAACCGGGCCATCCAGCTGTTCGTAGCGGCGGCCTACGCCGCTACCTGCATCTTCATCGGTTACTCGATCTGGCGCTTTCAGCAGGCTGAGCCGAATCTGAGTCCGCTGCTCGTGGTGGCCACGATCGGCGCCGCCGGCGGTTGGATTTCGGCCTTTGGCGGCGCCTGGAAGGACGCTCCCAAAGAGGGCTTCGAGATCCTCAAGTTCTTTCGCAGCCCGCTGCTTGCCGCCGCCTGGGCGTACCTATTGGCACACTTCACAGGCAACTATCTGCTGATCGCTGCCTGCGCTCTTGGCTACACCATCGCCACCACCGAGACCTACAAGACGTTCTTCTTCCCCAGCAAACAGCGCGGCAAGTTCGCCGGCATGCCGATCTCGCATCCTGAGTGGATGGCTCGCCGCTACTACTTCGTGCCCTTGTACGTGGCGGTTTGGGTCGGCGTCATCGTGACGTTCGTCGTGGCGTTCAATGGCCCCCATCATGGATTGCTGGGCTAGGGCAGGGCTCGCGTCGGGAGAGCATTCCGGGGATGGGCTCAGGTAGCGGCGATCGACCGCTGCGTAGAGACCGCCGGTGTGCCGTGTTGCCTGTGCGTCCCGGGTCGATCTCAGAACTCGTACGCCAGCCGCGTGTAGTAGAAGCCGCCGTTGAAGCCGAAGGGTGCGGTGCGGCAAGGATAGACGAAGACACCGCCGAAAGAGATCTCCGGACGGTTCTCGTCGGGGAAGGTAATGGAAGATGTTGTTTGCTCCGACCGATATGTTGAGGCCTGAGCGCAATGGGTGCGTGAACTCCAGGTCCACCAGCCACTTGGCGGCGAAGATCTGATCGAGGGCCGGGTTGCCGGCGCTCTCCACCGTCTTGACCGAGCCGAAGCGGTTCGCTCGCACGACCGCGACAATCTCCGGGTGCGTGTAGCGTGCCGATAGCTGGTAGTGGCTGCGCGGCTGCGCACTTTCGATTCGCTCGCGCTCGATGCGGTTGAACAGCGTGGCTCCCAGACCGCTCAAGGCAGGGGGGGTGCGAACGTTGCCGACGACCCGGGTGCGGTTCCAGTTCGCCGCGCCGGTCAGGTGTAGGCTGCCTTCGCGGCCGATCTGGTCGAACCATGCCACTACGAGGTCGGCGCCGACGGTCTCGGTGTCGATGGCATTGCTGAAGAACTGAGCCGCGTTTACGCCGAAAGGCTGCAGGATGGAGCGAATTGGCCCGGCGGGATCGGTCTCCGACTGGAACTGGCCGGAGACCACGATGCGGTCTTCGATGCCGATGAAGAACACATCGCCGGTCAGCGACCAGTTCGATGCCGGGCGAGCGACGAACCCGAGGCTCATGTTTCGCGCCGTCTCCTCACGCAGAGAGGGCACCCCGAAGGCGTTGGTTACCTCGCCGCCGTTGGCGAAGGTGCCGACCTCGAAGGGCACGAGCTCACCGGTAGCGTCGCTGAACACGAACTGAGTGCTGGTGTTGTTGAAATGGGCCTGGTGCAACGATGGTGCGCGAAATCCGCTGCTAACCGAGCCGCGCAGCGCGAAGGTGTCTGTCAGCTCCCAGCGTGCGGCGACCTTGCCACTCAGGAAAGAGCCGAAGTCGGTGTAGTCCTCAAACCTCACCGCCGTGGCAAGCAGCAGGTCGTCGCGCAGACGGGTTTCCAGATCGACATATGCGCCGACGGCGGTGCGTGACTGATCGATCTCGTTGTTGGGGCGAAAACCGGAGAATACCTGAATTCCCGGGGCCGCCTGGCCGCCGAACTGATCCGGGAAGCCGCCGTCGATCCACGAGGCCCTCTCGCCAGCCTCGATCTGGTAGTTGTCGCGCCGAATCTCGGCACCGACGGCCAGCTGCACCGGGTGCTGCAGGCCCCAGTCGACGTCGGTGAAGGCGTCGACATTGAAGGTGGTCTGGCGGAAGTTGAGCGTGCCGGCCCGCGCCGAGGTGGGGCTCGAGGGTCCTATCGACACGTTGTTGGAGTTGTTGATGATGAATTCGAATGAGTTGGAGCCGCTGGTGAGACTAGTGTCGAGGCTCCAGCCGCCGAGCACCGCACGGTAGCCCACCGACCCCGATAGGTCGTCGACCTCGGTATTGATGAGCGGCAGAAACCCATCCGGGTGGATTTCCGGGCGCGTGCGCGCATCCAACGCACGCCGATAGAAGCCGGCGGATTCTCCCTTGCGGCCGGAGTATCCGCCAAAGAAGGAGAACGTGCCGGTGTCGCCGACGCCCGTCTCGGCGTTGGCCCACAGCGTCAAGTTCTCCGAGTCGGCGTCGCCGTAGCGATGGTTGAGGGGCTCGAAGCTGGCCTCGCGCGGATCCGCAGAGCCGTCCGCAAGTGGCAGATACTGCTGCCGCTGGTCGAATCCAGCGCGGTTGGCATTGCCGCGGTTGCGATAGTCGCCCGTGAGGTTCAGGAAGCCACGGCTGCCCAGCTTCAGTCCATGGTTCACCGAGGCCTGAACGAGCTCGCCGTCGCTACGATACATCTGTCCCAGATTGAGCTTCACCTGTGTCCCGGAAGGCCGCTCCTTGAGGACTATGTTCATCACTCCGGCGATAGCATCGGAGCCGTGCTGTGCCGCGGCACCGTCGCGGAGGATCTCGACGCGCTCGATGGCCGCCGCCGGGATGGTGTTGAGATCGACACCGGCGGATCCGCGTCCGACGGAGCCGTTCACGTGCACCAGTGCGCTCATATGGCGCCGCTTGCCGTTGACCAGCACCAGCGTCTGATCCGGCCCCAGTCCGCGTAGCGTCGATGGCCGTACAACGTCGGTTCCGTCGCTGATCGTCGACGTCGAGAAGTTGAACGACGGCGCCAGAAACTGAATCATGCGGCTGGTTTCGGATTGCCCGGTGCGCTCGAGCTCCGCAGTGTCGAGGACGTCCACCGGCACCGGCGTCTCCAGCACCGTACGCTCGGCGCGCGACCCAATGACGACCACGTCTTCGCCAAGTGTCGGTCGCAGCGCGAACATCACGACGTCAACCCGCAGGCTCTCTCCCTGACCGAGCACAACCCGCCGCTCTACGGACAAGAAGTTCTCCCGGGAAACACGGAGGGTGTACACGCCGGGGGCCGCCGACCGCCGAAAGCGCCCGTCGGCCCCTGTTTCGACCGAAGCCCCGGTCTCGACGATCTCGATCTTGACGGTCTCGAGCGGTGCTTGGGTGAAGCCGTTGACCACGCGGCCGTGGATCTCCGCCTGCTGGGGTGCGGCAGCCAGGACCGATGGAATCAGCAGCACGATGCTCGTTAGCGCGAGGATTGCTGGCTGCCGGTGTCTACGCATGGTGGGCCTCTCTAACAGGTGGGCGATCCGTGCGAATGAAACGATCGGGGAGGCCGCACCTGCGAAGCTTAGCAGGGTGCTGGCGCCGCGTCTGGCACGGCTGACTGCCTCTCTCGATGGCGGCGCATGGCGTCCCGAGAGAGACAGGTACGGGCCGGCGCCGTATCATGCGCTCGATGGCGGCTTTCGCTGCAAGACGAACCAGAGTTCCCAGTCGATGATTTGACCTTTCGATGCGCAAGCTCTTACTACCCCTACTTGCTGTTCTCCTGGGCGTGGCGCCGCCGGCCGCTCGCCTGATCTCCCTGACGGCTGTGCCGCAAGGGCCCACCGCTGACGCTGCGGCGGAGTCCCGTTTCCTCAGTCGCATACGCAGGCTCACCTATGAAGGTGTGCGCGCTGGCGAGGGGTACTACTCGTACGACGGCACCAAGATGGTGCTGCAGAGCGAGCGAGAGGCGGATAATCCCTTCTATCAGATCTACCAACTGGATCTCACCACCGGCGAGACGCAGCGCGTCTCGTCCGGTGTGGGCAAGACGACCTGTGCCTTCATTCATCCCGTAACAGGCGAAGTGGAGTACGCCTCTACGCACCTCGACCCCGACTCGAAGCGTTACCAGCAGGAAGAATTCGACATGCGTGCCTCGGGGCAGGAGCGGCGTTATGCCTGGGACTACGACCCGGCGATGGACATCTTCGTGACCGACCCGGCCACCGGCGAGACGCGCCAACTGACCGAAGCACGAGGCTACGATGCCGAGGGTAGCTACTCCCCCGACGGCGAGTGGATCGTTTTCTCGTCGAACCGGAACGCTTACGCGCGCCAGCTGACGAGCCAGGAGCAAAGTCTCCTGGAGGTCGATCCCGCCTACTTCGCCGATCTTTGGATCATGCGCGCCGACGGCACTGACCAGCGGCAAATCACCGATGTGCCCGGGTACGACGGCGGGCCTTTCTTCTTTCACGATGGCTCACGCATCATCTGGCGACGCTTCCATCCGTCGGGTTTGCGGGCCGACGTGTACTCGGCCAATCCTGATGGAACCGATGAGCGCCGACTCACCGATTTCGGCGCGATGAGTTGGGCGCCATACGTGCACCCCTCGCGGCAGTATGTGTTCTTTGCGTCGAACAAGCTCGGCTTCGAGAACTTCGAGGTGTTCATGGTCGACATTGCCGGCGACAAGGAGCCCGTCAGGGTGACCTACTCGGACCGTTTCGATGGCTTGCCGGTGCCGGCCCCTGACGGCGAGACGCTGTCATGGACCTCCCAGCGTCACGGCGAGGAGGGCTCGCAGATCTTCGTTGCGCAGTGGAGCCACGAGGCCGCGCTGGCGGCGCTGGCGGCGGCTCCGTCGCGGATACGCAACTCCGAGGAAAGCGGCCAGTGACCAGCGGCCGCCGCTCGCGCATGCAACTGGAAGCCGTTGCGGCGTCGCTGACGATATTGCTGCTTCTGCAGGGAGCCTCGATGGTTGCCCACGGGCAGCAATCCCTGAGCGGCGAAGCTGCTATCCACGATCACGTGGAGTTTCTCGCATCTGAAACGTTGGAAGGGCGGTTGACGGGTACGGCAGGGGCCTCGCGGGCCGCCGACTATTTGGTCGAGCAGCTGCAGAAGCTCGGAGCGAGGCCGCTGCCGGGCGCAGCCGGCTATCGCTTGCCGTTCGAGTTCACTGCCGGGATCACCGATGCTGGCAGCCGGTTGAGCATCGCGGGTCGGGAGTTCTCGGCGGGCGAGGGCAGGGTGCAGGCGCTGTCTTTCTCGGAGAACGCCACTGCTGCGGCCGAGCTGGTATTCGCCGGCTACGGCCTTTCGATTCCCGAGAGCCAGGGCTACTCCTATGACAGCTACTTCGGGCTCGATGTCACCGACAAGATTGTCGTCGTGCTGCGTTATATCCCCGAGGACGTGGATCCAGAGACACGGGTGATCCTGTCGCGATACTCGGGGTTGCGCTACAAGGCGCTGCAGGCGCGTGAGCGGGGTGCCAAGGGGTTGCTGGTGGTGACTGGGCCGCGCTCTCCGAACGCCGGTGGCCTTGTGAGGATGGCCTTCGATACCGCGACGGCCAGCTCCGGAATTGTCGCTGCGAGCGTCGACGGCGGTGTGAGCGAGGCTATCTTCGCAGCGATCGACCGGGATCTCGACGAAGTGCAGGCAGAGCTCGACACCGGCAATCCGCACGTCGGCGGCTTCGAGCTCGGTGTAGCCGCCGAGCTCAGCGTCAGCGTTCATCGCGAGCGCGGCGAGGGCAACAATGTGGTCGGCTATCTTCCCGCGTCTGGCTCGCTGGACGGTGTGGACCGTCCTTGGGTAGTGCTCGGCGCTCACTATGATCATCTCGGCCGCGGCATGGGCGGCAACTCGCTCGCCGGAAAGGACGAGGTCGGCGAGGTGCACAACGGCGCCGACGACAACGCCTCCGGCGTAGCCGCGGTACTGGCTGCCGGCGCGCGGCTGGACGGCATGTCCCATGCGCGCAATGTGGTGCTGGCCTTCTGGTCGGGCGAGGAGCTCGGCACCGTTGGCTCGCTCGACTTCGTGCGTGGCGGGAATCTGTCGATGGAACAGGTTGCGGCCAACCTCAACTTCGACATGGTAGGCCGTTCCCGAAACAACCAGCTGGTATTGCAGGCGGTCGGTAGCAGCGCCGCGTGGCCAGGCTTGATCGAGCGCAGCAACGTGGTTGTGGGCTTCGATATCAAGATAGACGACAATCCGTATCTGCCGACGGACTCCAGCTCGTTCAACCAGGCGCGGGTGCCGACGCTGGCGTTCTTTACCGATGTGCACACCGACTACCACCGACCCAGCGATGACGCCGAGCTGCTCAACATCGAAGATCTCACTCGCGTCGCGCACCTCGGTGCGCTGGTAGCGCACAAGGTGAGCAATCTGGATGTCGCGCCGCAGTTTGTCGCCGTGCAACAGGCCCGTGGCACGCAGCAGGGCAGTCGCGACACCGTGAGGGCATTCACCGGCACGATCCCCGACTATGCCTCGGATATCGAGGGATTGCTGCTCGGTGGAGTGATCGATGGCGGTCCGGCCGAGGAGGCCGGGCTACGCGCCGGCGATGTGATCATCGAGTTCGGTGGCCAGACCATTGCCAACATCTACGATTACACCTATGCGCTTGACGCGGTGAAGATTGACGAGCCGCTCGAGATCGTGTTCATGCGCGACGGCGAGCGCTACGAGACCACGCTGACGCCGCGAGCGCGTAGCTGATGATCGATACGCGCTACCTCGTCGATCGACTCAGTACCTACGTCGCCACGCCATCGATTAATCCGGCCTTTGACTCGACCGGCGCCGAGGGTCCTCTCGCGGCGATCATCGCCGCTGATCTGGAGAACCTGGGTATCGTCCCGCAGATGATCGAGCCGGAGCCCGGCCGCACCTCGGTGGTCGGCGTGCTGCCGGGTACCGGCGGTGGCCAGTCTCTGATGCTTTACGCCCATCTCGACACGGTCGGGGTCGAAGGAATGGAGGAGCCGTTCGACCCGGTCGTCCGGGACGGGCGTCTGTATGGTCGAGGTGCCTACGACATGAAGGCGGGCCTCGCCGCTTGTATCGCCGCCGCCAAGGCGTTGCGCGACATAGACCGCCAGACAGCGGGTGACGTTCTGGTGGTGGCAGTGGCCGACGAGGAGGAAGCCAGCGTTGGCATGCGAGCGGTGCTCGAGCGATTTCACGCTGATGCCGCCATCGTCACCGAGCCCACCGAGCTGCAGCTGTGCCTGGCCCACAAGGGATTCGCCTGGGTCGAGGTCGAGATGCCCGGCGCCGCCGCTCATGGCAGCCTCTTCCAACACGGTGTCGACGCCAACCTGCGCATGGGTCAGCTGTTGTCGCAGGTGGCTGGACTCGAGCAAGAGATCCGCCGGCGACCACCACACCCGGTGCTAGGACCCGGATCGATGCACGTCGCGCGCCTCGAGGGCGGCACGGCTTGGAGCACGTATGCAGCGCGCTCGGTCGCACAGATCGAGCGCCGGCTGCTGCCGGGAGAGGACGGAGGGCGGGCAGTGCGTGACATCGAGAAGCTGGTTGGCGAGTGCCAGGCACTTGCACCTGAGTTGATGGCACGGGTTCGCTTGGTGCTCGAGCGGCCGGCCTTTGAGGCTCGAGCCGACTCCAAGATTGTCTCGGTCGTCTCGAACGCGGCGCTCGGCGTCCTAGGTGACGCTCCGAACCGGCTCGGCTTTCCCTACTGGATGGATGCGGCCTTTCTCGCCGCGGCCGGTATCGATACAGCGGTGTTCGGTCACGCGGGCAACGGCGCGCACGCCGCAGTCGAGTGGGTCGACCTGGACTCGGTAGAGAAGTTGAGCGCCACGCTAGCCCAAGCTGCGCTCGCCTACTGTGCCTAGTGTCCTGTACAGCGTACTAACGTTGCTGTTTGGTCGGAGGCGCTTCCGTGCTGTAGTTGACCACGGTATCGATGATGCCGAGCTCGACGCGCCGATTGCGTGCCCGGGCGGCCTCGCTGACGCCCTCGACAAGCGGCTGCGTCTTGCCGAGGCCTCTCATGGAGAGGATCTCGGTATCGAGCCCGGCCGAAGCCAGGTAGTCGAAGACCGCGCGGGCGCGTCGCTCCGATAGCTTCTGGTTGTAGTCCAGCGTGCCGACATCGTCGGTGTGGCCGAAGACCTGAATCCGGTAGCCGGTCGAAGTCATCAACACACCGACGACACGGCTCAGCAATTCGCGGTCCGCGGGCTTGAGATCAGCCTTGTCGAAGTCGAAGTTGATGGTGTCCTCGCCCAGGTTCATGACCAGACCGAGCACCGTGCGCTGGGTGTCGGCGATTCGACCGAGTGCGTCCTGGAGGCGCGACATCTCGGCGTCGCGCCGAGCACGAATCTGGTCGGCTTCAGCGCGGGCCTGTCGCGCCGCGCCCTCGGCCACGTAGGCGCGCTGGTGCGCAAACTCTGCCTCACCCTCTGCCGCCAGCTGCGCCTGCTCGGCCAAGGTACGTGCTTCGGTCTCCTGGGCAGTGCGTTCTTTGGCTTCCCCTACCAGTACGCCGGCGGCAGCCGCAGCCAGCTCCGCTTCGCGAGCACGCCGAGTCGCCTGGGTCGCCCGCTCGCGGGCCTCGCCGACCTCGTCGCCGAGCGTGGCCATCTGGCGTTCTACCTCCTGCATGCGCAGGAAAGCGAACACCACTAGGCCCGCCAATAGCACGACGAGCACCGCGATCGTCCACAGCCGCGGAGTCTTCGGTTCCTTCGGGCTGTATTGCTCGTCGTATGCGTTGTCGGTCAAGCACCCACCTCCTGTCGAGCTGCGCCGCGCCGAACCCCTGGACCTTAAATATACCGCCCCGGGCCGTGCCCGAGCACGGCACGACCGTGGCGGAGTCGGCGACAATCATGGGGCGCGCGATGGGCGAGGATGGGGCCACCCGATGGTGGCTGGTACCATGGAGACTCCGTCTCCCCGCGCGGAGCTCTCATGGTTCGACGCACCGTCGTGCTCACCCCACCCAACACCCTACTCGGCCGTCTGGTCTGGGCGCTGGCTACCATCGTGGTGATGGCGCTCGGCTTCTTCATGCTCACCGCGGGACTCGTCGTGGTGCTGGCGCTGACCGCGGCGGCGGCGCTGCGTATCTGGTGGCGCGGTCGGCACGAGCGGCGGCCTGTGGAAACCCTCTCCGGTGACCTGCTCGAGGTCGAATACACCGTCGAGCCCGACGACCCGGTGGTGCTGCCGCCCGGTCTGGGCCGACGCTGAATCGAATCGCGGTGGTGAGATCGATGCGACGCGGCATCGCTGGGGTGGTCGGGCTCCGCTACTGAGCGGCACAGATCGCTAGCCGGCCGGCTCCAGGAGCACCGTATCGATCATCGCGCCCTCGAGGACTTCATCGACCACGCTCATGCCGTCGATCACCTCGCCGATGATCGTGTAGCCGAAGTCGAGACGGACGTTGTCGATCAGGTTGACGAAGATCTGGGCGTCGCCCGTATCGCGTCCCCTCGTGGAGATGCCTACCGTCCCGCGTAGGTGCGAGCGGTCGGTAATCTCATCGCGTGTGAAGGGTCCGTCGCCGGCGAACTCGTTGGCGCCTGGACTGCCCCCTTGGATTACGAAGTTGGGTACCACTCGGTGAAATGTCAGCCCATTGAAGTAACCGTCGCGGGCCAACCGGACGAAGCGCGCCGCATTGGAGGGCGCCTCGAACGGGGTCAGGCGTAGCGTGAACTCACCGCCGCCACGCATGGACACCACGGCGAGCATGGCGTCGATCTCCCGCAGCTCTGCCGCGCCCGGGAAAGGGGAGTGCGGAAGCGGCCGCGGCAGGGGCGGCGGTCGGGTGCCTGTCCAGCGCTCGATAACGTCGGCTGCCGTGGCGGCGATGACGGGATCGAAGTCTCGGAGGTAGGGCCTGACGGCGTTTGCGTTGCCTGCGGAGCCCGAGCTGCCGATCGCCTCCAACAGCGCCCGACGGGGATCCCGTGAAGTCTCGCGCTCGTGCGCGGTGATCCGCTCGAGCGCCGCGAGCAGCTGCTCGGTGGCCTGTGTCGCGTTTGCCAGCGCTGCGGCTGCGGCCATCAGCAGCTGTCCATCATCGCTCTCGAGCGCGGCAACGTAGAGATCGTCGCCGGCGTTCCCAGCAGCGCTGCTCAGCCCCAGAATCGCGGCTGACGCGACGTTGGCATGGTCGTCGGCTGCCAGATGGCGGAGTAGATCGACCCAACCAGACGCCGTCGCGGCGCGGGCAGCATACATGCGCACCTGCCATATCGGATGACGGCTGGCAGATTCGGCGTGTGGTCGGGCGAGTGCCGGATCCATGCTCGTCAGCGCCACCAGGGCATGGGCCGGCTCATACCAGTCGAGCTCGTCGGCCATCGCAATCTGGCTGGCGATCCGGCTCAGAGTCGTCCGCGCGCCATTACAGCCAACGAGCCCGTCAATCGCCAGAAGCCGTACGGTCGCAGCCCCGTCCCTGAGTCCAGCGAGCAATCGCGAGCAGGCGCCACGCTCGGGCACCCTGCCGCCCAGCGCTCGCAGGAGCTCGTAGCGAACGCGTGCCTCGGAGTCCTGCAGCGCGCCGGCGACGAGCGGCGATCCGTACTCGAGCGTCGAACCGATGACGCCGGCTGCCAGGCGACGTACGCCGATGAATGGGTCGCGCTGCAGCGCCAACAACAGCTCGTCGGGGAACTCGGCAGCCGCGTTAGCCATCGCCGCGACCGCCAGGAATCGCACGACTGCCCTCTCCGAGTCGTTGGCGTTGTCGCGTCCGAGGCCTGTGAGCGCAGCCAATGAATCAAGGGTCTCGGGTTGGGCGACCAGGTCGTCGCGCAGCCGGAACAAGGCCTCCAAGCCTCGCGCCACGCCGAGAAGGCGCGCGCCCCGTCCACCGTTCTCCGGTTGCTCCACCGCGGCGAGGAGCGCCAGCTCTTCTTCGGCGCTGCCGAGCAGGGCGGCCTCGGCATCACGTGCCGCGTTGTCGTCCGCGTAACGCAACCGGCCGATCGATGTCGCGGCGGCGCCGGCGACGGCCGCATCGGGGTCGCTGCCCATGGCGGTGCGCAGCGGGTCGAGCCCGGCGTCCCCCGCGCTCCTGCTCAGAGCTTGAGCAACCGCAGTCGCTGCAGTGGCGCGCACCGAGGGGTCAGGATCGCCGAGCAGCGGCAGAATGTCGGGTAGGAGGTCGGCGCGCTCGAGACGGCCGAGAGCTCGGGCGGCGGCGCGTCGCATGGAGCTTTCCTGCGCGCTGGACTCGGCGCGCAGGATCGATAGATCGGTGTCGGACGTCCCGCGCCGATCCTCCGCCAGCATCAGCCGGTCGAGGCGCGATCGCGAGGGACCTTCCTGACATAGACTCGACGCAGTCGCCAGGACCATGACGAGCAGTAGCTGAAGGCGCATGGCAGCGATTATGGAGGGCAGCGATTCAACGAGCCAGTCGGTCGCAGGTGCTCGCTCGACGATTATCCGAGCGCCGCGGCGAGCTCCCGCACCGCCGCACCGGGATCGTCGGCGCCGAACACCGAGCTGACGACGGCGACGCCCGCCGCTCCGGCCTGTAGACACTCGCCGACCCGCGCGGTGTCGACCCCTCCGAGCGCCAGGATCGGTAGGTCCACCGCCTCGACCAGTTCGCGCAGCGTCTCGACACCGCGTCCGGAGCCGGGCTTGGAGCCCGGGTCGAATACCGGTGCGAAGACCCCGAACTCGGCGCCCGCAACCGCTGCATGCCACGCCGCGTCGGCTGAATGGATCGATGCGGCGCGGCGAAACCCCACGGGCACGGGCTGTGGCCGAGTCGGGATGGCGCTCTCAGGCCAGTGAACTGCCCGCGTCCGAACGCTCGCAGCATCGATGCCGGCGCCGTTGATGAACACCGGTACCGGGCGGTTGGAGAGTCGATCGAGGGCGGCCTCGAGCATCGCATCGCGCGCCGCCCCACTGAGCTCCTTGGCGCGCAGCTGGAGGGCCGCCGGAAAGCGATCCGGCAGCGCCTCGACCGCGGTGTCGATGAGGTCGAGCCAGCGCTCCGTATCGCCGCAATACTCGTGATCGGCGATCAGGTAAAGACGTGGCGTGTCGGGCCCGCCTATTGCCAAGGGGTGCCTTTGAGGGGTGTCGATGGCTCCGCATGGTGCTTTTGCGGCATGCGACGCGCACGAAATGCGTCGCGCCCGGCCGCTGCCGCGGACTGCACTGCCTGCGCCATCAACACCGGGTCACCGGCGCGGGCGACCGCGGAGTTCACTAGCACGGCATCGCAGCCAAGCTCGAAAACGATGGCGACGTCGGAGGCGGTGCCCAGACCGGCGTCGACGATCACAGGCACGCCGGCACGTTCCTTGATCAGGCTCAGGTTGTGCGGGTTGCGGACCCCCAAGCCGGAGCCGATCGGTGCTGCCAACGGCATGACCGCCGCACAGCCGATGTCCTCGAGCCGACGCGCCAACACCGGATCATCGTTGGTGTAGGGAAGTACGACGAACCCGTCGCGTACCAGGTCGTCGGCCGCCTGTAGCAGCCCCGCGGCGTCCGGAAGCAGGGTCTGGTCATCGGCGATTACCTCGAGCTTGACCAACTCGGTACCGATGGCTTCACGGCCGAGTTGGGCTGTCAGGACGGCATCCTTGGCGGTGTAGCAACCGGCCGTGTTGGGGAGGACATGAACGCCGGCGCGGCGCAGCAGCTCGTACAACGACTCGCCCTCTGCTCCAGGGCTGACTCGGCGCAGCGCCACGGTGACCATTTCGGTGCGCGAAGCGGCGAGGCAATCGAGCATGACTTGGTTGCTCGGGTACCTGGCCGATCCCAGTAGCACGCGCGAGTGCAGCTCCAACTCGCCTATCTGCAGGTTGTCGTCGTTCACCTCACCCTCCATGGAAAGGGGCGATGATCTCGATATCGTCGCCTTCCTTCACCCGCACTTCGCTCCACTCCTTGCGCGGTAGCACCGCGCGGTTGATGGCCACCGCGACAGCCTTGGCATCAGCGGTGACCTCGCTCACCAAGGCGCCGACGCTCATTCCCGGGCTCACCTCCCGCTCGGCTCCGTTAACTCTGGCCCGCAATCGTATCCTCCCCGACGCCCGCGGGCGCGAAACGTCCGGGCTCCAGGCCCCGCAGCAGCTCGGGGTTCTGGCCGTCGATCAGATCGGCCAGCAGGGCAGCGGTTGCCGGGGCCAACAGAATACCGTTGCGGTAGTGACCGGTGGCTACGTATAGGCGGTCGTGCTCGGTGGCGCCGATAGCCGGTAGGTGATCGCGCAATGCGGGACGGAACCCGACGCACACCTCGTCGAGCTCGAGCTCGTATACACCAGGCAGCGCGCGCCAGGCATTGTAGAGAAGGTCCATCATCGGACCTGCTGTCGGGCGGGCGTCGAATCCCTGCTCCTCGCTGCTCGCACCGAGCACCAGGTCGCCGGAGGCGCGGGGGATGATGTACACATCGGGCGTTCGGATGACGTGACGCAGCAGCCGCTCGCCTCGTAGGCGCAATACCTGGCCCTTGACCGGGCGCAGTGGGAGCCTCTCACAGGCTACGGCCGCGTCGCGTGTCCAGGCCCCGGCGGCGACGATCACGTTTTCGGCGCTGATCTCCAGGCGATCGCCGGGAACCTCGACTACGGCCTTCCAGCGCTGGCCCAATTCCAACTCGAGCACCTCCGCCGGCCAAACGAGCGTGCCGCCGCGTGCCTCGATCGCCGCCGCCGTGGCGCGCGCCAAGGCGCGCGGGTCCACCTGTACATCCTCGTTGGCGGCGAATCCGCCAACGACTCCCGGGCTCAGCCTGGGCTCGAGTCGCCTGATCTCTGCGGCGTCGAGCTGCTCGCAATGCAATCCGAGTCGCTGGTGCTCGACGGCGCCGTGCTGCAAGTGCTCGAGGTGATCCTGATCGAGCGCCACGAGCAGGGTTCCGGTGGTGTCGTAGCCGCACTGCAAGCCGGAGTCAGACTCCACGGCGGCCACGAATTCGGCGTAGCGGCTCAGGCTGTCGACCGCGAGCCGGACAATCGACGGCTGCGTCGGCTCCGCCTCGGCGGCACCCGCCAGCATCCCGGCGGCAACGTGGGTGGCGCCTGCACCGAGTCGGGCGCGTTCGACAATCAGCACGCTGCGCCCGTGGCGGATGTTTTCGTAGGCGCTGGCGAGGCCGATGATGCCACCGCCGATCACCAGAACGTCGACGCTCTGCCAGGATTTCATCACACCCTTCGCGTCGCAACCAGACCTGTCAATGCTCGATCTCCGGTTGCCTGCGCACGATACCACTACTGGGGCGGCTGAAGCCTCACTTGAGCTTGCTGCGACTCACCGTCGCGGATGAAGTTCACAGCGACGACCTCGCCCGCCTGTCGAAGCTCCAGGGCCTGCAGCACGTCACCCCAACTGGCGACGCGGTCGTCATCGATGGCAGTGATGATGTCACCCAGTATGATGCGGCCGTTGCGCGCTCGCATGGTGCCACGTAGCCCCGCCGAATCGGCGGCGCCGCCGTCCGTGATGCTCCGTACCACCACTCCCTCGACGCCGAGTCGTCGTCGCGTGTCGATCGCCAGGGGCTCGATACCGAGACTCGGTCGCTGCAGTTGTCCGAAGTTGATCAGATCTCCTACCACCCATCGGACGGTGTCGACGGGGATCGCAAAGCCGACCCCGGCGTAGGCGCCGGAGGGGCTCACGATGGAGGTATTCACTCCGATGAGTCGACCGTCGCTGTCGAGCAGCGGCCCACCCGAGTTGCCCGGGTTGATTGCCGCGTCGGTTTGAATGACGTTGCGGATCTCGGCCCCGGTTACCTGCGAGTTGATCTCGCGACCGAGCGCGCTGATCACACCGGTGGTGAGGGTGGAATCGAGGCCGAACGGGTTGCCGATAGCGTAAACGCTCTGGCCGACGAGCAAGTCGTCGGAGCTGCCCAGCGTGATCGGTGGGAGCTGTCCGGAGGGAGCCTCGATATGGAGCAAGGCAAGATCCTTCTCGGCCGCGTATCCGACCAGCCGGGCATCCCACTGCGACTGATCGGGGAGAGTCACACGCGCCGCAGCAGCTCCCTGAATCACATGCCAGTTGGTAACGATGTGGCCCCGCTGATCCCAGATGAAACCCGACCCCGTGCCCGACTCGATTCGTGTGACGTCGAGCGTCCAGAGATTACGGCGATCGGTGAGCGACGTGATGTAGACGACCGAGGGCGAGGAGCTCTGGAAGAGCTCGATCGTCGACCGCTCGGACGATGCCAGATTGCCCCGTGGCGTTACCTTCTGGGTGCTCTCAGATGGCTGCGCTACCGGTTGGACGGTCGGCTGGGCTTCCGGCTGAGCGGTTCTTGCTGTCCACCCGAGGCCGAGGAAGAATCCCGCTCCGAGCACCAGTCCAAGCAGCATTGGATAAAGGAAGAGCTGCCGTGGTGCGGCCATTTGGTCTCCCATCATCGATCTCTCCAGCTAGCGTCGTCCATCTCGGTTAGCGTAGAAAGGGCTCTCCGCAGGAGACTAGCCCCGATCTCACCCTCTTGCGAAGCCGCGAGCGTTGGCTTGCATCGCACACCAGATACTAGTTAAACAGACTCGGAACCGAGCTTCCTGTTCGAGGCCCTCGCTTGGAAACAATCTCTACTCCTGCAGCGCGGCGGTTAGCGGTCGCGCGGGCCGGACTGTTGAGGCCCGAGCGCACCGGCTTACCGACCCGGGCGGCGGGTCGCGGGCCACGGGCACGCGCCGCGGCCGGTTCGATCATCGGCCGCTTCGGCTACCTGCAACTCGACACCGTTTGCGTGACCGGAGCTCGCAGCCACTCACTGGTTCTGATGTCGCGGCTCGCCGGTGCGTCGCCGGCGCTAGCCGAATCGCTGCTGGGGCCGGGAGAGCCACTGTTCGAGTACTGGGGGCACGAGGCCAGCTGGATACCGATCGAGCTCTATCGGTTCTTCGCGTTTCGCCGGCGCCATTTCAGTGTCCGCCCATGGTGGGGTGACCTCATCGGCGAACATCCGCGCGTCGCGGACGCGATCCTCGACCAGCTTCGCGATCGGGGCCCCCAACGAGGCGGCGACTTCGATCAGGTGTCGAGCCGCGGTGGCTGGTGGCAGCTCAGCGTTGCCAAGAAAGTGCTCTCGAGCCTGTGGTCGCGCGGCGACGTGGCGATTACCCGGCGGGTGAACTTCCAACGCGAGTATGATCTCGCCGAGCGTGTGATTCCTGAGGCGGCGCGCGCCAGGCCGGCGGGGATCGAGGAGTCGATCGACACGCTGCTGCTACGTGCACTGGCGGGCCATGGGTGGGCCACAACCGGCACTCTCGCAGCGACCTGGCGCCTACAGAACTTACGGCCGCAGATTGTCGCTGCATTGCAACGCCTGAGCGAGCGCGGCGAGGTGGCGGAGTGCTGCCTTGGCGGACGCGGTCGCGGCAAGGCGGGGTGGATCCGGCCGGCTGATCTGGACGCCGCTGAAGCGCTCCGATCGAGTCGTCCACGCCGTGACCGCGGCCTGCTGCTGTCGCCGTTCGATCCGCTGTTGTGGGATCGGTCTCGCACCGAGATGTTGTTCGGATTCCGACAGCTGCTGGAGATCTATAAGCCGGCGCCGAAGCGCGAGTTTGGCTACTATTGCCTACCGGTGCTTGCCGGTGATCGCCTGATCGGACGTGTTGACCTCAAGGCGGATCGGGCAAACGGTCAGCTTCGAGTGCTGTCTCAGCACTTCGAGAAAAGCCCCGCTTCGCCTCGAGCACGGCGCGCCGCGGAATCGGCCATGAGTCGACTCAGCGGGTCGTTGGGGCTCAGGCTGTCGCGGACTAATCAGAGCATCACCGGGGATACCTAGGGCTCGATCTTGTCGACGCGGCGCTGGTGACGTTCACCGAACTCGGTCTCCAAGAAAGCCTTGAGAATGGTCTCGGCCATCTGCCGGCCAATCATGCGACCTCCGAGACACAGCACGTTGGCGTCGTTGTGCTCGCGAGCCATCTCGGCAGTATGGGGGTTGTCGCACATCGCCGCGCGCACGAAGCTGATGCGGTTGGCTACCATGCACATGGCGATGCCAGCACCGTCGACGAGCACGGCACGATCCGCCTTGCCATGGGCTACGGCCCGCGCTGCTGGACGCCCCACGTCGGGGTAGTCGGCCGGTTTGGTGTCGTGGACCCCGTAGTCTTCGATCACGTGCCCCTCCGCCTGTAGGCGGAGCTTGATGTGTTCCTTGAGCTCATACCCGGCGTGGTCGGCAGCGATGGCGATGCGCATGGTCTTCCCGAGGACCCATGGTTCGGACGAGGCTGCTAGAGTAGCCCTGCACCGGCTAGCAGTCGATGCGCCAGGCTTCACCGCGAACGGCCGGCTGCAGATTCGGTTCAAGGGTCACAGGAGAAAAGCGCAAACTCCAATGGAAACACGCCGCGGAAGGTTCAGGTCACAGGGCCAACGCGGGCTGGCTGCTGCCGGCTTGCCCGCCCTTCTTCTAGCGTTGCTACTGGTCGCAGCTTGCGGGCCCGCGCCAACCGATGCGCCCGTCGAGCCCCCGGATACACCCGACGACGCCGTGGGCGACGCTCCCCCGACGCTCGCGGGTGCTCGATCCGAGGATTGGACACTCGCCGACTCGGCGCTGCTCGGCGACAACCCGTGGGCCGGTCATATCGATCGGGTCGACAACCTGCAGGCTACTCTGGGCGATCCGGTGTTTCGGGCCGACTTCTATGACTGGATTCTCGGACCGGCGCCCGAGGCGGCCGGTATGCCCCCGCCGGGGTTCGTATGGGTGCGCAGCTTGGGTGTTGCCGGAGATCGCGCTTCCGCGACCCATTTGTATTGGGGTCAACGGAGAAGCGATGGGCGGGACACCCTCAGCATCGACTTCACGGCTGGGCCGTCGGCGCGTTTCCTGGGTCGCGGTTGGTCGTCGGCGGACAGGCTCCGGGGCAGACGAATGGAACCGCATACTGGAGTGTTCCTGCCGCTGCGACCGGGGCCGGCATACGAGGTTGAGCTCGTGTTTCTGGCAGCTCAGGGTGACCCCGGCGGCGCCTACGCCGAGTGGAACCGGGCCAGCCTTCCGGACGGCGCGTTGCAGTGCGAGACGGAACCATTCGAGACCATTGCCGATGTTCCGGAGTCAGGTCCCTTTCGCTGCCGGCTCACGATACCCGAGGATCGGATTCGTCAACGCGTTGATGCGTTGACCCTCGAGCCGCGGGACGCCGACCTGTGGCTGCGTAGCCTGACAGTACGTCCTCTCGACGACTAGCTATTCGGCTCAAGCGAGCGGTTTGGACCTGGCTCCCATAGCAGCGTAGGATGCCGGGCTTCACAACTGCTCGCCCAGCGGTGCTGGTAGGGGCAACACGAGGAACCGTCGATATGCCTAAGTACGTGATCGAGCGTGAGATACCGGGTGGCGGTGACCTATCGGCCGACGATCTCAGAGGAATCTCACAGAAGTCGTGCGACGTCCTGCGCGGACTGGGCCCGGATATCCAGTGGATCGAGAGCTACGTCACCGACAACAAGGTCTACTGCGTCTACTCGGCCCCGAGCGAGGACTTGATTCGCGAGCACGCCGAACAGGGTGGGTTTCCCGCCAACAGCATTGCCGAGGTTCGCAACGTCATCGACCCGACGACCGCCGAGTAGAGGGAGCCGCGAATCTTCAGCGCGCCGTCAACAGCGAGCTCAGATGATGCGGGTGTCGATGTGAATCGACCCCGATAGGGTGCGCTGCACCGGGCAACGGTCGGACGATCTCCGCCAGGCGCTGCCGTTGGGACCTGTCGAGGTCGCCCTGTAGGTCGACCACTTTGGTGAGCACGTCGATCTTGCCGCAGTTGCCGTCCGGATTGTCGCAGTCTTCGGCGTGCACCTTGTCGTGGCTCACTTCGACGATGACGTTGTCGAGCGGTCAGCCTTTGCGATCGGCATACATTCGCAATGTGATGGCCGCGCAGGCCCCGAGGCTGCCCGACAGTAGCTCGTAAGGCGTTGGGCCACGGTCACGCCCACCGTAGGACGCGGGCTCGTCAGCAAGCCACTGATGGCGTCCGTTGGTGATCGTCTGGGTGAAATCGCCGCCACCATAGGAGACGCGGATTGTGCCGGGCATCGCGGGGGATTGAAGTCTGGGAGATTACGCGTTCGGAGGGGAAGTACTGGATTCGAAGCTCGGTGGCTCCGTCCGGGGTTTCCTACCGGACTTGGCATTAATTCCACCGACACCCGCGTTTTCGACGCCGCGATGGGCCGTCAGGGCACCGGGCGAACGCGCCAGAGCGTACCGGTCGTGAGGTCGAGGACGTAGAGATTCTGGTCGGGACCGATGCGCATATCGGTGACGCTTCCGAAATCGCTCCCCCAGCGGTTGATCTGACGCTCGAGCTCTGTGTCAGCGACCCGATCGCGTGCGCCACCTGTAAGCTTCAGGGTGCGGCGCTTCCGGCCGCGTGGCTTGAACAGGTACAGGTCGCCCGTGTTGGTGTCGCCCACCACGAGTCGGTCCCGGAGCCGGCGAGGGAAGGTGTCGGTGCGCAGGAATACCATCGCGGTGACACCGATCGGATCGAGCCAGGAGAACTGCGGATCGCGGTAGACAGAGCCTGGCAGCATCACCAGATCGGCGGCGTCGAAGGCGCGGTTGCCGTTGGCTCCGTAGCGCGCGTCGCGGGAGTCCGGCCCCATCAGTGGCAGCCATCCGCTGTTCATGCCCGATTCGGCAACGTTGATCTCGTCGTACACCTCCGGCCCGTTCTCCGTGAACCACAGGCGGCCGGTAAGGCCATCGACCGCCAGGCCGAAACCGTTGCGGACGCCATAGACGAACCACTTGCGTATCGACTCGGTGGTGTGGGTGGCGAACGGGTTATCGGTCGGCACCTTCCCCTCGCCGTCGATACGAAATATGCCGCCCACCTCGGCCGACGCATCGGCGCCAGTGTTCTGCTCGATCCGCGGATCATCGAAGCGTCCCCGGTTCAGATCGCCGACCTGCCCTTACAACTGACCGTCCGGGCCAAAGCGCAGCGTACCGCCATCGTGGTTGGGGCCGTTGGCCTGCCGAGCGCGGCTCGGGAAGGTCAGGAGTACCTTTGGAGATATGAGACGGGTGCCGTTCCAGCGGTAACGCGCCACGATGTTCTCCGTCCAGCCGCCGTTCTTGCCGCCGGTCGCGGCTGAGTAGTAGATGTACACGTATCCGGTGCTGGCGAACTCCGGATCGATCTCGATTCCCAGGCCGCCGCGTTCGCTAACGCTGTTCACTCGTAGTTCGAGCACCGTGGCAGCCACCTGGCCCTGCAGCACCCGGCGCACTCGTCCCGTGTTCTTCTCGATCACCAGCACATCGTCGTCGGCCAGGAACACGAACCCGGTTGGTAGTTGCAGCCCGCCAACGTAGGGCTCGACGGTCAGACGTCGGGGGCTCACGGATTGGGCCCCGGTTGCACCCGCCCAGGCCACGGACGCGGCTGCGAGGAACAGAGGCAACCGCGCGCTGAGCACGCATCGGTGAGGTTGGATGACCGGGCCTCCGGCCGGGGCGAGAGCCGGCACGCTACTGTCGGTAGTCGAGCGGCGGGTCGCGATCGCCAACCAGTGCCTCATAGACGAAGTCCGCTCCGCGCCGCTGCTCCAACTCCTGTCGCGAGGCGACGACATGAGTCGGATCGAGGAACAGATCTACGGCGGTCCACGCCAATGTCTCAGCCGCCAGCAACATTCCCTTCGTGCCGATGCTGGTGCCGCCGGCCGCTACTGCTTGCCAGGAATGTGCCGAGGTTCCCGGAACCCAGGTTGCGGCATCGAGCCCAGCGGTGGGCACCAGCCAGCTGATGTCGCCGACGTCGGTCGAACCACCACCACCTTTGATCTCGAACGGCTGAATCTCGGCCTGCGAGCCCAGGGCGATGTCGATGGCGCCAAGCGTCGGGCGAATCATTTCGGCGAACCGCTTCTCTCCTTCGTCGTAAGTCACTCCACCGATCCTCCGCAGGTTGGCGTCCATCAGTCGACCGAGCGTCTCGTTCGGCAGCAGGTTGTAGATGCCATGAATGATCTCGTATTCGAGTCGGGTACCGGTGCCGAGGGCGGCCCCCTCAGCTGCCTGGGTTACACGCTCGAAAAGCTCCTTGGCACTCGTCACGTCGGGATGTCGGACGTAGTAGTAGACCTCGGCGAAGTCGGGCACCACATTCGGAGCGCGCCCCCCGTGCGTGATCACATAGTGAATGCGTGCCTCCTGAGGCATGTGCTCGCGCATCAGATTCACCATGTGATTCATAGCTTCGACTCCATCCAGCGCCGATCGTCCGCGCTCGGGGGCGGCGGCGGCATGGGTCGATTGGCCATGAAAGCGGAATTTGGCCGACTTGTTGGCCAGACTGTTGCCCGGACTGGCGTCATTCCGATCTGCCGGATGCCAGTGCAGCGCCACATCGACATCGTCGAACAATCCGGCCCGCGCCAAGTAGACTTTGCCAGCGCCTCCCTCCTCAGCTGGCGTCCCATACACGCGGATCGTGCCGCTGGTATGGGTCGCGGCGAGCCACTCCTTCACGGCGATCGCGGCGGCGCTCGAGGCAGTACCGAACAAGTGGTGTCCGCAGGCGTGGCCGGCATCAGACGCGAGCGGCGATCGCTCGGGTACCGCCGCTTGCGACAATCCGGGTAGCGCGTCGAACTCCGCCAGTATTCCGAGAATCGGTTCGCCGGAGCCGTAGGTAGCGACGAAGGCTGTGGGAATGTCGGCCACCCCCGACTCCACTGCGAAGCCCGACTCCTCGAGCTCCCATTGAAGCAATTGTGAGCTCTTGGCCTCCTGATACCCGACCTCCGCTAACTCCCAGATCTGGTGTGCGATCTCCGCGTTACGCTGAGCGCGCGAGTCGAGCGCACGGGTGACGTGTTCTTTGGCGTCCTGGGGCAATGCCGGCAGCGCGGTGACACGCGATGCGCCGATGCATATTCCTGTTGCCAGGATTGCCACAAACAAAAAGACAGCTCGCGGGTTCGTCAACGTGGAGGGCTCCTCTTGGTTGTGCCATCATGGCGTATTGTAGCGGGCGGTACGATCGGGTCGCACGTTCATACCCGCCCGGTCGGCCAGGCCGGTTTGCAGAAGCGAATTGACCGGCATAGACTCCGACCGATCTTGGACAACCCGCGTTGGTCGAGATGCGACCAGCGACAGTATTTCCAACGAACGGCGAAGCGAGGCCAAGCCCATGGCGGCGAACGAGAAAGTGAAGGCGGCAGTAAAGCGACTCTATGCCAGGAACCCGAACGCCACGACTGACGAATTTCGCAAGGTCGCCGAGCGTGCCGACAAGTCGGTGCGGAAGCAGTCTCCGAGAAGCTTCAATGCGACATACGTAGTTCCGATCAAGCGTCGCTCCGGAACTAAGAAGCGCAAGAAGGTGAGCACCCGCAAGCGCACAGTGCGGCGCGCCGGGACCAAGCGAGCCGTGCGCCGGCGCGCATCGGCCGCGTCAATCAGTCACGCCGCTCGCTCCAGCGCTCGCGCGTTGATATTGCAGCGCGACCAGGAAGTCATCGGGGCATTGACCAGCGGTGGAGATGCCCGGCAGGCCTACGATCTGGGTAGCGGCGTAGATGCCTACATCGATGCGTTGGCGGCGGCGCTCGGCAAGTAGCTAGCCGATCATTACCGTAGCAACCAGGCAAGACCTTTGTCATTTCGGGCAGGTGCGGCCAAATTGTGGGTCGACGGTACCCACGGTGCACAACGCGTGGCGAATGCATCATCATTGGCAAACCGATTCCTCCCGACGTGACGAGAGCACGATGACCGATATCAGCACCGATGAAACGCTGGCCAGCCTGCGCTCGGCCTCCGGCCACGACATTACGCCGCTCGGTCCGGAGCGGATCGCCGAGCTCGCCGAGAAGCTCACCGACGAGGAGCGACGGGTGCTACTGCGCGCCGGAACCGAGGCTCCGTTCTGCGGCGGACTGCTCGACAACAAGGAGCCCGGTGTCTACGTGTGCCGGCTCTGCGAGCTGCCGTTGTACGCCTCGGGAACGAAGTTCGATTCCGGGACTGGTTGGCCGAGCTTCAACGACCCGATCGATTCGGACCATGTCACCGAGCACCCAGACCACAGCGGCGGCCGGATTCGTACGGAGATCCGTTGCGCCCGCTGCTCGGGCCACCTCGGGCATGTGTTCGACGATGGCCCGCCGCCCACCGGAAAGCGGCACTGCCTGAACTCCGAGTCGATGGAGTTCGTGCCCGACGAGCGCTAGGGAAGACCCCAGGCTACTGAATGTAGCCGAGCGCTCGCAGCTGCCGTTCCAGGTCCGGCGAAAGCCCTACGGCGGCGCCTTCGCGGTCGCGCCGGATCTCGCGCATCTGTTGCCGCAAGCGTCGTGCCAGCCGGGTGAGCTGTGCGTCGGCCGGATCCACCAGCGCGTGGAACTCTCCGGGGTCGACGCTGAGGTCGTAGATTGCGCCTGGCAACCCGGAAGAACGGTTGACGATCATCTTGTACGGCCACTGTACGATCGCCTCGATCTCGTTGCCGTAGTAGTCGCTGCGCGCGAAGATCGGCCGTACCGGAGGCTCCTCGCCCTCCATCAGGGGCACCAGGGAGCCGCCCGACACTTCAGGCACTTCCCGCCCGGTGAGATCGAGCAACGTCGGTACGATATCCACCGTCGACACCGGCTCCTGGTGCCGCACCGCCGGAACGCCCGGACCCCACAAGACCAGCGGCACGCGCATCACCTCGTCATACAGCGACATGCCGTGCCCACGATGGTAGTGCTCCCCCGAGAAGGCCTCACCATGGTCTGCGGTGAGCGCTACCCATGTGGTCTCGTCGAGGTCGCGCTCGCGCAGCGCCTCGAATAGCCGCCCGACCTGCGAGTCGACCCAGAGAATCTCCTCATCGTAGGCGGCCTTGGCGAACTCCACGTCACCGGCCTGCTCTGCCGCTGTACGGCTCTCCAGCGTGGCGAGGGTGTCGCCATAGCGGTCGGCGAACGCGGCGGTGAAGACACCCCGAGCCGGCTCCGGAGCGTCGAATTGATGGTGCACATCAAACAGGTGCAGGAAGAGGAAGAACGGCTTCGAGCTGTCGCGACTGTCCAGCCAGTCGAGGGCATCGTCGAGGCTCTCGTCCGCAAGTCGCAGCTCGGTCGCCGTTGCTGGTTCCAGGTCATAGTGATCGAACCCCGCGGCCATGCCGAACCGTGGAAGCAGGAAGGAAACGTTCACCACCGCCGCAGTGGCGTATCCTGTCGCGGAAAGATACTGAGGCAGGGTGATGACTCCGTCGCGAATCCTGCGGTGGCTCGATGTCCCGGCGCCGTGGGCGCTCGGGTACAGGCCCGTGAGGATGCTGGCGACCCCTGGCAAGGTCCACGAGGAGGCGGAGTATGCGTGTTCGAATACACTGCCCGTCGTCGCGAGCTCATCGAGATGCGGTGTTGTTTGGCGGTCGTAGCCGTAGAGGCTCATATGGTCGGCGCGCAACGTGTCGATCACCACGAGCACCACGTTCCCGGGTGGCTCGGGGGCACAGCCGCTGGTGGCCAGCAACAGACAGAAACACAGGCTCAGGGCATGCCGCATTCGGTATCGATCACATCGGAGGTTCGGTCGTGGCGGGCGAGCTCCCGCAAGGAACCCTGAGTATACTTCCCGGCCGCGACGGGCACCCACAGCTGCCCGGCGGATCAGCGTTGCGAATTCGCCGCCGCCGCCGGCTCGCGGTTATAGAATGCCGCCCCGGGCTCCACGGCCCGGTCGGCTGCCCACCGGCACGCCCCCGCCCCGAGGCGCGATGAGCGCCCAGATAACGGACGCAGTCACGATGAGCGCCCAGCGGCCTCCGTACCAGATCCCGTTCAACCGCACAGCTCTGGCGGGCGCCGAGCCCGACAACATCGCTGCTGCAATCAAGGCGGGGCAGATCGTCGGCAACGGTGAGTACGGTCGACGCTGTGAACAGTTGATTGAGAGCCTCATAGGCGATGGGCGTCGCGTGATGCTCACGACCTCGTGTACCCACGCGTTGGAGATGAGCGCCCTGTTGCTCAACCTGCAGCCGGGCGACGAGGTCATCATGCCGTCATTCACCTTCGTCTCTACTGCCAACGCGTTTGCGCTACGCAGCGCGGTGCCGCGCTTCGTCGATATCCGGCCCGACACCCTCAACCTGGACGAGACGAAGATCGAGTCTCTTATCGGCCCGCAAACTCGTGCCGTCGTCGCGGTGCACTACGGCGGTGTTGCTTGTGAGATGGACACGATCGAGCGAATCGCCTTTCGACACAGTCTCGATGTGATCGAGGACAATGCACACGGCCTGCTGGGCGCCTACCGCGGCAAGCCGCTAGGCACCTTCGGGCGCATGGCCACCCTTAGTTTCCATGCCACCAAGAACTTCACCTGCGGAGAAGGCGGCGCGTTGATCGTCAACGACTCGGACCTGATCGATCGTGCCGAGATCATTCGTGAGAAGGGCACCGACCGGGCAAGCTTCTTTCGCGGTGAGATCGACAAGTACACCTGGGTCGATCTGGGCTCGAGCTATCCGCCGTCGGAAATCCTTGCGGCGTTCTTGTTCGCACAGCTCGAGGCGCACGAGGCCATTCAGTCGATCCGGCGTGGCATTTGGCAGCGCTACGATGACGCATTGCGCGATTGGGCTACCGCCAACGGCGTGCGGTTGCCCACCGTCCCCGACTCCTGCGAGCAGGCCTACCATCTGTACTGGATCCTCCTTCCCGAGCCGGAGCAACGTACACGGCTCGTCGAGCACCTTCGTTCCCTGGGCATCGTCGCCGTCTTCCACTACCTTCCACTCAACCTCTCACCGATGGGCCGTTGCCTGGGTAGCAAGGAAGGAGATTGTCCGGTTACTGAGTCGGTGGCCGACCGTCTGCTGCGGTTACCCTTCTACAACGACCTATCGGAATCCGATCAGCACGCCGTGATCGGGTCGATTCTGGACTTCCGGCTATGAGCCCGAGCGGTGAGCTAGCCGGACGGATGGCATAACGTGAGCAACGCATCCATGAGCATTGAGCCACTGTCCTGGGACTCGGAGTTCTTCGGCTTCCGCATCGGTCGCGCCTATCCGCGGCAGTTCAGGCCGTCCGACCTGCCACAGGGGGCTCGCCAGGCAGGCTACCGCTGCCTCTACCTGAGCTGTGGCATCTCCGATGGCGGCGCGCTCAAGGAAGCCGCCAAGGCGGGCTTCGCACCGATTGACGTACGCGTCACCCTGAAGGCTCACCTCACGCCTCCCACGTCGGAGCTGACAGAGCGTTCGGCAATCGATATCGGTCCGTACCGCCCCGAAGACATGCCCCACCTCATCGCCATTGCCCACGATCTCAGCGCCTACAGTCGTTTCAATCTCGACCCCGGTTTCGACGAGGACGCGGCACGGCGCCTCTATGGGCGCCGCATCCAGGACTCATGCGCCGGCCGCGCAGAGATCACCTTGGTGGCCCGCCGCGACGGCCTTCCCATGGGATTTGCCACCTGCACCGCCGCCGGCGCCACTTCCGGAGCGCTCGAGATGGTCGGCGTGCGCGACAGCGCCGCCGGCACAGGCATTGGCTCCGCGCTAGTCAGGGCAGCGCTGCATCACCATCAACAGGCCGGCCGCCCGAGCGCCGTGGTGAGCGTACAGGGACGCAACCCGCGGGCGCTCAACTTCTACCAGCGCAACGGGTTTCAGATCCGCGAGATGGAGCTGGTGTTTCACTGCTGGATCGACGAGTAGGTAACGCTGGCGCGCTTCACAGGCCCGTGCCGGGCTCCTACATCGCGGTAGTGCTGAGCCCGGCGTCGACGTAGTGCACCTCGCCGGTGACGCCTTTCGCGAGGTCAGAGAGCAGGTAGAGGCCGGCGGCGCCGACATCGTCTGTGTCGATGTTGCGGCGTAGTGGCGCCCGGTCGGCCATCGCGGCGAGCATTCCCCGCAATCCCGATACGCCGGAGGCGGCGAGTGTCTTGATGGGGCCGGCGGAGATGGCGTTCACGCGGATGTTGCTTTCGCCGAGATCGAGCGCCAAATATCGAACGGTGGCCTCGAGACCGGCCTTGGCGATCCCCATGACGTTGTAGTT
>DASCOT010000045.1:0-13003 GCA_036012155.1 Acidobacteriota bacterium
AGGGGAGCCGAGAAACCGTTGCTGGTTCTGGTGCCCGATACGCCGACCGCGCGTGTGTTGGCGCCGTCCGCATCGCCTCTTCTCGAAGAGCTGGCGAGCCGCTTCTGGCCGGGTCGGCTGACCTTGGTGTTGCCAGCGCGTAACGACTTGCCCGAGCCGCTCGTTGGCACACGCCGGGCGGTCGCGGTTCGGGTTCCAAGCATCGCAGTAACGAGACGAATCGCGGCTCGATTGGGTGGAGTGACCGGCACCTCGGCAAATCGCACGGGTGAGCCTCCGAGTCGGTATCTCCAGGAATTGGATCTCGAGGCCGGCGCGCTTGCCGGGATGGTGGATGTCGGACCTACCCCCGGCGGCAAACCGTCCACAGTGCTTGATATCACCTGCGAACCGGCCCGAATCGTCCGCCAGGGCTCGCTTGACGAGTCGGAGTTGCGACAGTTCTTGGGGCCGCGGCTGGTATAATTCGCCATCCGTGAAGCTGTGCACGCGGTTTCAAGCGCCGAGTTCTCCAGGCCACGCCGCACCGGACATGCCCTTCGAATGAACGACCTCGACAGTCCTCGTACGTCTGAAACGGATCCGACCCTGCTACGCAAGCCGCGGTACTGGATCAAGACATTCGGCTGCCAGATGAACGTGCACGATTCGGAGATCTACGCAGGCCTGCTCAGCGGCATGGGATACGAAGCGGCCGAGCAGGCGTCCGATGCCGACCTGGTGTTGGTAAACACCTGCTCGGTACGCGAGCGCGCCGAGGACAAGCTCTTCTCGCAGCTCGGTAGGCTCCGGCAGATCAAGGACGTCCTGTCGCGGGAAGGGGGCCGAGCCAGCAAGCCGCGCGAGTTAATGGTCGGTGTCACGGGCTGTATCGCGCAGCAACGCGGCGAGGAGATCATCGATCGCCAGCCCAGCGTCGACTTCGTGATCGGCACGCGCGCTATTCACAGTCTGGAGAGCGTTGTAGGCCAGGTGGAGGCTGGCCTAGGTCCCCAAGTCAACATCGAAGATCAGGTTGAGTTCGAGACCCCGGATGCCTATCGCACAGACCGCGTGCGAGCCTTCGTGACCATCATGGAGGGCTGCAACAACTATTGCTCTTTCTGCATCGTTCCGAGCACGCGCGGGTTGGAGGTCTACCGTTCTGCGGCGGCGATTGCCGACGAGATTCGGGGCCTCGGATTGCGAGGCTATCGCGAGGCTACCTTGCTCGGGCAGAACGTGAACTCATGGGTCGACCCCGATACCGGGATGGATTTCCCCGGGCTTTTGGCGGCAATCGACGACATGCTGCGCGCGACACCGTCGGCGCAACGCGTGGCGCGCGTTCGTTTCCTGACATCGCACCCGAAGGACCTGTCACCGCGCCTCATCGAGGCGATGGCCGAGCACCGGACGGTAGCCAACCACATCCACCTTCCGGTGCAGTCGGGCTCCGACCGCATCCTCCATCAGATGAACCGTCACTACACCGTCGATAGTTATCGACGCCAGGTCGAGACCCTTCGTCGGCGCGTGCCGGACGTCGGGCTGTCGACGGATATCATCGTCGGATTCCCCGGCGAGACCGAGACCGACTTCGAGTGCACGCTTGGCCTCGTTCGCGATGTCGGGTACGACGCCTTCTATTCGTTCGAGTACTCACCACGCCCCGATACGACTGCTCTCAAGTACGAAGACGACGTTTCGCCGGAGGTCAAGCGTGCCCGCCTCCTGGAACTCCAGGGGGTCGGCCGCGAGGTCCAGCAACAACACAACGCATCGTGGTTGGGGCGCCGCGCCGAGGTGTTGGTCGACTCCTTCAGCAAGCGCACGGTCGACGACGTATCAGGCCGCACCTCCTCGAACCACATCGTCAACATGCCCGGCGGCCAATCCCTGATCGGACGGCTGGTCGATGTAGACATCACCTCCTATGCCGCGCATAGCCTGTATGGGCGAATCGTCGGCGATCCAAGGTGATGGTTCCATCAAGCGCGACAGCGATGCTTGATCGGATCCTCAACGCGCGCGTATAGTCCTCTACAAGCGAGGAGCGCTGCATGCAGGTCGAGATGAAGGTCAAGGGTTTGATGGTGGACCCGGTGACCAATATGCCGATCGTCATCCTGAAGGACGAGTCGGAGAACCACGTCCTACCGATCTGGGTGGGGATCTTCGAGGCCAACGCGATCGCCCTCAAGGCCGAGGCCATCGATACGCCCCGACCGATGACGCACGACCTGCTACATAGCATGGTGGGAGCGTTTGGTGCCCGGGTCGATAAGATCGTGGTGACCGACCTACGGGAAAACACCTACTTCGCGATGATTCACATGGACGTCGGCGGCAGCCAGGTCACGGTTGACTCGCGACCGAGCGATGCGCTTGCCTTGGCTCTCCGAACCGAAGCGCCGATTTTCGTGGAGGAGGCGGTGCTCGACCAGGCACGCAGCGTCGACGACGACCGAGATTTGTCGAACTCGGAGCGGTTGCGGCGGTGGTTTGAGAATCTGGACCCCGACGAATTCTCGAAATACGAAATGTAGGCGTGTTCGGGGCCGACATTCGGTTGCGCTCTTTGGGGTCCTCCTGCATGATGGGTCGTCCCGCGAACAATGATGGGTTCGCAGCCGGTTCGGGGGATGCACCGCGCCCGGGTTGAGGCGAGCGCGGGCGCGTAGTGGGCGGGCATAGAACCCTGGCAGCCGGGCACGCAGCCGCCGTGGGATGACCTCGTCGGGCACAGGGGCGGGCGCCGGCGCGGAAGGACTTGCTCAGGGTGGTATCTGGGAACGGCTATACGACCAGTGAGGCCGATCGCCCGTCGATGATCGTCGCGGTCGCGAACCAGAAGGGTGGCGTGGGGAAGACCACGACGGCGGTGAACCTGGCGGCGGCGTTGGCGATCAAGGGGCACCGAACGTTGCTCATCGACCTGGACCCACAGGCCCACAGCACGATTTCCTACGTAGACCCCAGTGAGTTCGAGCTGACGATCTACGATGCTCTGGTTGATACGAGCCTGGAGCTCGAACGAATCATTTGCCCGACAAGGCTCGAGAATCTCGACGTGGCTCCGGCTCGAATCGGACTGGCCAAGCTCGAGATCAAGCTGTCGGGCGAGTTCGATGGACACTATCGACTGCGGGACCAACTGGCCACAAGTGGCCAGACGTATCGTTTCGTGGTTATTGATACGCCTCCGACGCTAGGGCTGCTCACTGTTAACGCGCTTGTAGCATCGTCGCACGTTCTCATCCCGATACAGTCGTCATACTTGGCAATGGAGGGAACCGACGACTTGCTCGATACGGTGCAGCGCGTCCGACAGCGAGTGAACCCGCGACTGGAGTTGTTAGGCGTCTTGATCACGATGCTGGATCGCCGTACCGTTCTGGGTCGCGACGTCGTCGAGCAGGTGCGTCGCGTCTTCGGTGAAAAGGTGTTCGATACGGTGATCAGCCGGAACGTTAGACTCGAGGAGAGCCCGGCCTACAAAGAAGCAATCTTTACCCATGCGCCGTCGTCCACCGGCGCGGAACAGTACGCAAAGCTCGGAGAGGAGGTATTGGCGCGTGTCTAAGCGAGTTGGGCTGCCGGTCACGACACGAATGCGGCACGACGCTCACTTTGTAGAGGAGTTGGCTGCTGAGCACACTCGTGCGCTCGGGCAATTCCTGTCTTTGGAGCTGCTTCGTCCGAACCCGAATCAACCACGGCAAACCTTCGAGCGTCTCGAGGAGTTGGTCGCCTCGATTCAGCGCGTAGGTATTCTGGAACCTCTGTTGGTTCGAAGGGCCGCGAGCGGCTACCAGATCGTTTCCGGGGAACGACGCTACCGGGCGGCCCGCGCCGCGCAGCTCGAGGAAGTGCCCTGTATCGTCCTCGATGTCGATGATGCCAGGGCGTTGGAAATTGCGCTCATCGAGAACCTGCAACGACAGGACCTGTCGGCTTTCGAGGAGTCCGAGGCGCTTCAGGCCCTCATCGACCAGTTCGGGTTCACTCACGACGACGTTGCGGAGCGGATCAGTAAGTCACGTACGAGCGTTACCGAGTCGCTGAGCCTGCTCGCCATGCCCCGCGAAGTTCGAGCCCAACTGGAGGAGGCGGGGATTCGTGGCAAGTCGCTTCTGCTCGAGATCTGTCGGTGTGACACCCCAGAGGAGATGGCCAGCCTGGCGCAGCGCGTCGTCAAGGAAGGCTTAACGCGGGACGACCTGCGCAAGATACGGCGGGCCGAGCAGAAGGCGGCGGCGGCTGAGGAAGCTTCAAGCACCACGAAACGTCGGCCGCCGCGCCGATTGACGTTCCGGTCCAAGGAAGGCGTCACGGTTAGCGTCTTCCTCGGGAACGACGAGGTATCGTTGGCCGACGTCGAGCGATCGCTGCTCGAGGCGATTCGCAGCTTGAGATCGAAGGGCATTCCCACAAACTGAGCCCCGTCTCTGATCTCGGTACAGAAGGGTGCTAGCGGTGCACCCCGACCCCGATGTTCAAGACGGGGCGTCCGACCGATGTCCGTCGCGAGCTAACTCGGTGCGTGGCGCTACGGCCCCCGAGAGCCCCAGTGCTTGGCCGGTACCGCGCAAGCTACCAAGTTGAAGTAACGTCTCAGGGAATGTCGGCGCGCCGACATTCGGCACCGCGTTCGGGGCTCCACCGATCGCGGCTATGGTCTCTGAGTGTGGTCATGGCTCTGCGCGGGGCGATAGCTCCGAGCGTGATGATGGGCTCGGCTGACGGCGAACTCCTGTACGTTCACGCCTTTGACAATCGGCAGCGTTTTGGCGAGCGCAGAGGCCAGGCGGGGCGATGGACCTGCGGCAGCACGACCCGTTCGATCCGGGAGCTCCTATCGGTCCGCCTGCGCCACGAATGCGACAGGAGCGGGGCGTTGAGATCGCGTGAGGTGGCCGGTTGGTTCACGCTGCCGCTGCGCCGAAGTGAACCAACCGGGCGTTGCGAGCGGGGGTTCTGCCCAGTCGAGGGGATGCCGTCTCCAGACAGTTGCAGCACAAGGTTGGGACCGGGATCGTTGAAGTGAGATCTCGGCAGGGCAGGGGACACGGCGGCGGACTCGTGGGAGGGGGCCTTGCCGGTGTTGGCTTCGTTCCGACGCCTGCAGTGGTGCGGTGTTGTTGCACCTGTTGCAATCGAGATACGAAGGTCTGGCGTTTTCCCTGAGGGTCGGCAACGGCCCAACGTCGTGCCTCATCTGCACCCTGAACCAGCGCGACGTGTTCCTTGGGTCCTCAGGTTTGGGCGGCCGTCGCGCTAGGAGCCGACAATCGCCAGGTCGCGCTCGAGAGCCGCACGTCCGCGATCGGTTATTCGGTACTCGTAGGCGCGACCCCGCCGTCGACGATCAACAAGGTCCCGCGCCGCACGCAGCGCATTGCTGAGGTTCGTCCGATACACCGAGCGAACGCGACCACGCTCTGCCAGGAAGCGCTCGATCTCGCTCGGAGTCATCCATTCGATCCCCAGTTGCATGCTGGTCACCTCGAGTGCGACCAGTGCTTTGAGGAGCATCTTTCCGGATGTTGCCAGCACTGGCGCGTAGCGTGCCAACCGTAGCCTCGAAGTGACTGATCCAGGGCGCGCTTGCGGAGCTGAGCTTGGTTCGCTCACCGACTTGCCGACCGCATGGGGGAGGAGAGCGCGAACAATCTCGACCCGATACGTCTCGGGTACTCTGCTCTCGACGAGATCAATCAGTGAAAGCACGCGATCGACCTCATCGGATAGGTCGATGCTGTGGCCGCGCTCCCGCGTCGGTTTCACTCCGGTGTCCGGTGATTGCTCCGGGGGTACATCTGTTGGCTCACTCATGGCTCGATTGGTCTCGTTCTGCTCCAAGCAGCGTGGACTGCCGTACGCCCTTCAACGAATGTCACGGGCGTACAGCTTGTTGCCAGTCGCTACTGTGGATAATGCGCCTCCGTCGTCACGCAGTTCCCCTGGTGGTGAGGTCAGGGGGCTGACATGCAAGGCTCTTGGGGCCATTGCCCGTGTCGCGACGGTGGATAGCAGGCTGTGGAAAAACTGTAGATAACGGGCAATACGATTTTAATATGATGATGATATCATCGATCAGACAGAGAACCGCCTATAATTCGCCCATGACCGCGCCGAAGACGTTGCCGCAACGGGCTAGCCTGCGTTTCTGTAAGGCGTTTTTCGAGGTTGGCGATGTGGCAGCTACCCATGAGCGTTTACTCGACCTCGGCGCGCAGGAGCTGTCGGGAGCTCCAGGTGACGCGCCCGCCGATCGCTGGTACTGGTGGCATGGCGAGCCGGTGGGCAGCGATGGGGCTTGCGACGCCTTTCTACTGCGCTTGCGTGCCGCCCGATTAGTACTGGAAGGAGCAACGGCCGGGTCGGTGGGGCGCGGGTGGCGAACCTTGGATCAGAAATTGCGACCGCACGCTCGGGCTCGGGTAGCCGCGCGCGACGATCTGGCGCGCTTTGTTCCGGGCCAGGGCCGCCACACTTCTGACCAGCCGGAAACCTGGAACGCCGAGCACGAGGCCAAGGTATTGGCCGAGTTCTATGCCGCGTTCGCGGCGCGCTGGGCGCGGCAACCCCACGCACGCCTCGATGGCATGAGTCCGCTGGAGGCCGTCCGACATGCAGACAAGCGGGAGCTCGTCGACGAGTTGCTGGCGCGCCTGGCCCGAATCGAAGAGGAGCGGCGTCAGCGCGGCATTCAGAGCTTTGCGGTCGAGGATCTGCGCCGAGCTGTGTTCGGTGACCATGGAGGCGAGCAATGAGACGCCGGTGGCGCCCCCTGCTGATGGCGAAGTTGGCGGTCGCCTTGACCGTTGCGACGGCTTTGGTTCCGACCGACCAAGGCCCGGAGCGGCGTAGCCGGCTCCGCGAGCTCGGGGTCGAGCCGGGCGTTCTGTCGCCCGGGCCACTGAACGCCATCACCGACGTGGCCGGAGTGCTGGTTGGTCACACCACGCTCGTTGTCCCGTCTACTACAAACACGGGCGTTACAGCGATCCTGCCGCACGCCGGGAATCTCTTCCGAGAGAAGGTTCCGGGAGCGGTCTTCGTGGCCAATGGCTTCGGCAAGCTCACCGGTATCAGCCAGATTCGTGAGCTCGGAACTATCGAGACGCCCATCCTTCTTACCGGCACACTCAGTGTCCCGCGGGCTGCGGACGGGCTGATCTCCTACATGCTCGGTCTACCGGGCAACGAGGACGTTCGGTCCATCAATCCGATCGTCGGCGAGACCAACGACGGCTACCTGAGCGACATTCGCGCCCGACCGATTCGACCGGAGCATGTGCGGCAGGCCATCGAGTCGGCCCGCTCCGGAGCCGTTGCGGAGGGCAACGTAGGAGCGGGCGCCGGGACGATAGCGTTCGGCTTCAAGGGTGGCATCGGCACATCATCCCGACAGCTACTTGGACAACTCGGAGGATGGACGATCGGGGCTCTGGTGCAGACGAGTTTCGGTGGCGTGCTCACCATCGCCGGCGCGCCGGTTGGTGAGGAGCTCGGTCGCTACTACCTGCGTGACGTGCTCTCGGGTTCAGCCGACGGGGTCGATGCGGCCGATGGCTCATGCATGATTGTGATCGCGACTGACGCGCCGTTGAGCGCTGCCAGCCTGTCGCGCTTGGCGCTACGCGCCTTCATGGGCATGGCACGCACCGGGGCGGCGGGATCGAACGGAAGCGGCGACTACGTGATCGCGTTCTCCACCCATTCCGGACTTCGGTCCGGGCCGGATGGCGAGGTGCTCCCACGCACTACTGCGCTTGCCGCGGAGCAGCTATCACCACTGTTTATGGCGGCCATCGAGGCTACGGAGGAATCGATCTACAACAGCCTCTTTCAAGCAAGTACGACCGTCGGGGCACATGGCACTGTGGAGGCACTGCCGTTACAAAGGACGCTTGAAATCCTCAGAGAGCACGGCCTCGTCGTCGAACCGTAGGTGGATCGACGGCGGGCTCCGCCTGCTAAGGTAATCGGCGTGTTCGGAGAGTGCCGCAGCCTGGAGACGGCAGCTAAATGGGGCTGAACGCCAACGTGCTCGTCTTGAACCGCCTCTGGCAGGTGGTCAACGTGGTCAACGTGCGTCGCGCCATCACGTTGGTTTACGTGGGGCGAGGGAAGGTCGTTACAGACGAGTTTGCGACGTACACCTGGGAGAGTTGGGCAGAGGCTTCCAGCCTGAAGCCCGGCGACACGAGGGATTGCATCACGACTCCATCGTCTCGGGTGCCGGTGCCGCGTATCATCCAACTCCTCGAGTACGATCGCGTGCCGCGCCCGCGCGTGAAATTCACGCGCGCCAACGTATACCTTCGCGACCGCAACCAGTGTCAGTACTGCGGACGCGGCACGCGGCACGCGCAGCTGACGCTCGACCATGTGCACCCGAGGTCGCGCGGTGGCCGAACGACGTGGCGCAACATCGTCGTCTCGTGCTTCCGATGCAACGCCCGGAAGGCCAACCGAAGGCCAGAAGAAGCTGGTATGCAGCTCCGCCGCGAGCCTCGGCAGCCGGCCTGGCATCCGGCGACCTCGGTGCTACCGGCCATCGCTCACCACGACGAATGGATCCCCTTCCTGGACTCCGGGCGCGGCGCGCCGCTCGCGGTACCCTAGCGAGTCGTCGGGAGGCGTGTCCCGGCGCATCGCTATGCTACGCTTGGCTCGAGCCCGTCGCCCGCCGACGCGCGGTCCAAGACCGCTGCGAGTCAATCGAGCGGGGCCGCTACCGCTCCCACGAAAAGGCGCCCACGAGCTTTCGCGAACGATGAGCCAACGACCAATCCGTGCTCTTGGGTTGATGTCCGGAGGGCTCGATTCGACGCTCGCGGCGAGCATCCTCCAGCACCTCGGGGTCGAGGTGCTCGGGCTGCATTTCTCCACCGGGTTCTGCGTCGCCGACCGCCATCGCATCATGGGGAACGCGAACAACCGCGACAAGCCGTATCGCAACGATGCGCTTCACGCCGGCGGCCAACTCCGAATCCCCGTCGAGATCATCGACATCAAAGACGACTACTTACCGCAGGTAGTACTCAATCCCAAGCACGGCTACGGCTCGGGAATGAACCCGTGCATCGACTGCCGCATTTTCATGCTCAAGCGCGCCAAGACCATGTTGGAGGAGGGCGGCTACGACTTCATTTTCACCGGCGAAGTCCTGGGGCAACGGCCAATGAGCCAGCGCCGCCCCCCGATGCACGCGATCGAGCAGGACACCGGCCTCGAAGGCCTGCTGCTGCGCCCGTTGTCCGCCAGGCTCCTGGCGCCGACAATCCCGGAACGGGAGGGGTGGGTGCGGCGCGACGACCTGTATGCGATCTTCGGCCGCTCGCGTCATGAGCAGATGCGACTGGCCGACGAGTTCGGCTTGGTCGACTACCCGCAGCCGGCCGGTGGATGCTGCTTCCTGCCCGACGAGAACTTCGCTCGCAAGCTTCGCGACCTGCTAACGGACCGGGGCAATGAGATCGACCCTGACGACATGATGTTGCTCAAGGTCGGCCGTCATTTTCGTCTGGGCGATGGTGTCAAGATCATTGTCGGACGCCACGAGGCGGAGAATGACTTCCTCGAGCGCTTTCGCATAGGCCGCGGGGCGGTCTGGGTGGAGGAGTTCAGCTCGCCGCTTACCCTTATCGAGGGCGCTCCATCCGCTGATCAACTCGAGCTCGCCTGTAAGATCACCGCCCGATACTGTGCCGGGCGCGCCGAGAGCGAGGTGCCGGTGCACTGGCACCTCGACGACCATCGGGGTCAACTGGTGGTCGAGCCGGTGCGCGAGGATCGAATGCTCGACGAGATCCGCATCTGAGACGTGACGAGCTGAGCATGGTGCGCCGCGCGCCAGACCGCCGGAAGGAACAGTTTCGACGACAGGTGCATGGTAGCGCCACCGATGATCAGCTACGTGCGCTCGTCCAGGGCGCCGAAGTCGCCATCGACGCGAGGGGAACCTTCTGCCCAGAGCCCGTCATTCGGATCCAGCATGCAGCGCGGCAGATGCAGGTGGGTCAGGCAGCGATGCTCCTGGCCGACGACGCGGGCGTCGAGGTGGACGTGCCAGCCTGGTGCATGAGCACTGGCAATGAATACCTGGGCCTCTTGCGCGAGCCCGCCTTCCTTCGGGTGTTCATTCGACGCGGCTAGATACCGCGCGGGATCCTGCCCTGACCGGTCTCACCCGTACTGGTACGTGACGCCATAGCCACCCCGAGGGTTGTTCCACGTCGCGTAGCGGCGTGCTACCTGGCACGTGCCGCACTCCAGGCAATCCTCGTGGTTGACAATGCAGCTCGAATCCTTCGCGTTCAGCTTGAACACCTGTGCTGGGCAGATGAAAAGGACCGCCTGGTCGGCATCCCTGCGGAAGGCGTCTTGGTCGACGTGGATATGGCTTTCACCAGCAAACCGGCGTTTGACGAGGTCTAAACGCTCGGCCATCGACAGCGACTTGTGGGGCTTCAGGTACTCGCGAACGTCGATTGCCATGGGGGACCTCACAGCATGGTCTTGCGGGCGCGCCACATCTGTCGCGCTGCTTTGAAGAAGCTGACCTCGTTGCGGATTACCCGCCAAAGGTCGCGAATGACGTCGTCTTTCGGTGTGTCATCGACCGTGAAGTAACGGCGGATCAAGCGTACGGTGAGGTCCGGATAGTCCTTCACGAATTCTCGATTCTCGAGCAGAAAATGGACGGTATCTCGGTAGCGTTTCAGGTCCTTCATGACCCAAGATTGCTCGAGGCGCTCCCTATAGCTGGCCAGAGCTGGCTTCGAGAAGTCGTTCTTCTGGCGCGCCGCCAGTATCGCCTCGGCGGCCGCCACACCGGACGCCATCGCCAGGTTGGTCCCCTCATGATGGATCGAGGGGTTGACCAGGCCGGCGCAGTCGCCGATGAGCAGAAGCCCATCCTCGTATAGGTCGGAGAGATGGTCGTACGAGTCTTCGGGAATCATCTTGGTGGCGTATTCGACCGTCTCGCCGCCGCGGAGCAATGGGGCGACCATCGGATGTGCCTTGAACGAGTCGAGCATCTCGTACGGGGCGATACGGAGCCGCAAATACTCGGCGATGATGCTGCCGACGCCGACCGAGAGGCTATCGTAGTTGGTGTAGATGAACGCCGAGCCGACGGTGCCCTTGACCGCACCGCCGAAGTACTCGATCGCAGCACCCTGTTTGCCCTCGAGATGGAATCGATCTTCGATGATCTCCGGCGGCAACGCGATGACCTCTTTGACCGCGTTGACCCGATTGGTCGGGCTCATCTTCGGCCTAAACCCGGCTCGCTCTGCCAGCAAAGCGTTCGAGCCCTCGGCAAGGATGACGCAATCGGCCTCGACATCGCCGTCATCGCGTCCCGTTCGCACGCCACGAACCTTGCCCCGATCGACGATCAGATCCTCCACGTTGGTCTCGCAGATGATCATCGCCCCAGCGTCCTCGGCCTGTAGAGCGAACCAGCGATCCCACTTGGATCGCAACGCCGTGAACGTATTGTTGTAGGGCGGCACGTCGAATTTGGCGCTTTTCAGATCGAGCCCCACCTGGGTGTCGTCATCGAGGGCCAGCCAGCGGCGGTTGACGATGTGGCGTTCGACCGGAGCCTCGTTCCAGAACTCCGGGATCAGCTCGTTGACAACGCCGGTGTACAGGATGCCGCCAAACAGGTTCTTGGCGCCCGGGAAGTCTCCGCGTTCGAGGACGAGCACCTCGACCCCCTGGCGCGCCAGCGTCAGCGCCGCGGCGGCACCGGCCGGGCCGGCACCGACGATCACGACTTCGAACCGCTCGTCAGGCATCGTAAGGATCTCGACTCCGCTGTTGGCCAGGCCACGGCGCGGCAATCGCCAATACGTCTAGCCAGGCGCCTCCGAGCTTCTCTCTCATGGAGATAACATGTTTATCGGCAGTGAGTTACGTTGATGCGCTCAAAGCTCTATGGTGGCTGGGCTGCACCCACGTGGCCGGTTTTGCGCGGTGCCCCGATGCTATACTCGACCGGATGATAGTTGTCCGCAAGAGTTCTTGTCGCGCTGTCGCGTGCGTCGCGCTGCTCGCGATATCGGTGCCCAGTGCGTCGATGGCGGCGACGCCATCCACCCCGCAGGCAGCGACGCTGCGCCTGTCCAACGCACCGATCCGACTCGAGTATCCAGAGCCGTGGCGCGACTGGGCGGTCAACCTGGCGTCGTTTGCCGATGTCGCGGCGGCCCGCATAGCCGACCTGATCGGCGTTTCCGTTCCGGCCGGCACGATTCGCTGGGAACCCACCGCGTCGGGGCCGGGAAGTGGCGCCGATGGAGTGGTGGAGGTTCGCGGCGAGGGCCGTGAGGCCGTCGTTGTCATGCACACCAACGTACCCTTGCTGCTGCAAGACTTCGGGGCAGCCCACGCGCTCGGCTACGCTCGCTGGCTGGGTGCCTACGTGGTGGGGCGAGTGGCCATGGGGGCGCCGGGTAGTGACGCGCCGTGGTGGACGGAGGGTGCGGCACTCTACCTTACCGACCGAATCTACCGTGATCTGAAGTCGACTACTCCGATTCTCTACGGTATCGAGGCGAACTTCACACGTGCCGCCCAGAGTCGCCGTCCGGTCGACCTGTCGGAGCGGACACTCACGGACGCAGCGCGGGGTAAGGCCTACGCGACGTTCAAGCTCCTCGAGGGACTCTACGGGGCGGATGCGGTTACCTCGGCGATCGGGCAGATGGTCGTCCGACCCTCGGTGGACCTGGCGGCGATTATCGACGCGCTTGGTCGCCAGCGGCAGCCCGATCCGGACGTGGTGGTACGCGACTGGCTCAAGCCGACCGTGACCCTCGACGTGGGTATCGACCGCGTCGACCTGCGCGAGGGAGACACAAAGCTGCGGGCCCGGCTGTTGCGCGAGGTTCCGTTCCCGGTGCCGGTCACGGTGGAGGCGCGCTGTGCCGACGGCCAAGTCGTCACGGACTCCGTAGCGGCGGGCATGGAGAACGCGTCGTTCGAGTTGGAATTG
>DASCOT010000046.1:0-9497 GCA_036012155.1 Acidobacteriota bacterium
CCACGATCTTGTCGTTGGTTTCGGCCTGCTTGACCAGCTCGTCTTCGTAGGCAGCCATCAGCCGATGGATGTTGCCGAAGCCCGTGTGCTTGACGTGTGGGTCGCGCTCGAGCCACTCGACATCGAGCTCGGCAAGGCCGGCTTCCGAGTGCAGCGTCAGCGCGCGATCGAGCACCTCACGGATGGCGGCATCGTACTGCTCGACGCTCGGGGCGCCGCTGTGAAAGTCGTAGAGGCCGCCGTCCTCGAGCGCCTTCGGCCCCTCCATGAACGACACGCCCTTGCCCTTGATGGTGTCGGCCACCAGCACCTTGGGGCGGTCGGTGATGGTGCGGAATCGGCGCATGATCTCGCCGATCGCCGCAACCTCGTGGCCGTCGCATCGGGCCACCTCCCAGCCGAAGGCGGCGAACTTGGCGCCCACGTCGCCGAGATCGCTGACGTCGGATACCCAGGTGTCGGATTGGATCTTGTTGTGGTCGACGATCGCCGTCAGCTCGCCCATGTTCTCTCGCGCCGCCGTCGACAGAGATTCCCAGATCTGCCCCTCCTGGAGCTCTCCATCGCCGGTCATCACGTAGACGTGTCGGTCGTTGCCCAGCAGCCGGTTGGCAGCGATCATCCCCTTGGCCTTGGAGATGCCCATGCCCAGCGAGCCGGTGCCGGCGTACACGTGCGGTGTCTCGATGTGCGGGTGGCCGGGCAGGCCGCCGAGCCGGCGCAGCTGATGCAGAGTTTCGAAGTCGAGCAGCCCGAGCGCGATCAGCACGGTGTAGAACGCCGGCGCGTCGTGCCCCTTCGACGAGAAGAACACGTCGGCGCTGTCGGGGTTCTCGTCCAGACCACGGATCTCGTTCAGATACAGCCACGACATCAGGTCGATCGAGCTCAGACAGGTTCCAGGGTGGCCGGAACCGGCGCGCGCCACCATATAGAGGATGTTCAATCGGCAATAGGTGGCGAACAGCTGCGCGCGCAGCTCAGACGGGGTGTCGACCTCCAGCAGGCGGTCGAATGCGGACTTGGGCACCAGACAGAGCCGGCCGGCCCGTCCTTCCAGGATCTGACCCAGGCGTGAGGCGTTGTCGGCACGCTCGTCGGTGTGGGTCTCTGAGCTCGGCACGCTGCGTTCTCCTTCAGCCGTTCCAGGGAGCCTGGGACACGCGCGGCAACTCGGCCGCGCCGCGCCGCACTAGCTCCTCGGCAACGCTCCAATCGATCTCGTCGTTGATGTCGAAGCCCTCTTCGCCTTCGGTGAAGAAGGGCATGATCGTGGTACCCGCGATGGTTCTGGTCTCCAGGACGATTCGCGACCAGCCGATCTCGAGGCTGGCATTCTGCGAGTACACCGGCGGCAAGGCCTGGTAGGGCGTACTGTGCCAGGGTTGCTCGGTTTGGCTGCGCTCGTCGCCGAGCTGGGTTACCGCTGGGACGATTCGCCTTCCCTGGGCAAGCCACATCTTACCCGGATGCAGTTTCGTCTTCTCCACCGCCCGCAGCGAATCTACCTCGTCTCCCTCGGCGAGGAACTCGGCCCAGGCGCGCCGCAGCGTCGCCACCGAACGGAACGGGCTGGTGGGGCGCAGCAGGGCGAAGCAGTCCCACGCGCGACCCTCCGCGCCGAGCCGCTCCAATGCGTGCTCCAGCCACTCGATGTCGGGTGACTGATCGGCAGCGAACTCGGCAGGGCGAGGGACCGGCACTTCGGCGCCGTAGTGGCGGGCGATCGCGGCGATCTCCTCCGAGTCGGTCGACACGATGACCGTATCGAAGAGGTCGGATTCGAGCGCCGGGACGATCGTGTAGGCGATCAGCGGGTGGCCGGCCAGCGGCCGGATGTTCTTGTTGACGATCCGCTTCGAGCCGGCGCGCGCCGGAATCAGGGCCACCACGTTGGGCTCTGTGGTCATTGTTGGGCCCTACACGGCGGAAGGATCAGTCTGGATCAGGACGTTCTTCTGCGCCGAGTACACGTCGAGGGCCTCCGGCCCCGGCTCCCGCAAGCCGTTGCCCGATTGCTTGAGCCCGCCGAACGGCATGTGCGGCTCGCTGCCGTAGGTAAATCCGTTGATCGACACCAGGCCGGTACGCATCTTGTTGGCGAAGCGCATTGCCCGGTGTAGGTTCTTTGTGTGGATCGCCGCCGTAAGGCCGAACAGTGAGTCGTTGGCCAGCTCGAGCGCCTCGTCGAACCCGCCCACCCGATATAGACAGGTGATCGGGCCGAAGAGCTCATCACGCGAGATCGGATCGGCAGGTTCGGCATCCTCGATCAGCGTTGGCGCCAGGTAGAACCCACCCACGTGATCGGCGTCCTCCAACCGGTGGCCGCCGGTCGTCACGCGCGCGCCGTTGGCCACGGCACGATCAATCGCGCTCAGCATGTTGCTCAGCTGGCGCTCGTTGATCACCGGGCCCAGATCGTCGTCGTTGGTGTTGCCGAGCTCGAGGCTCTCGGCACGTTCGATGACCCGTTGCCTGAGCTCCTCGTAGACTGAGTCGAACGCGATGATCCGGCTTCCCGAGGCGCACCGTTGCCCGGCGTTGCTGAACGCCGATAGCACCACCGCGTCGGCGGCGTTGTCGAGGTCGGCATCGTCGCAGACCACCAGCGGGTTCTTGCCGCCGAGCTCCAGGATCACCTTGGCGAGCCGTTCTCCGGCGACACGCTGGATCATGCGACCCACCGCCGCCGACCCGGTGAAGCTCACCAGGTCGACGTCCTCGTGCTCCACCAGCGGTTGTCCCGCCTCGGGCCCGGATCCGTGGATCATGTTGAACACGCCGGCAGGAACTCCGGCCTCGTGGAAGATCTTCGCCACGATCCAGCCGGTGGCGGGTGTGTCGTCGGCTGCCTTCATCACCGCGCCGTTGCCACACATCAGGGCCGGGAAGGCCTTCCAGGCAACGTTGGCGATGGGTGTGTTGGCGGCAATGATCAAGCCGCACACGCCTACCGGCTGGCGCACGATGAGCACCTCGCGGTGCGGGTTGGCGCTGGTGGAGGTGCGCCCGAAGTAGCGGCGACCCTCGCCGGCCATGAACATGCCGAGCTCGAAGGCGCCCATGGTCTCGCCGCGCGCCTCGCTGATCGACTTGCCGGTCTCCAGGGCGACGATCTCGGCAATCTCGTCGCGCCGATCGCGAATCGCCAGTGCCGCCTCGCGCAGGATGTCGCCGCGCGCCACCGGGGTCAGATCCGCCCAGGCCTCCTGCGCCGCCTTGGCCGCGGCCACCGCTCGGTTCACATCCTCGGCGTTCGAGGAAGCGACCTCGGATAGCACCGACCCGTCGTGCGGGTTGATGTTGTCGAACCGGGCTCCAGATGCCGCGGGGACCTCCTCGCCGTCGATGAAGTTGGGTACGAGTTCGGGAATCACGCCCATCGGCGTTGCCTCCGTTTCATCCAAGTGGGACGCCTACCAGGCTGTGAAGCCCCCGTCGACGCGCAGCTCGATTCCGTTGACGTAGGACGATGCCTCCGAGGCCAGGAACACTAGCGGGCCCCCGAGATCCGACGCCTCGGCCATGCGTCCGAGCGGCACGCGAGCGTTGAACTTGCGCTGGAACTCCTCGTCCTGACCGCCGAGCACGCCGCCCGGCGAGAGCGCGTTGACCCGTACGCCACGCGGGCCCCAGTGGGTGGCGAGATAGCGCGTCAGATTGACCACCGCCGCCTTGGACGCTCCGTAGGCCGGTGGCTTCAGGAACGGCGGGTCGACCGGCACGTGGTCATAGAGGCGAGCGTCGGGCGAGACACTGGCGTAAAGAGAGCCAATGTTGATGATCGAGCCGCCACCACGCTCCACCATCGCTTCGCCGAACACTTGTGCCACCTGGAATAGTCCGACGACGTTGACGTCGAGCACCCGGCGCACCGCGTCGGCCGGGATCTCATGTAGGTGACAGCTCTCCACCTGATCCGGCGGCTGGTCGATGCCGGCGTTGTTGACCAGGATCGATGCCGGTCCGAGCTCACGCTCGATCGCGGCACGCGCCTCGGCCAGGGAGTCCCTATCGAGCACGTCGCCCGTGTACAGCCGCAGCCGGTCCGCGTCGTACGCGTCGGACAGACTGCTGAGCGCGCCGGATTCTGGCGCTTCTGCCAGATCAAGCCCCGCGACGCGGGCGCCGGCCTCCAGCAATGCCTGCGCCCAGACCGGGCCTAGCTTGCCGAGAACCCCGGTGACGACCGCGACGCGGTCAGTGAGGTCGAACATCCTCGCGATCTCCCGCGGTTGCGCTATCTGCCGCGGTCGGACCATTCGTCGACTCGTCGGGATCGTGCAGCATGTCCATGTGCAGATCGCCATCGCGGGCCACCGGCACCTTCAGGCTCGAGCCGATCACCTTGTCGATCTCGTAGGGCGGCAATCCATCGCCGGGCGACTTGAGCGTCAGGTCGTCGGCGCTGATCACGGTGCCTTCCGCCAGATCCCGGGCCGCCACGATCTTCTTGCCCATCTTGATGCCCGCACCTGCCTCGCTCTCGTAGGACTTCTTCTGGCCGTCACCCACCGCCACGCGGGCTCGCTGCAGGTCGCGAACCATCTTGCGCATACCGATCGGCTCGAGCGAGAAGGCGTGATCGGTACCCTTCCAGGTGTGGTTGAGGGTGAAGTGCTTCTCGATCACCCGGGCGCCGAGAACGTAAGCCGCCAGCGGCATCGCGATGCCGTTGTCGTGGCCCGAGTACCCCACCACGATGTCGGGGAGTTGCTCCGCGTAGGTCGCCACCACGCCCAGGTCGAGCTCCTCGAACTCCGCCGGATATCCCGCAGTGCACTGCATGATGCACAGCTGCGGGTTAATCGGCATGATCGTGTCATAGGCGCGCTGCACGTCCTCCATCAGCGCCGCACCGGTGGAGATGATCATCGGCTTGCCGATCTGGGCGATGTAGGCCAGCAGCGGCGTGTTCTTGATGTCTCCGGAGGCAAGCTTGTACGCCGGCATGTCGAGCTCGGCGAGAAAATCGGCGCTGGGGAAATCGAAGGCGGTGGCGAAGAAGGTAATGCTGATCTCGTTGGCGTAGTCCTGCAGCGCGCGGTACTCGTCGCGCTCGAACTCAAGAAACTCGCGGTGCTCGCCGTAGGTCGTGCCGTAACTGTTGCGGTTGTCATACAGGCGGTTGTAGCCCTCGGCGGTGAATAGCGCGCGGTTGTCGCGCTTCTGGAGCTTGACCGCGTGGCAGCCGCAGTTGTGTGCCTCCAAGAACATCTTCTTGCAAGTTTCGAGCTCGCCCTGATGGTTGTGGCCGATCTCGGCGATGACATAGCAATCGCTGTCTTGGTTGACCACCGTGCCGTCGATCGTCAGTTGGCCTGGCATCGTATCCCTCGCCTGTCGGGTCTCACCGTTCGCGGTGCCATCCCTACTCGTTGACCTCGTTTCCCGGGCCGCCGGCCGACACCGTCGTGCCCGGAAGTGGCTCCGGCCCACCCCGTAGCCGGCGCTCGAGAGCTTTCCAACCGTAGCGCTCATGAACGATCTGGTCGGCATTCTGGCCGATCTGATCCAGCAGCGCCGCATCGGTCGGGAGTTCGTCGCAGGTCTTGATATCAATGACGTTATGCATCGGCACCAGCGATCCGGGCGAGTGTTCGTCGAGGTTGGTGATTACCACCGAGCCGCACTGCATCGCCAAGTTCACGCTGGTGTTGTTGGCCCGCACGCCATGATCGAAGAACGCGGCAAAGTAGTCCGTTTGCTTGAGGTAGTTGTACACCGCGCTATCCGACAGGTAGCCGAGAAAGTGCACGTCGTCGCCAAAGATCGTGCGGAGCTCCTCGAAGGCCATCGAGAACTCCTCGTCGAAGCTGGTGTTCTCGTGCAGCGCGGTCGACAGATAGAGGCTGTAGGGAGCACCGGTGGCGTCGAGCAGATCCTTGAGTCGGTGATAGTGGCGGGAGCGAATCTTGTGCGCCATTCCCATGGTGAAGACGGTGAGCTCCGACAGATCGAATTCGCGGGCATCATCGAGCGTACCCGGGCACCACACCGCCTGAACGTCGGAGCGGAGCTCTACGAGCTGTCCGGCCAGCTCGGTGTTACCGCAGAACACCTCGCGTGCCTCGCGCAGCATGCGGTTCTCGATCTCGGTCCCCGACCAGGCGTGTAGGAAGATGCGATAGCGGTCTCCCCACGGCACCGAATCGAGCAGCCGCGCCAGGTGGTCGATATCGAGCGGGCTGAACTCGGAGATCTTGATCGACAGCAGTGGCTCTGCGCAGGTCACCGCATCTTCATGGAAGATCTGATGGATCGGCACACCGAGCTCCGAGGCCAGCCGATGGTTGAACTTGGCCACACCGCAGGTGAGGCCGTTCATGTGGAAGCTGAGGACACTATCCATGGGCTTGGAGTGGGGTGGACGCTTAGCGCGCCTTTTCGTACACCATCACGCGGCCCTTGCCGAGCCAATCGATCTTGGCTTCCAGGTCCGGACGGCAGTGGAAACCCTCGAGCACGAACATCAGACGTAACAAATCCTTGTTCATGCGCGTGATGTGGGTCGGATCGAGGTCATCCTTCGTCTGCACGGAGAACAGATGCTCTGGATCCCGGTTGAACCGAGTAGTTATGTAAGCATACCTGGAGGACATGCGACAGATGTTCGCCACCGCCACGCGAACCTGCAGCAGGGTCAAGTGTTCGAATACCTCGCGGCAGATCACCAGGTCGTAGGAGTCGTCGGAGATTCCCGTGTCGCCGATGTCGGCGACGCGGATCCGGTCGCGTACCTCGGGTGGGGCCAGCTCCAGCACGTCGCTGCTGTGATCGAGCCCGTCCGCCTCGACGCCGAGCTCCTGCAGGAACAGCATCAGGAAACCGGGTCCGCAGCCGATGTCGAGCACGCGCTCGGGCTCGAACACGTTCTTGATCACCTGCGGGTGATCGGCCTCGCGCTTGCGCCGTGACTCCAGCGTGTAGGCGTGGCCGTCATCGCGCCAGCCCTCGGTGAAGTACTCCGCGTCGTAGGCCTCGGCGCTGCTCGGTCGCTGCTCTTGCGCGAAGGTCTCGAACTCCAACACCAGCCGTGTCGTATCGCGGCATGGGCAGTGCTCAGCGAGAAGGCGCGTTGAGGAGTCGAGCACCGTATCCAGGTACACCACCTCGATTCCGAGCTCGCCACAGATCTCTACCTGCTCCTCGGGCAGACGCCCCTCCCAATCCTTGCCCTTGACGTAGTACTTGGGCCGAAGCTGGCGCAGGATGGTCTCGGTGTCGTGCTCGTTGAGGTGCACATGGTCGATCGTGCCGATCGCTGCGACGATCTGCAGGCGCTGTTGTTCGGGCAGCAGCGGAGCATGCTTGTGCGCCACATAGCGGTCGGATGCAACGTTGCATAGCACGGGGACACCGAGCGCTGCGGCGTCCCTGAAGTAGGCGATATGGCCCGCGTGGAGCGGATCGAAGCCACCGTCCACCATGGCGACCTTGTCGCGGTACTCTCGAAGTTGCTCGAAAGTGAGAATCAATACGGTCTTCTCGGATCTCACTCGAGCCGCGCGCGTCGGCGGGCTGCGGCGATGTCGAGGTCGGCTGCCAGGTCGGATCTGCGGAGGCAAAGTCGAAGAGGGAGGCCTTCCGCACCGCGAATTCTAGTCGAAAGGAACTGTGACGCAAGCAGTCCAGATCGCCGGAGAAGCAACCCCGGCTCTCGGCTGGGTGGCTTACTCAGCGTCGGCGCTCGCGGTGCGGTCAGAGTTCAGATAATTGCCATACATCGGATCCAGGTGGTTTCTCAAGATGTCGCTCACGTAGTGGATGTCAGCCTCCGTCATCTCCTGTCGGTATCCTCCCTGGATCCCCGCCCGCATGCGTAGATCGCCGGTCGATGCTCGAGAGGGGTCGGATTTGCGACGCGCATCGAGCTCTCGAGCCCGCATCGGTTCGAAGGCGGATTGCTGTACCGCATACTCCACTGCCATCAGATTCTGCGGATCGACTCCGAGGAAACGCAGCGCCACGGCAAGGGACCCGGTCGTGTCCTCCTTGAGCTCCTCGTACGTCAGCACCTCCAGGTTGGGATGGTCCGCTCTGTGGTGTGGAGCCCATGCGTTGAGAAACTCCACAATGCGCTGCACTCCGAAACGCCGATCGCGAATGAATTCGGACAGACTGTCCGTGGGGCAGTAGCCCTTCGATGGGGAGTGATGGAAATAGCTGACGATGACGTCTTTCGGGTCGCGAACCAGCAGCAAGGTCGGAATCTTCAAGAGGTTCTCGATCTTTTGGACCAGCCTCTTCCCCGCAATCGCAGCTCGACTGCCTGCGTGGGTAAAGGACACCAGCGGATAGCGATCGTTCTGTCCTTCGCGCGCCAGCAATCGCTGGAACTTTGCGCGAAGCTGCGGCTTGTATGTGAACCCGAAGTCAATGTCCTTGGAGTCGAAATTCGCCAAGGTGTAGTAGTAGTAGAGGTGGGCGAACCAGGTGCGACCAGACTTCGGGAAGCTCGCGACGTTGGCGAGCCGATACGAGCCCGTCAGGGCCTCTGGCAGGATTCCGCAGTGGGCGCAGGCAAATATCCCCTTGAAGTCGTGCCCGCACCGGGGGCAACGGGGCCGGCGTTTTCTCCTGTGCCTGGAAACCTGGATCTTGCGCTTGCTCCCTTCAATCGCGCCCGAAAGCCGCTCACGCCATTCCGTATCAGGGGGCGGGATTGCAACACCGAGCTTTCCGATCTGTTTTCTTGGGCGATCCGGATCCCGCAAGGAGCCTATTTCCAGGTGGGAGCGAACCCTGGCGAATTCGCCTGTTGGGTCCTCGATCACGCGCTCTCGCGTAACCGTCATCAGGCCGGTGCCTACGGCCTCGCGCCAGGCTGTCTCGTAGCGGTCGGTATCGCTATCGGAGGCGTTCTCGTTGAGGAACCTTCTGATCCAAAAAAGGATCCGCAGTCTTCGGACTCCAGCCTTTCTTTGTTGCGACCAGGTTGAGCCGTGCCCATAACCGTAGGATCGGATCCCCGGTCGCCATAATGAACCGGCAATGTGGCATCCATTCGATGATGCGTTCGATCGCCGGACGCGAGAGCGACGCGTAGGTCGGGCTCTTCTCGCCGATCTTTGCGGCGCTGTAATCGACGCGGTAGCCAGCGTTGTTGTCTAGGAAGGCAGCCCTGGAAGGGTCGAATTCGCTTTCGTACTCGGTTTGAGGGCCCTCGGGGTGCTCGGTGAACCAATCGAGGTCGCCGCGCAATAGCCACACTTCCGGATGGCGGACGAGACAGCTCCTGAGCCAGTTCGTTACCCCTTGGGGCGGCCCAATGAGGATGAAGTCTGGACGCCGCATCATCGCAATCCGCGCTGAGAGTGTCTGCTATGCGTTTGAGGAATCGTAGTGTGGGGCACGCTGAGGGAATTATCCGTCATTTTGCCGCAATGGTTAGCTCCTCGCTTCAAGCGAGCTCGAGTACGGCACCGGACCCTGCAGACGAATCGGCCACGCTCGGCTCGCTTGACGTGATGAAACACGCAGATTGCCGGGAT
>DASCOT010000047.1:0-12989 GCA_036012155.1 Acidobacteriota bacterium
GGAGGTGTTCGGTTGGGTGGGGCTGTCCTCATTGATCGCCCGCGGCGGGCAATTCGATGGATTGATCCTGGTGGCCCCTGGCCAGTCCTCGCGCGAGTTTCAAGAACGCCCTGCCAGATCTCTCGGTCGGGCTGGGGAGGGTCTCTCCGCCAGGGGTCTGTCCTCGTTGACCTGGATCGCTCCGGAGGTCGGTTCGCCCGGCTCCCACATGGAAACGATCCGTGTCGAAGAGGCCCTCGCGGTGCTGTCGGCGACCGCAGCGGCTGCCGGCATGAGCCTCCCGACCGGCTTTTCGTGGGTTCCCGCGCCCGCACCAGCGCCCCTCCGCACAGGTCACATGGACGTCTCACTGACGCGAATCGCTTCTGTCCTGGAGGCGCTGATTGAGCGTCATGGCGTCGGGGGCCACGAGTGGTCGGTACGACGTTTCGTGCTCGAATCGCTCCCGGAATGGGCCCGGGATCGGGCCGTCGTGGACGACATCGGCAACATTATGGTTGCGGTGGGACCGGAACGAGACACGACAGTCTTCATGGCGCACATGGACGAAGTGGGTTACGAGGTCAGATCCATCGCACCGGACGGTATCGTCACACTTGCCCGCAAGGGCGGCGCGACATCGTCGGCCTGGGAGGGCCAAACCGCACTCGTCCACTTCGATCCTCCCGGAGCGCCAAGCACGCGTACGGGGGATGGGTCCGACATCGATCCCCGTTGGAAAGCCGCGTCTCTTTCGGCATCGGCGCCCGAGCCGCTCCGGGGTGTCTTCCTGTCACGGCACGAGGCGGACGAAAGGACCCCGGGCACGCTGACGGCCTGGTTCGGCCTCAACGGCGCGGCGCTCATGGAGCGCGGCGTGCGGGTCGGCGCCATGGTGACGAGTCACAAAGAAGGCCTGCGCATGGGACCGACCCGGTTCACCGGGCGTGGTCTGGACGACCGGGCCGGCACTACCGCCATGATTCTTGCTGTAAACGACCTGAACCCCGATCAGCTTCAGAGTCAGGTGATATTCGCATGGTCGGTGCACGAGGAAGGGGCGGCGTTCGGACGGGGATTCGGTTCGCCGCCGTACCGCTTCACGCCGAGCCCGATCCAGTCGGTAGGCCTGGTCGGCGCCCACGCCATGGCTCGTCGTTTCGCGGCATCCACACGCAGGATCTATTCAGTAGACACGTTCGTGACGTCGGACACCCCCCTGGAGTCGCCCCACTTCGCGTACGCGCCCCTCGGAAACGGTCCCGTATTGAAGGCAATCCATGGCGCCTCAATTTCTCCGGATCGCGAACGTGCGCGGGTCAAACGCATCGCTGCCGCCGCGGGCATCCCTCTCCAAATGGCCCTTGTTCAAGGCAGTACCGACGGGACTCGGTTCACTTTCTGGGGTGCACCGAACCAGGGACTCTCCTGGCCCGGCCGATACAGTCACTCCCCGGGCGAGACGCTGGACCTGCGGGACTTGACCCTCCTCGCCGAACTGATCGCCGCAATAGCCACCGAGCCGTAGCGGCTCTCACCGCGAAAGCCGAGGCGTTGAACAATAGGAAGAATAAGAGGCCCGTTCTAGTTGATATTGGCAACCGCTGGCAAGCGGTTCACTGTGATGGCCTCGATGTCCCGTGCTTGCATCGAAGCCGCCATCTGCCAGAACGCATCAGCTGGTCGATGGTTTGGTCGATGCCCAACAGCGAGCTCCCTCAGCTGGTCGGCTCCAGCTCGCGACCGAGCGCTCCGACGTTAGATTCCTCTAACGAGTCGTCATCTTCCGCAGGTCGCGGCGAGGTCGGCTGGTTGGGCGGCCAACGGAACTGTGCCCACGATTGTGCCCGCGGGGAACCAACCAGCGCCAACTGGAACCAACTAGAACCAAGAGCGGGGTGATTCGCTACCAACAGGAACCAACGGCCGCCAACGAGCGCAAAGCAGCGCCAACCAGCACCAAGTGCGCCCGTTTGGTTTAGAAGTCCGCTGCTCTATCCAGCTGAGCTACGGGCGCCCCTTTATTCATGGGCACTTACGTGCCGTACGGTGGTTTCGTGAGGCCAAGTGTGCCCAGACTGTGCCCGCAGTTTAGCAAGAAGCCGCCCGCTTCTTAAGAAGCAGACAGACCGGTACAGTCTTGTTGCAGCGAAGCCATCGTAACGATGCCGTCAGGAGTATCGTGCTCCTCGTATCTGGTTGTATCGGAGCGCGCAGATCCGGCGATGAATACGAAGAATACCGGATAAGATCGATCGGGTCTGCGGCAACGCGATGGGCCGCAGCCGGGTGCCACCAGCAGCGGGAGAGGTGGGCGAGTGCGCCAGCCATGAAGGTGGGAGCGGAGGTCGGGGGGACGTTTACCGACCTGATCGTGGCCGCTGACGATGGGGTCGTCCTGGCGACAGCGAAGGTCCTCTCCACGCCCGGCGATCCGGCCGATGGTGTGCTGGCCGGCCTCGACACGTTCGACGGGCTGACGCTCTCCGACGCCGAGCTGCTGCATGGCTCGACTGTCGCCACCAACGCGGTCCTCGAACGCAGCGGGGCCAAGGTCGGCTTCCTGGTCACCGCTGGCTTCGTCGACCTGCTCGAGCTGCAGCGGCAGGACAGGGAGTCGATCTACGAGCTTCACTATCGAAAGCCGGCGCCGCTGGTATCGGCCGACCGGGTCCGGGAGGTGCCGGAGCGAATCGATGCGAGCGGCAAGATCGTGCGGGCCATGGATCTCGACGCCGCCGCTGCAGCGCTGGCGGAGCTCGTCGCCGAGGGGACTACGGCGATCGCCATCTGCCTGCTGCACAGCTACAAGAACCCCGTGCACGAGCGCCGCCTCGAGGAGATGGCGTCGACGCTGCACCCGGAGCTGCACGTCTCCATCTCGAGCGAGGTGATCGCCGAGTTTCGTGAGTACGAGCGCGCCAGCACGACCACCATAGATGCCTTCGTCAAGCCCGTCATTGACCGCTACCTGCGGCGGCTCGAGCGCGAGACCGTAGCGCGCGGGCTGTCGTCGATCTGGATGATGCAGTCGAACGGCGGGCTGCTGCCGGCCCACTATGTTCGCCAGCATCCCGCACGGACCCTGTTCTCCGGGCCCGCGGCCGGCGTGGCGGGCGCCCTCAGCATGGCGCGCGATGCCGGCATCCAGGACATCGTCACGATGGACATGGGAGGCACCAGCACGGACGTCTGCCTGGTGGCGGCGGGCAAGCCGGAGATCACCACCGAGGCGACGATCGCGCGCCTACCGATCAAGGTGCCGATGCTCGATATCGTCAGCATCGGCGCCGGCGGTGGCAGCATCGCGTGGTTGGACTCCGGCCGCATGCTGCAGATCGGACCGCAGAGCGCCGGTGCCGACCCGGGGCCGGCCTGCTACGGCCGCGGTGGGAGCCTACCGACGACGACGGATGCCAACGTCCTGCGTGGACTCATCCGTTCCGGCCACTTTCTCGGCGGCGAGATCTCCCTCGATCGGCAGGCTGCCGAGCTGGCCTTCTCGGACCTCGCGCGCCAGATCGAGTCGCGGCCGGAGGCGTTGGCGGAGGACGTCTACCGGGTGGCCAGCGCGACGATGGCCAACGCCATCCGTCTCGTCTCCACGGAGCGCGGCCATGATCCGCGCGACTACACCTTGGTCGCCTACGGTGGCGCGGGCCCGTTGCACGCCGCCTCGGTTGCCGAGGAGCTCCGCATCGGTCGGATCGTGATCCCCCCGTACCCGGGATTGATCTCCGCTTACGGCCTGCTGGTCGGCGACTTTCAGCGTGACTTCGCGCGCACCGACGCGCGGCCGCTCCAAGACAGCACCCTCGATCAGGTGCGGGCTGGCTTCGCCGAGCTGACCGACGCCGCGCTGGTGGAGGTCGCCGAGCAGGGCATCGAGGCGGGGGGTTGCCACCTGCGCTTAGGGCTGGACCTGCGCTATCGGGGACAGGGCTTCGAGCTGACCGTGCCGATCTCGCTGGAGGAGCTGACCCTGGACCGAGTGGCGGCCGATTTCCACGATCTGCACCGCACGCGCTATGGGCACGCCACGCCCGGGGAGCCGCTGGAAATCGTCACCTATCGGCTCTCGGTGGTCGACGCCCACCCGAAGTCCGCGGCACTGCGTGTGCCGCAGGGGGACCGCCGGCCACCGGAGCAATTGCCCGTCCTCATCGGTGGCACCCGGATGCCGTGCACCTTCTACTGGCGGGAGAGCTTCGAACCTGGCTTCGAGACGGCGGGACCGGCGGTCGTCGAGGAAGCCACCGCGACGACCTTCGTCCCCCCGGGATGGTCCCTTGCGGTCGACGCCGAGACAAACCTCGAGATGAGGAGGCAGTAGCGCATGTCCCTCGACGCGACCACCCTCAACATCGTTGGCAAGGCGCTACTCGCCATCGCGCGCGAGATGGCCGTCAACCTGCGGCGCGCCTCCTATTCCACGGTCGTCCGGGAGGCGCGTGACTTCTCGGTCGGAATCATCGACCTAGAGGGCAACGTCGTCGCTCAAGCCGAGATGATCCCGATGCAGACGGGCGGGATCTCGGAGGCATTCCGGCCCATCGCGGGGCGCTTCGACCTGCGGGCGCTCACCCCCGACGATGCGTTCATCACCAACGATCCCTTCGACGGCGGCCAGCACCTGAACGACTTCTTTTTGTACACCCCGATCTTCGTCGACGACGCCCCGATCGGGTTCGGCGCCAGCGTCGCGCACCACGTCGAGATTGGCGGCGGCATGCCCGGCCTCAACGCCGAGGCGACCGAGCTGTACCAGGAGGGGATCCGGCTGCCGGCCTCGCAGTTCAGCATCAGCCGTGATTGGAACCGTGGCTTCGTGGAGCAGTTCATCCGCGCCAACGTGCGCGTGCCCGACAAGGTCCTCGGCGACATGAACGCGCAGTTCGCTGCCAACAACACCGCCGATCGGCGCGTGCGCGAGCTGGCCGAGAAGTACGGGACGGAGACGGTTGTCCAGGTCATGGACGGCCTGCAGGACTACGCGGAGCGCCGCATTCGACAGGGCATCGGGCAGATCCCGGACGGCGTCTACACGGGCGAGGATTTCGTCGAGGCCGCTCCCTGGGGACTCGATCCGGTGCGCATTGCGGCCCGCGTGACGGTCGAGGGTACGGCGGTCCACGTCGACTTCGCCGGCACCGACGAGCAGGTACCGGCCAACATCAATTGCCCCGTGGCCTCCACCATCTCGTCCGTCCAAGCGGCGATCCGCGGCGTGCTCCACGAGTCGGACATCCCGTTCAACGGTGGGTGCAATCGTCCGATCACCGTAGACGTACCCTACGGCACGATCCTGAACCCGCGGCCGCCGGCTGCGGTGCGGGCCCGCATGAACCCGGGCAGCCGCGTCTACAACGCCGTCGTCCGGGCGCTCAGCGAGGCCGTGCCCGAGCGGGTGATCGCTACCGGGAACGACACCACCACGGCCATCGCTCTCAGCCACCTGGACCGGCAGACGGGCGAGTACGGGATCGTCATCGAGATCGTCGGCGGCGGCTGGGGAGCAGCGCCGACTCACGACGGGATGGATGGTCTCGACAACCCGATGGCCAACTGCGCCAACGCGCCCGTCGAGGCGCTGGAGCTGGAGGCGCCTTATTTTCGGGTCGTCGCGTACAGGCTAAGGCCGGACTCCGGTGGTCCGGGACGGCAGCGGGGTGGCCTGGGCATCGAGCGGTCCTACGAGGCCCTCAGGGATGGCGTCATCTTCGCCGCCTATTCCGATCGCCACGACGCTGGCCCCGCGGGTCTGTTCGGCGGCGAGCCGGGCGGCACCGGGGCGTTCAACCTGGTCCTGCACGACGGCGGAAAGAAGCGGCTACCGTGCGTTGCCAGTGCCGTGCTGCGGCGCGGCGATGTGATCGAGGTGCTCAGCGGCGGCGGTGGCGGGTACGGTCGACCGGCAGAGCGGACCGGAGCCGCAGCGGAGCGGGACGTGAGGGAGCGAAAGGTCAGCGGCCGTGCGCGCCGCCGCAGTCCCGACCCAGCGATCGGAATCTAAGGGACCCTTGCCGCGGAGCTGGTATCGTCTCCAATTACCTGGGCGACCTCCCTGCCTACGCCGAGCATCTTGAAGCCGCATGAGGAACCCAAGCATGAACACTGCCATTCTTCTGACACGCGATCTGAATACGTCGTTCTTGAGAACCCAGAATGTCTGGACGGGAGGAGTCCGATGCTCAGACGAGTACTAACGATGAGCTCGGTGACGGTGTTTGCAGCTGTATTCGCATTGGCGACGCAGCTCCTTGCTGCGCCGGTCCAGGCACAAGATGTGTCGGAACCAAGAGCCACCGCCGCCAGCATGGTGTCGACGTATGAAGCGGTCTGTGCCGAGTGTCATGACAGTCAGGGCGACGAGATCCTGGCACCCACTCGGGCGGCGCTTCGACAGATGGAACCGGAGCAGGTCCTCATCGCACTGATGGAAGGACCCATGGTGGAGTTCACGTCCGACTTCACGGACGACGAGCTGCGGGCGATGGCAGAGCTCGTGACCGGCAAGCCTCTTGGTAGCGCGGTCGACCGCAGCGTTTATGCGGCAAGGATGGTCGGTGTCTTCGAAAACGGGTGTGCGGTCTGCCACGACAATTCACCTGCCGGTCGCCCTATTTCAGGCGGGACCGCTCCGGCCAGCATGCCGTCACGGTTCGACATCCAGCAGATGGATTCCGACGAGCTCCTGGCAGTGCTGAACCGGCCGATCGCGGCACATGACGAGAGCGATCGCTTCCGGATCTTCGACGACGAGGAGTACAAGCGTGCCACCATCGAGCTCGTGACCGGCAAGCCGTTCGGCGGCGTCGCCCACCGCGAGGCGTCGGCCATGCCGAACCAGTGTGCCAGGCCCCTGAACCTGGACAACTGGGAGAGCCAGCCCAGCTGGAACGGTTGGGATCCCGAGCTCGGTGTGCATCGGTTTGCGTCGGAGGCGGTTGGCGGGATCACCGCCGAGGACCTCCCGAGACTGAAGCTGAAGTGGGCTTTCGCGATCCCGGATGCTTCGGTAGCCAACTGGTCGCAACCCAGCGTGGTGGGCGGTGCGCTGTTCATTACGAGCGACAACTTCTTCGTGTATGCCCTCGACGCCAAGACCGGCTGCGTTCACTGGTCGTACCGGGCACAGACGGCGGTCCGGGGGGCGGTCAAGGTCGGCCCCGTCGACGGTGTTTCGGGGGTCCGCCATGGCGCGTACTTCGGCGACATGAGCGGGGTGGTGTACGGCGTCAACGCCGAGACGGGCGAAGAGATGTGGACCATGCGCCCCGACGATCACCCACAGGCGAAGATCACCTCCGCCGTGAGGCTCGACTCCTCGGGCGAACGCCTATATGTGCCCGTCGCGTCGTGGGAAGAGCAGCCTGGTACCCATCTCGAGTACGAGTGCTGCACGTTCCAGGGCAGCGTCGTGGCGGTCGACGTGAGGAACGGAGCGAAAGTCTGGCAAACGTATGCGATTCCAGAACGGCCTCGGTCACTCAACAAGACGAACTCGGCCGGCACGCCGCTGTTCGGACCAGCCGGCGCCGGCGTCTGGAGCTCGTTCGCGATCGACGAGAAACGGCGCGCCATCTATGCGCCCACCGGGAACTGCAGCATCACTGAGCACTTCGGTGCCGGCAACTTGGCCTTCGACGGCGGTGCCTGCAACTCGATACTGGCCGTCGACATGGATACCGGCCGACGATTGTGGATGACCAACCTCTTTCCTGCGGTCTCGGATCGAGACTCAGGTGGCTGCGGCCACGGTCCCGATCGTCTGATCAACTGCCCTGGCTACATTCAGGGCCCGGGCGACGACGCCAACCAGGCGATTCTGATCGACCTGCCGACCGGTCGCAGCGTGCTGCTGGGCGTACAGGAGAGCGGCCGCATCACCGCTCTGGATCCCGACGGCAACGGGGCAGTTCTCTGGGTAGCCCAGGCCGGCGACCGGCTTGCTCCCAACGCCGCGGGTTGGGGCGGGGCGTCCGACGGCGAGCTCTTCTATCGTGCGCTGAACTACCGGGACGCGACCGGGGCCGTCGCGGCGTTGCGGGTGACGACGGGCGAGCGCGTCTGGTACACGGAGCTGCCGGGCTTGGAAGACTGCGACGTGGAGGGTTTCAACGCCTGCTCCTCGGGTTACACGGCGGCGTCAACCGCCGTGCCCGGCGCGCTAATAGCCGGCTCGTCCCAAGGGACACTCCGTGCATATTCAAAGGCGGACGGCGGGATTCTCTGGGAATACGCCACGAAACGAAGCTACGAAGCCATTAACGAGGTGCCGGCATTCGGCGGCGCAATTGGTGCCACCTCACCAACGATCGTCGATGGGATGATGTATCTGGGATCCGGGTACGCGATTTTCGGTAATAGCCCGGGGAATGTGCTATTGGCCTTCGGGATAGACGAATAGGGTTCTACTCACCAACTGGCTCGACGAGCTGAAGCGGCTCGGCCGACGGACCCGTAGCGACGGTCGACATTGCGCGTGAGCCCGACCTAGCCGAGGGCGGAGTGCCTTCAACTGTGCCCACGATTGTGCCCGCGGGGAATCAACGAGCACCAACTCAAACCAACTGTGACCGTTTGGTTTAGAAGTCCGCTGCTCTATCCAGCTGAGCTACGGGCGCACCGTTTAGAATCAACGACTTAAGGGAACTCGCATACGTATCCCGGCACCGAGCAACCAGGTGCCGATGACCTATATGCACGAGGGCAAGCAGTACATCGTGCTGCCGATAGGCGGCCGGGGCTACTCCGGTTCGCTCGCTGCCGTGGCGCTGCCGGACTAGCCAGCGTTCGCGTGGTGCAGCTCGGCCCACGTTGACGAGGCGCTGTTGTTGAACCCGGCTGAGCTCCGCTTCGCCGGCCTCATCCCGAGCCACAGCGGCCCCCTGATCTCAGCACTCGATCCTCATCATGCTCTTTTGTCTGTATCCGGTAATCACTGGCATATAGCCGGTCAGCTCCTCGTCGAGTTCGGGGTCGCCCGTGTCCACGAGGAGCGGCTTTCGGAACAGTGAGCGAATCTTCTGGGGGGTCGCGATGACGACGATGTTCTCCCGTCCGACGCCCCTGATGACGTTCGGGCTCAGCTGGAGGTTGCCCCTCCCGAACACGTGTCCCTGGCCACCGATCGCGGTGAGGATCATCTTCGTGTTGCCCGGCTCAACGAGCCTCAGGATCTCCGTCTCCGATAGGTCCGTGCCCACCAGAGAACCGCCCTTGATCGCGTCCACGCCTAGGAGTGAGCCACCGAGCCCCAGGGCCTCCAGGACGGCCTGCGTAGTGGTGCCGCACCCCACGAGATACAGCACGTCTGACAACATCTCGGACACGGTCTGCTTCACGACTCCGAGCAACTCCACCGCGTCGCTGCTGCTACCGCACTTCCTACCTTGCAAGCAGCGTGGCTCATAGGGCACCTGAAGGTACCCATGGAGCTTTGCCCTGACCGAGCCTGCCCGGAAGGCGTCCTCGTCGATGTCCATCACCTCGGCCTGGCGAGACTCGAAGCGTTCGCCACGGAGGAACCGAGAGGCCAGCTCGCCGGCCCGCTCTGGTGTAGCGGCGTATACCCCGGAATGGATCTTCACGCCTGCGGGCACTCCCAGGACAGGGAATCCTGATCCAATGGCCTCGCATAGATCCCGGGCAGTGCCATCTCCGCCGGCGAACAGAATGAGGTCCACCTGCTCCGCGACCATGGCCTCGGCGGCCCGTCGAGTGTCAGCTCCGGTAGTCTCACCGCCCTGTCCGATATCGAGAACGCGAGGCTCGAAGCCGGCCTCGCGGGCCGCGGCTTCCCCCATGCTGCCGCAACACGTGACGATGTTGACGTCTCTGCGCAGATTTGCGAGCTGTGCCAAGGCTCGTCGGGCCTTGGTGGGAGCGCTGGCAACCGCACCAAGGTCGCGCGCACGCCTGAGAATCTCGGCGCTGTCGGTCCCTTTCAGAGCCACTGCGCCACCCATGCCCGCTATGGGGTTGACGATAACCCCCAGAGCTTTCACGCCTACCTCTTCTCGAAGTACGCCCGGTACTTCTTCTTGTACATCCGCCAGGAGAGGGCCCACTTGTCCGGGTCGTCGAGATAGTCGTGATCGATATGGTGAACGACGCTGTTGTGGGGTGCGTGCCTCACGGTCTCCGGATCGTTGTAGCACTCGTCGACGATCTGTTCGATCGTCGCCAGGTACTCGTCAAGGTCGGCCTTGGAGTAGGACTCGCTCGGCTCGATGGTCATCGGTTCCGGGATGACGAACGGCTCGTGGCTGCCCCACAAGTGCTTACCGAAGTCTGCAATTCGTCGCTGCACGTCGCCGGTCCCGAAGCCCGTTTCCCGCTTGACCTGCTCCAGGCTGTAGCGAACCTGCTCGACGCGACCAGCATGATCGGGGAAGCTCATGGAGCAGCCCTTGATCTCGAGCATCTTCTTCATGAAGTAGTTGTTGTTGATGATCGAGACTCTGGAGACCTCTGCGAGACCCTCGGCGCCGAGGCTCATGATCCAGGCGTAGGCGCGGACGTGGACAGGCGGGTTCCCGTGGAAGTCCTTGATCCGGCCACAGCTCTTGGGAAGGTCGTAGTCGAGAAAGTAGCGATCGTCCTGTTCGTCGTACTCGACGACGGGCACGGGAAGAAACTCCCGCAGGTGTTGCTTGGCGGCGACCAGGCCGGTTGCAGGTCCTCCACAAGAGTGTGGAATGGAGAAGGTCTTGTGGAGGTTGAAGAACGACATGTCGAAGTCCGCCTCTCTCGCACGCGTGATCCCCATCAGCCCGTTGCCGTTCGCCTGGTCGTAGCAGCATACGGCGCCGGCCTCGTGAGCGAGCCGGGTGAACTCCTTGATCCTCGTGATGTAGATGCCGGTGTCCTCGGGATTCGTGAAGACGATCGCCGCCGTCTTCGAAGACAACGCCGCCTTGAAGGCCTCGAGGTCGGGAGTACCGTTCTCGTCGGGCGGGAGGATGACGACGTCGTATCCCTTCACCTTGGGAACGGCTGCATCGGCTGGATGAGAAAAGAGCGTCGTGATGATCTCGGTTCTCTGGTCGTCTTCGCCGCGATCGCGGTGGAAGGCACGCACCATGCTGATCATCGCGACGACGGCCTGCGAACCGCCACCGGGCTGGATACTGAAGACGTCGAGGCCCGAGATCTCTTTGAAGAAGTCCGCTAGCCTGTACATGATTTCGAGAAGACCCTGCGCAGTCGACTCATCCTGGTAGGGGTGCATGTCCGTCAGCTTCGGAGAGCCGCAGAGCTGGTCGTTGATCTTCGGGCTGTACTTCATGGTGCAGGTGCCCTGGCCGATGTCGACGTTCCCGTCGACGCCGAGGTTCTCCTGAGAGAGGTGGTTAAAGTGACGCAGCACCTGAAGCTGTCCCATTTCTGGTAGAGCAGGGGCTTCGGCACGACGCATCCCTTGAGGGATTTCGGACAGACCGTCCCCAACACTGTCGACGACCTCGTGTTCTGCCTCTGGAATCAGCAGTCCCCGCTGCCCTGGGACGCTCAAGTCGAAGATGATCGGCTCGTCCCAGCTGGCCTGGTGGAACCTGCGGACCTTGTTGCTAGTCATGATGGGGGCCCTTTCTCGATTTCATGCGATGATGGCATCAAGCGCCGCCACGAGGGCCGCGATGTCCTTTTGGGTGATCCGCTCGGTAATCGCGTACAGCGCACTCTGCCCGAGCTCCGGGAAATCCGTGGAAAGATCCTTGCCTCCAAAGATGCCCTTGGCGAGCAAGGCGTCGTTGATGACCTGGACGGACTTGCCGGTCCCGCTGAAGTCGACGACGAACTCCTTGAGGCTAACCGAGCTGAGTCGACCCGCGCGCACGCCCTCGAGCGAACCAAGAGCTTGCTTGGCGTAGAGGGTCCTCTGGAGGCAGACACGGCCCAGGTCCTCGAGCCCCTTCGGTCCCAGCGCGGCGAGGTAGACGCCCGCTGCGATACCCCACAGGGCCGCATGGGTGCCGACGAACTCCTTGGCGTTCTCCCGATCCGCAAAAGAGGTCCGTTCCCAGGCGACGTCGCCGAAGCCCCACTCGCCCTTCGTGGTAGGGGCGATCCCGAATAGACGCGACGGGTACTCCTCGATGAAACGTCGCTCGTCGCTCGATGCAATGAACCCGGCGACGCCACCTCCGTAGTTCATATGGACGCCGAGGGGCTGAAGATCGCCACAGGCGAGGTCCGCACCGTACTGGGCCGGCGGCTTAAGCACGCCCAACGTGCTGGGGTCGACGGCGACAACAAGGAGCGCTTCCGCCGAATGGGCCAGGTCCGAGATCTCCTTCCCCTGGGTCTCGATGCAGCCAAGGTAATTCGGGTTCTCGAGGTAGACGGCGGCCACCGAGCCGTCGATCTTGGCCTTCAGGTCCGCCAGATCCACGAGGCCGGTGTCTTCGCAGTAGTCATAGGTCCGGACGGAGATGTCTGGGTCGAGATAGAGTGTGACGATCCGCTTTCGATCCGGGTTCATGTTGCCCGGAACGAGGACGTTGCTGCGGCCCGTGATGCGACACGCCATCCGGAGGGATGTCCCCGCCGCCTGAGAGCCGTCGTACGTCGGCACGCTGCAAACCGCGACGTCCAGCAGCTCGGCCATCATGCTCGCGTACTCGAAGAGCGCCTGGAAGCGGCCATGGTCCTCGTACGGTTCTCCCGCATAAGCCGTGAGGAACTCGGATCGAGTGATGATCTCGTCGACGATGGCTGGGACATGGTGGTTGTAACAGCCCGCACCCAGGAAGCTGATGCACTCTGCCGAGCTCCGGTTCTTGCTGAGGATGCCCTCGACGTGCCGCTTCAGGTCCGACTCGGCCAGGCAGGGCTCGGGCAAGTTCATCTTCGTCGTCATCCGGACATCTCGAGGGATGTCGGTGATGAGATCCTCGAAGCTCTCCACGCCGACTTCCGAGAGCATCTCCTCTTGCACTCCCGACTCGGAGTTGGGGATGTACGGGTACACGGTCCGTTTCTGCTTTGGCATCGGAGGCACTCCT
>DASCOT010000048.1:0-15568 GCA_036012155.1 Acidobacteriota bacterium
TGATCCTGTCGTTACTTGCACACTCGACGCCGGGCCTGGCGAGAGAAGGTAACGGGCCGATGGCGTGCCCTGATGACCCGCGCTCTCGTGCAGGAGCCCACCAGGGTCCCGCCGGTGTCGCGTACCGAGGCGCCGGAAGTGTTGCCGCAGTGGGCCTACTTCCATGAGTTCGTTCGCGGTGACTGCAAGAACAACCTGAACCGATTGGCTCGCCTCGCCGGCATCGATATCCACGCGAAGCAGCGCCTCTGTAGCGACAGTGTGCGCCAGCGGCTGATCGGTATTCAGGTGCTCGGTAGCCTACGCGACCGAGAGTCGTGCCGCCTTCTGCGTCCGCTCGTCAGTGACATCAACCCCTATCTGTCTCTCGCCGCGGCGCATGCTTTGATGCGAATCAGCCCGCAGCAGGAGATCAGCCGGATTCTCCCGGTACTGGCCTCGCGTGCCGACTGGCCCCCCGGGTCGGGTGATATCGATGCTGCGCGAGGCCGGGCCGGAGCTGGTTTCCGAGCCACTCGCCGAGGCTGCGCTGTCGGCCGACGAGGCCTATTAGCCATTGCTGGTCATCTATCTGGGTACCGCCGACGACGCCATCGCATTGCAGGCAATCAAGCGCATCCTGCTGCGAACTACGGATGAGCAGGTCACGGTCACGTGTCTTTATCAGCTCTCGAAGATGGCGCATCCCGAGAGCCTCCGACTGCTGCGTATCCATCTGGAACATCCCAACTGGCTTATCCAGCTCCACGCCGTTGCCGGCGTTGGCCGGCTCGGCAGCGAAGCCGATATCGCCGATCTGAGTCGGATGCTGCGCCATAGGCAGTACTGGATTCGGGTTCGTGCCGCCCAAGCGCTGAGCAAGCTACCGACGATGACCATCGATCGGCTGCGCGAGATACGTGAGAGCGAAACGGATCTGTACGCGCGCGACATCCTTACCGAGGTCATCTCCAACACGGGAGTGGCGGCGTGAGCCTGTTCGAGACGATTCGCCCGATGGAGTGGTTCTTTCTTATCTACTTCATCTTCACGCACCTCTTCTATCTGGTGCTGAACTACCTCGCCGTCTTGCGCGTTTTCAGCCACCTCGAGGAGACGGCGCTGGAACGTTTCTCGGTCAGCTACACGGGGCTCGAGCCACCCATCAGTCTCGCCGTGCCGGCCTTCAACGAGGCCGAAACCATCGTGACGACCGTGTACTCGCTGCTGCAGCTCGAGTATCCGGAGATCGAGATCGTCGTGGTGAACGACGGCTCGACCGACACCACCATGGACGTGCTGATGGACGAGTTCGACCTCGAGCCGACGCCCGAGGTCTATCGGGAGCAACTGGAGACGGCGCCGATTCGGCAGATCTACCGCTCGCTCAACAACGCCAACCTCCGAGTCATCGACAAAGACAACGGAGGCAAGGCCGACGCGCTGAATGCCGCGATCAACTCGTCGCGCTACCCGCTCTTCTGCAGCATCGACGCTGACTCGTTCCTGGAACGTCAGAGCCTCCGCCGTGTCGTGCTGCCGTTCATCGAGGATTCCAAGACGGTAGCCGTAGGCGGCACGGTGCGTATCGCCAACGGTTGCGAGGTCGAAGACGGCTGCGTCGTAGCGCCGGGTCTCCCCAACGGGCTCTTGCCACTGTTGCAGATAGTCGAGTACTTGCGCGCCTTCCTCTTCGGACGGATGGGCTGGGCGCAAATCAACTCTCTGCTGGTCGTGTCGGGTGCCTTCGGGCTGTTCCACCGGGCCACCGTGGTCGAGGTGGGCGGTTACAGCCGCGACACGATTGGCGAAGACATGGAATTGACGGTCCGCATGCACCACCACCTGCGTCGCGCGAATCAGCCTTACCGCATCACGTTCGTCCCGGAGCCGATCTGTTGGACCGAGGTGCCGTCCGACCTTGGAACGCTCCGGCACCAGCGCGCACGATGGCAACGGGGCTTGTCCGAGAGTCTCTGGCAGCACCGCGGTCTGATGTTCCACCCCAGGGGGGATTGGTGGGCTGGGTCGGCATGCCGTTCATGGCATTCGTCGAGTGGGCGTCACCCATTGTCGAGGTGTCTGGGTACGCATACATGATCGTGGGGCTGGCACTTGGCTGGGTTGACTTGCAGGTGATGGGGATCTTCCTGTTCGTTGCGATCGGCTTCGGCACGTTGTTATCGGTGATGGGCCTCGTTTTGGAGGAGATGTCCTTCAAGGTCTACTCGCGTGCGGGTCAGGCGCTGAAGCTGTTTGCCGCAGCGCTCCTCGAGAACCTCGGGTTCCGCCAGATGATGTCGGTCTTTCGCTTGATCGGAATCTTCCAGTGGTTGTTCGGCCGCAAGCCGAAGTGGGGAGAGATGCAACGTCAGGCCCCGTGGAGCCCCGGGGCCGCGGAAACCGTCGAGATCGAGTCCGAACCGATAAGGATCCCCGGCAGGGTCTGAATCCACTGTGTTGAAAAGAATGGATCGCAAGGAGGCCGAGATGTTCGAGCAAGAGAAAGGGGTCGAAGTAAGATGCGTGGAAAGCCGACCGTTGGTCCGACTGCTGACTCTATTCGTCGTCTTCGTATCACTGAGCTCGGCGGCGCTGGCACAGAGCCGGTTTGACCAGGCCCGTGAGCTAGCATTCTCCGGTGAACGAGATGCCGCGCGCGCCATCCTCATGGAAATCGTCGATGAGTCGCCGCGTCACTGGGACGCCCGCATCATGTTGGGGCGCCTGTACGCATGGGACAAGCGCTATGACGAGGCGAGGAAAGAGCTTCTGGTCGTCGTCCGAGCCAAGCCCGGATATGCCGATGCGCGAAACGCGCTAGTCGACGTAGAGCTGTGGGCTGATCAACCGGAACAGGCTCTCATGTACCTGGAGGAGGGCCTGTCGCGTGATCCGAACCACGAGGATTTCCTTTACAAGAAGGCGTCGGCCCAGCAGAAGCTGGGGCAGCTACGCGCCGCGTCGGTAACCGTCGATCGCCTGCTCGATCGGAATCCCGGACACCGGAGGGGCGCCCAATTGCACTCCGGCATACGGCTGAAGCGAGCGGCCAACAAGTTCAGGATCGGTTACGGGTTTACCGATGCCGATACCCTGTCGAATCCGTGGCACGGCGCATCTGTGTCGTTGAACCGCCGTACACCCATCGGGTCGGTCATCCTGCGAGCAAACTGGTCCGAGCGGTTTCAGAAGCAGGCGAAGCAGTTCGAGATCGAGGCGTACCCACGCCTTGTCGACGGCATGTACGCCTATGTGAACTACGGCTATTCGGATGACTCGTTATACCCACGCCATCGCTACGCCGGCGAGCTCTACGCCAACCTACCGCACGGTATCGAGCTATCGGCGGGGTTCCGGCGGCTTGAGTTCATGAGCTCCGACGTGACGATCTACACCGGAACGGTGGCCAAGTACGTCGGTAGCTGGTGGATCTCGCTGCGGCCGTACATTACGCCCAAGGATGTGAGCGCATCGCGCTCGTACGCGCTGACCGTGCGCCGGTATTTCGGCGATCGCGACAGCTATCTGGGCGCAACAGCAGGCTTCGGATCGTCGCCGACGGAGGTCATCAGCATCCTGGACCTGGAGCGGCTGGAGTCGCGCAAGATAAGCGCGGTCTACTCCAAAGCGCTCGGCGACTACACGATCGTCAAATTCGGCGGTGGCTATAGCTGGGAAGAGCTGACCCGCGCGCGCCAGCGCAACTGGTTCACGTTCTCCGCCAGCGTGGCGCGTAGGTTCTGAGGGGCCAGATGAGGATCCCGATGGTTGGTGAGCTGTCGGCCAAGCTGGCCGCAGTCTTCGTGGCGCTATGGCTCGCGGTCGGCTTCGCCTCGGGCACCGTTACCTTGCTGGGACCGGTCCGCTGGATGACGACCTACCTCCGTGACGCCGGCTGGGGTGGAGCCTTCGAGACAGGCGCTGTGCTCTCCGTCATTGCCGGCTATGTCGCGCTGTCGGCCTGGATCAGCTGGAAGCTGTCGCGCTGGGTGGTCGACACCGAGCGCCCGCACATCCGGTTCGGAGTACCGGCGGCCGCCTGGGCAGCGGCGGCCGGCTGTCTGTGGCTCTGGATGACGCCCGCCGTGATGATGCGCATGCAATCCACGGAAGTCAGCTCTGTGGCGCGGTTTACGTTCGGGCCCTACCCGGATCGAGCGCGATTCCAGCAGCTCGTCGACGAGGGGTATGCCGGCGTGGTCACCTTGCTACATCCGGCCGTCGTTCCGTTCGAGCCAACCTTGCTCGAGCAGGAGCGGGAGCTGGCCGCTGAGTTCGGCGTAAAGCTGGTGCACGCTCCGATGCTGCCTTGGGTCGCCGACAATGCCGATTCCCTTGCAAAGATCCGGTCGCTCGTGGAGGAGGTCGGCGGCCGCTTCTATGTCCACTGTTATCTCGGCAAAGACCGTGTCTGTGTTGTCCGACAGATGGTCGAGCGTTCCTATGGTGTCGATCGGATAGCCGACGTACGCGGCGATCGAGAGCGCCCGAAGTTCACAATGCCGGCGTTCGAGCGCGGCCCCATCCACCAGGTCGACCGCGACGTCTACCTAACCCCATACCCGACCGACGAAGAGTTCTTCAATACCATCGTCGATGGGACGTTCGAGCATGTTGTGTCGCTGCTGGATCCCGGAGACCGGGATGACGCGCAGTGGATCGACAAGGAACGCGAGATCATGACGTCCTATTCAATGCCGTACACCCTGATGCCCTTGTCCTGGCACAACCTCGATCCGGCGGCAGTGCTCGAGGTAGCCGAACGGGTCCGTCGGCTCCCGAGGCCGGTGCTGGTGCACGCGTTCCGTTCCGAAGGGTCGGTTAGCGAGTCCTTCCGGCTTGCCTATCACACCGGCTTGGCGTCCGTGTCGCCGGGTAGCTTTGACCGGGCCCTGCTTGCCGGGCAGGCTCAGGTTGTGGCCGCTAACGTCGTATTGGGCCCGCGGCCAACGCGCGTCGAGCTCGGCGCCTTCCTGGCGCCACGCGGAATTCGCGGCATTCTGTACGTCGGCGATCCACATCGTCCCGAGGCAGAGGGGGACCGCCAAGTCGCAGTGGGTGAGGCGAAGCTCGAATGGCGGGTCTTCGAGCCCGACTCGCCGGGCCTTCTCGAAGCCTTGGCGACCGACGGGCCTTGGTATGTCTACGGTCCCAGTCTCGGTGCCGTCCAGCGTCGGATTCAGCGCCGCTTCAGCGGGCAGCTGCGCGTACTGCAGGAGCCGCTTCCGGCCGATGCTGCCGGAGGCATGTAGTGGTGATCGGTATGGTTGAGCGTGGTTGGCATTTCCTGGTCGCGGCATTGCCGGAACCGTGGATGCTGGTCAGCCTGGCGCCGGTGTTTCTCGCGTACGGTGGAGCCGCTGCATGGTTTGCCGGATGGTTGCGGATCTCGCGCGGCGTGCGGGTGTCGTACACGCGGAAGATCTTCCATTTCTCGATCTTCACCGTGGCCGGGTTGACCCAGATCGCATGGGGCCTGCCGGCAGTGTCGCTGTTCGGTAGCCTGGTAGCAGCGATCGTGCTCTACGCCGTATGGCGCGGCGACGGATACCCGGTTTACGAGGCGATGGCCCGCGATACCGATCGGCCACGCAGATCATTGTTCATCCTCGTTCCGCTGGCCACCACGGCGGCCGGCGGGCTGGCCAGCAATCTACTCTTTCCGCAGTTCGCGTTTGTCGGCTACCTGGTCTGCGGCTGGGGCGATGCGCTCGGCGAGCCGGTGGGCTCGCGCTGGGGACGGCACGGCTATCGTGTACCGTCGATCGGTGGTATCCGCGCGCATCGAACGCTCGAGGGCTCGCTGGCCGTCTGCCTGGGCGGTGCGGTCGCGGCAACCGCCGGGCTCTACCTGTTCGGGCTCCCCAGCGGAATGGCTGTAGCCACAGGTGTCGCTTGCGGTGTCTTCGGTGCTCTTGTCGAGGCGGTCAGCAACCACGGCCTTGACAATTTCACCATCCAGGTGGCGGCCTCAGCAGCGGCCTTCGTGCTCCTCGCCTAGCCACGTCGTTGTCGGTACGCGTGCGAGGTCGTTGTCCCGGGCGTCCCTCGGCTGTTGACGTGATGAGCTGGTACGCTTCTGAAGGATCTCGGCCCCGGAATCGGTGACCGATGGAACCTAGCGACGAAGGATCGATAGAACGCGGAAGCTCATCAGCAAGCGCTGGCGCCGGCCCGCCGGTCACTGGGAGCGACGATGACCCGGCCTCTGGTCGGCGGCTAACGGTCACCCGCGCCGCATATGCCGGAGGCACGTTGGCACTCGCGTCTACATTGGTGCTCGTCTCTCATCTCGCCGGTCGATCTGGCCTCCTGGTGGGCTGGGGATTCGCCTTGGCCGCGGTGGCGTTGGCCGTCGCGTCAGTGGCGCTGGGCGCCGGGTCGGCGTTGCCACGTCGCGCTCGGCAGCTGCGGTCGTGGGCCTTTCTCGGTGCCGCCGGGTTTCTGGTGTCGGGCATGGGACTGCTTGCCGATCTCGCCGACCGGCCGATCGTGCTGACCGAGGTGATGGCGGTTCTTGCAGTAGGTGCCTGGTGGGCCATGATCGGGTACCACGTGCTGGGTAGGCCGAACGCCGGAGAGCTCGAGCCACCGAAAACCGGGCGTGGCTTCGGGTACCTGTCGAGTGCCTTCGCGGTGCTGACGATCGTTGCAGTGGGGGCACAGCTGATACTGGTGGTGCCGGCCGGCGCGGCCCCCGTACGCATGGCATACGTTCTGTGGGGCCCGTGGGGGCTGGTCCTCGGGCGACGCGTTGCGCGTGGCCCGATGTTCTGGTGACGCGCGTAAGGCTATTGGGCTCGAATCCACTCAATCTGTTTCAGCGCGCTGCTGGCCCCGGCCACGATGCGCAGGCGATCGGTGCAGCATCCGAGCTCGCGCGCCAGAAGCTCCAGCACACGTCGGTTCGCCTTGCCCCCTTCAGCTGGCGCCCGGGTGCGTACCTGGTAGAAGCCCTGCTCGAGCAGGCGTACGCTCTCTGACTTGGAGCCTGCATTCCCCTTGACGCGGAAGCGCATCGTAGCCACCCGAGGGTGTGTAGCACGCGACCTCGAGCCGCTACGATAGGTCGATGGGCGGCAACGAGGTCGAGACGTGCTGACGCTGTACCACCTCTATGTATCGCACTTTAGCGAGAAAGTGCGTTGGGCACTCGATTACAAGGGTCTGTCGTACCGCTCGCGGCTCCTCGTTCCCGGTGCGCACATCCTTACGGTCAAGCGTGTCGCCGGTACATCGACGGTACCTGTCCTGGTGGACTCCGAGACCGACGTCGTGGTCAGAGATTCCACCGACATCCTTCACTACCTGGATCGAATCTGTCCGGATCCAGCGCTCTTCCCCTACGATGCGGAAGATGCGGCGCGGGCGGCCGAGATCGAGAGCTTTTGCGACGAGCACTGCGCTCCCAACGTGGCGCGTTATCTCTATTTCTACGTGACGCAGTACCCGGAATTGCTCGGGCAGCTGTTTCAACGGGGTCTAGGCCCTGGCCGTCGTCTGCTGGTTCGCCTTTTGCTACCGCTCGTGCGCCGCGGAATGCAGAGAAGGAGCGCGCTCACGCTAGACAACACCATCCGCCGGCGCGCCGAGTTGTTTGCCGCCCTGGACCAAATAGAGCTCTGGATCTCCGCTGCCGGCGGATCATTTCTGGTAGGTGATCACTTCGGCGCCGCCGACTTGGCCGCCGCCGCTGTTCTCGGGCCGGCTGTTCGCCCTGCGGGGTCGCCATGGGACCCCGAAAGGTTCGAGAACATGTCGATCCCGGCTGGCTACCCACCCGAAGAGGTTGCTGAGTTCCTACGGGAAGTCGGCTCGCGACCGGCCGCCGAGTGGGTTCGAGAGATGTGGGCTCGGCATCGCCGCCAGGAAGGCGTCGCCTCGGAGTAGCGACAGCGTTCTGCCACGAGGTGGCTCTACTGCGTCCTGCGGGGGGCTGCTACGATGTGCCGGGTGGGGCTCACGGTGGAGGAACGATGGCGGCTGCACGCGAGCTGAGGATCCGGGTGGCCGATGAGCCCGGTGTACTGGGAACGATCTCCGAGGTGCTCGGGGCTAGCGAGATCAACATCATCGGCTTCGCCGTGTGGGAGCCGACAGCCCACGTTCTGACCAGTGACCCGGAGCGTGCCGCCGAACTTCTGACCGAGGCCGGGTTTGCTGTCGAGCTAGTCGACGTGCTGCGACTCGTGGTTCCAGATGAGCCCGGGAACCTGGCGGAGATCGCCCAGGAGCTCGGCGAGGCAGGAGTCAACATCGATCACGCGTACTCGGTAAGCAATCGTACCGATGGCGCCGCCGCGTTCGTACTGGCGGTGCCCAATATCGCCCTGGTTGACGAGATGCTGGACTGACCGGAGCTGCCGAGCTGCGGTCTGATCGCGGCTCCGTACCTACGCCGGCATCCTGCGGCGCGCGCGTCTCGCAATCGCTTTCAAGCGGTGCGCCGGTACGGTGGTTCAACCTCCATCTGCGAGGCGCGGGTCGAGGCTAGCGCGCGGCGCTGGTAGTGGCTCGGCGACATACCGGTTTCGGCCCTGAATGCATTCAGGAAGGCGCGGTACGACTGCCTGCAATAGCCAACGTCAGCGGCGACCTCTTTGATCAGCTGGCCGGGTCTCGAGCCCAGTAGCTCGCAAGCCATGTTGATGCGCAGCCGGCGGACGTGCTGGCCGATCGTAACCCCGTGCGCGTCGCGATATCGATGGCACAGAAGCGACGGGGAGGCTCCCAGCAGTTCCGCAATGGTGGCGGTCCCACATCCAATGGCCGACGCGTAGTGTCGCTCTATATGCGCGCGCGCCAGCTCTGCCACTTCGCGTCCAGACCGCTGTTCGCCCTCTGAGAAGACCCCCATGGAGTGCTCCGTTGGTTGCAGTTTCTCGGCTCCGTTCCGCAAGAAACGACCCGTAACAAACGGTTGCTAGGAGAAGAAAGCGAGGCACGGTCGTTTTTCCGAGATCCTTTCATCGACCGGCTCGCCGGGGGGCGGCTGTCGCTGGCGGTAAGGCGCTACCGCGCGGCGCGTCCTCGGGTGGGCGCCTCGATCCGATACTTGACCAAGTAGTGTTGCAGCGTGCTGCGAGGGATCTCCAGCGGCCGCGCCGCTTGGCTCAGGTTTCCGTCTGCCATGGCGATGGCCTGGAGGATACGGCCTCGCACCGCTTCCTCGAGCGCCAGTGAGGTCGGCCTGGAGTCCGGCACAGCGGACGAAGGCTCCCGGTCAACGGGCAAGATCGCCTCGCCGACCGCAGCCGGGGCGATGATCTCCTCGCTCGATGCTGCGTACGCCCGCAGCAGGATCTGGCGCAGCTCACGGACGTTTCCAGGGAAGGTGTGCTGGTGGAGCAGTGCCAATCCCCCAGAGCTCAGCTGCCTCTCGCGGCCGTACCGAATACCGAGCGTGGCGAGGTACGCCGCGGCAATCTCGTCGATGTCGTCCAATCGCTCAGCTAGCGGCGGGACGAGAATGACGAAGGCCGCCAGCCGATGCAGGAGGTCGGCGCGGAACCCTACGCCCCCTCCGAGATCGGTCAGCGTCTTGTTGCTCGTGGCCACGAATCGTACGTCGACCCGGAAGGCTGTGTCGCACCCTACCGGCTGGACCTCGCCATACTCGACGGCACGCAACACGGCGGCCTGCAGTGACGGGGGAGCTTCGCTGATCTCGTCCAGTACCAGAGTTGACCCGTTGGCCACCCGGATACGGCCGGTGCGGTCGCGCTCCGCGCCCGTGAAGGCGCCGCGCCGATGGCCGAATAGCTCCGAGGCAAGTACGTCCGGACTGAGCCCGGCGCAGTTGACGATCTCTGGCGCAGCTTGCGATCTGGAGCTGTGGGCATGGATCTGCCGTGCCACGAGCTCTTTGCCGCCGCCACTCTCACCCAGTACGAGCGCTGGCTCCATATACTGCGCGGCGACGCTGATCTGATCGCGAAGCTGACACATCGCATCGCTGCTACCGAGCAATCGGCTGTCGCTGCGCTGAGTCGGCTGAGGCTGGGCTATGGTACGTGGCACTAGCCGTCCGAAGTTCTGCCCCCCATCCGGATCGTACCTGGCGGAGCCCCGCGAATCACCCGGGGGGCGGCTGATGGACTCCGTAATCGTGGAAGTTTTTTGTATCTTTCCTCACCTGTCTGCGGATTTTCGGCACCCCCATTGACGCCGCAGCGGGCGCCATACAAGGATGGTTTCAGTCGCCGGTGCCGGTGAGCGCCAAGAGGATTTCAGGTTAGTGACCCAATCCGTTTCCTACAGCTACATCGAAAAGGCGTGGCTCTCCCGGTTTCATCGTTGGAGAGGGTACGCGTTGTCCCTCACGGGTAATGTGACGGACGCCGAGGAGGTAGTTCAGGAAGCCGTCTCGCGCACCGTTCGTGCACGGCCGAAGTTCGGTAGCGAGCGCGACGCGCATAACTACGTGCTTACGGCCGTTCGCACGGCGGCCCTGCAGTTGTTTCAGCAACGGCGAAGGTTGTCACCTCTCGATGAGCTGGCACCTTCGAAGGCGAACGAGGAGATTTCCTCCGATCCGCTGCGCATGATGCTCGGCGAGGAGAGAACCCGCAATCGCCGGCATCTCGTCGAGTTGGCGTTGCGGTTGGTGGGGGATTTGGAACCAGTGCACCGTGAAGTGCTCGAATTGTTGGTATTGGGCGACCCGCCGCTGAAGTTGCGTGAGGTCGCCGCTATTCAAGGCGCGCCGATCAGCACGGTGCACAGTCGGTTGCAGGCCGCCTTGCTTCAGGTGGGGCGTCGCATGGAAGCGGAGTCGGCATCGGGCGGGGGCTTGGAGAAATGACGGTGAGTTTGCACGCCGATCCGGTGGACATGGTGGCCTACGTTCGCGGCAGCCTGAGCAAGGCGCGCGCCAACGACGTGCGCAAACACTGCTTCGCCTGCCGTGATTGCGGCGATCAGCTGGCGGCGGTCATGCTCCTGCGCGGCGCCACTCCGGTGCGGGCATCCGGACCGTGGTATGCCTCTCGATCGGCTGCGGCTGCGGCTGCCTTGGTGTTGCTCGCCGGTGCTGTTGCCTGGTTCGCCTGGGGTGGGTCGTCGGCCAGACCGCAGGAGCTGATCGACAGCGGCACCGCCGCGGGCGTCTCGGACCCATCGGCGCGCCCCCTGCCGGGTTCGCCCGAGTTCGCTATGCTGACGGAGTCGGACGTCCAGATTATCAATGGGATCGCGCAGTACGAGAGACAGCTCGATGGTCTTGGAGCCGCGACTGGTTCGGACAGCGAGTCCGCAAACACGCTGTCCGCTCTGCGGGCGGGAGTGGATGCGCTGTCCGCCGGCAACTATGGTGTAGCGGCTGGCTACCTGGATCGGTTTGGCGACTCGTATCACCCGACTGGGACGTATCTTCTCGGCTTGGCCCTTTTCTTTGAGGGCCGGCGGCGTCCGGATGCCTGGCAGGCTCTGGAGAGCCATCTGTCGACGCTTGACGATCCTGGGCGCGTCGACTGGCGTACGTCGGATCGCGCTACTGCGTACTACCTCGCACGCCTGCATCTAGAGGCCGGAGAGCTCGATGCGGCCCGACAGCTTCTGCGCCAGGCAGCGCTGCCACCTGCCTCCGATCCCGGCTGGGTAGCCGACCTCGATCAGGTGCAGCGTAACGTTCGCCAGCTCCTGCTCGACCTCAAGTAGGCCCGGTACGTCTGCCGGCCGGCCGGCGCGGCGCGCCACATCACTGACGGCCCATCGTTACGTAGAGCTGCATCGCCCCCGACGGCGCCCTGGCGAACGCTCGTAACCTGCTGAAGAAGTGAGGCTTGCGGCGTCGCCTCGTTCTGGCGTGCATTGGCACTGGATTTGCTCCAGGAACTCCGTGACAGGTACCCATCACTCGTTCCCGGAGGGACACGGTGCGACGCTCAATCAACTGGAAGAAGGTCCTGCTCGTCACCTGGGCTGTGCTCTTGGTCTTCAGCCTCTCGTTTCAGGCCGAACAAGCCGATGCTCTGGACAGCGCCTGCTGGCGGGAGTGCCACAACGACTGTGAGATGTGTGGCGGCTACACCGGCTACGGATGCAATTGTAGTTGGAGCTGTGCCGAGGGCGGTGGTGGCACGAGCTCCTGCGCGGTGCTCTAGCTGACCATGTCGATGCCCAAGTTTGCCAAGATCGCCGAGGTGGGGTTCGTTTTGGTATTGATCGCCGGGACCGCCTGGCTGGGTAAGTTGGTGCGGCACAACTACGTGACCCACGGACAGGCGTCGCGAATCGACGGTTCGGTCACGGCTCCGGTCGACATACCCGGCCGGACGCTCGACGGAGACGATGTAGCACTCCAGGTGAGCAACCGCGAGCGGCCGCTGATGCTGTTCGTGCTGAGCACCACGTGCCCGTTCTGCGAGCAGAACATGCCAGAGTGGCGGAGCCTCGCCGCACGGGTTGCCGAGCTCGGCGCCGGCGCGCCGGAGATCTACGTGCTGTCGGTCAACAATGCCCGCGACACGAGCGATTTCCTGCTCGCCAATGATCTCGACCTGCCGGTTCATCTCGTCGATGCGGCGGTACTGCCGCTCCTCGGGCTATCGGTGTATCCGGGCACTCTGGGCATCGATCCCGTGACGCGCGGCATTGCCGCCTGGACCGGCGTGTTGAACGACGCCGATCAGGCGGTCGTGCACACGTGGGCGCGTTCTGCCATGACCGCACAACGCGGCGGTGTGGTGCTCACCACGGATGCTGCGCTGGACGTGCCATAGGTCGAGCACGGTTCCTGTGGCGTGCGGAGCCGCCCTGGTTGCGGCTTCGCACGCTATCCGGGGCCCGAGTGGCTCCGCATGAATATGGATCGTGAGGAGGGTCTCCTATGAATCACCCGATCCACCCCGACGCACTGGAACTCGTCGCCTTCGTGAGCGACTCGCTCGCTGCCGAGGACGCGCATCGATTGCATACCCACTGCCTTGTCTGCGACACCTGTGGCAGTCAGGCGCGCGCCCTTCTGTGGCTGAGAGCCGCCGCTGGTCGAGCCGTGCCGAGCGTTGGACTCGGCGGAGCGTACACAGCGTCCGGTGCCACGCATTGAGGGCTGCCGGCGAAGGGCTCGGTCGTACCCACAGCGCCGGGGGCGCGTTGCACCCGGCCGAGCTCGAGCTCCGACACTACGTGCGAGGAACGCTGGCCAGCGGCCACGCGGTGGCCATTCTGGCGCATTGCCTGATTTGCCGCGATTGTGGTCGGCGGCTCGAAGAGCGCCTGGGTCAGAGCGCGCCGGGGCCGTCGCTGAGTCACCACGAGGCGGCGCGCTAGCAGGCGGCCAACTCGGCAGGTCGCTGCCGATACGGGCACCTCTATCGGTGCCACAAGGCTACCTTGTCCGCCTCTCGGGAGCCCTCTAAGGTAGCGCTTAGGACTGGCTCGGCAGTTCTTTCGCCACGCCTTGCCTCCGTCGTCGCTGCCGAAGGGTTCTTCGAGTATCGGCTGGAGGGTGCGGTACCCGCGGCGGCGCTTGCGCTGCTCGTTCAAGGTGGGTTCGATCTCCTCGAGCGCGCGATCGTGCCGCGGGGCCTGCGCCTCTAGCAAGGTCCTGGGACGTGCAGCGAACCTTGCGCCATGGGGGGCTGGGACCGGCGCGCGGCGGTTCTGAATGCGGACCCCTTGCGGTAGCGACTCGTTACCCTATGATTCCGAACTACTCAGTGCCGTATGATTCCGAACGACGCGGTTTCAGCGCTCGGGATTTCTGCGGCCAGCGGATCGGTGGGCGGCCCGCAAGCGCGGGGTGGCAAGCTGCCCGCGTATCGGTTCGGGCGACCGCCGGGTCGGTCTGCAGCGAAGTTGTGACACTACTGGCAGAGTTGGACGCGAATGAAGGCGATTACGTTCGGTGGCTATCGCACGGCGGTTCACGAGACCGTGCCCGACCCGGAGATCGAGATCCCCGGCGACGTCATCGTGAAGGTCGACATCGCCGGCCTATGCGGCTCCGACTTGCACCCATACAACGAGCGTGAGGAGGGTCTCGATCTCGGCACCGTGATGGGGCACGAGTTTGTCGGCGAGGTTGTCGAGACGGGCTCTGATATTCGCGGGCTGGCGGTCGGCGATCGCGTGTTCAGCCCGTTCACGACCAACTGCGGTGAATGCCCGTGCTGCCGATCCGGTCTTACGAGCCGCTGCCCGCAGGGCCAGCTGTTCGGCTGGGTCGGAATGGGCGAGGGGCTACAGGGCAGCCAGGCTGAGCTAGTGCGTGTACCCCTGGCCGATTCGACGCTGCTGCGCATTCCGGAAGGGGTGACCGATGAGCAGGCGCTGTTGCTCGGCGACATCTTTTCGACCGCGTACTTCTGCGCCGAAATGGCGGGGGCCGAGTCAGGCGGCGTCTACGCGGTGGTTGGATGTGGGCCTGTCGGAATCCTGGCGATCATCGCGGCGCGCGATCTCGGTGCCGAGATGATCTACGCGATCGACTGCGTGCCGGAGAGATTGGAGCTGGCCCGTGAGGTCGGAGCGGTGCCGATCGATTTCCAGGCAGAGAATCCGGTAATGGCGATTCGCGACAGCGCCGAGGCGCGTGGCGCGGATGCGGTGATGGAGGCAGCGGGCACCTACGATGCCGCACGTCTGGCGATTGAGCTCGTACGGCCCGGTGGGGTGATCTCGGTCGTCGGGGTACATACCGACGACAACTTCCCGTTCAGCCCGGTCGAGGCGTACGACAAGAACCTGACCTATCGAGTCGGGCGCTGCCCGGCGCGCGCCTACATGGAGCGGCTGGCGCCGATCGTGCGCGATCGCGAGCTCGACATTACCCGCGTGATCTCGCATCGGCTAAAGCTCTCGGATGGCCCCGATGCCTATCGCAGCTTCGACGAGCGCCGGGACGGCTACACGAAGGTTCTGTTGAAACCGTAACGTTACCGGGCGGCGTCTGGCAGGCAGCGTCCGATGTCGGTCGTCGGCCGGATGGTAGGCTAGCGACATGGTCGATGATCCCACCTCCGTCCATCGAGAGGCCTACTCCCCGGAAGGGCTCCGGGCGAAGCTCGTTGGCTTTGCTCGCCTGGCGGGCCGTGAAGTCGTCGAGAAGGCGTTGTTGTTGTCGCAAGTGCTGCGCGACCCGCGTACGCCGGCGTGGGCGAAGACAACGGTCATCGGGGCGCTGGGCTACTTCATTGCGCCACTCGATGCCATTCCCGACTTGATCCCGGGTGCCGGCTACACCGACGATCTGAGCGTGTTGGTGATGGCGCTCGCGGCGGTAGCCGCTTCGATTACCCCAGGGATGCGAGCTCGAGCGCGGCGTGGTTCGGCAAGGTGGTTCGGCGAGTCACCCGAGCCCGGCCCCGTGGTCGAGTGTGGGGCTCCGGTCGCGGCGCGACCGCCACGCTGAACGACTTGCCGGCGCTAGCTTGAGCTCCACCGACGCTCGACCCCACCCGGCGGCCGTTCGTGGATTGTTCGCGTCGGCGCACACACCCTTCAACGCCGACGGGCGCTTCAATGGCTCCACGGTGCTTCGGCAGTACGAGCTGTTCCGCGACGCCGGCGTCAACGGCGTCTTCGTCTGTGGAATCGAAGGTGAGGGCCATTCCTTGTCGGTGGCGGAGCGCCGGGCCGTGCT
>DASCOT010000049.1:0-29550 GCA_036012155.1 Acidobacteriota bacterium
GTCCTCAAGTCGTGCTCGCGGGCCTGGCGCCATATTTTGGGCCCGATGGAGCAGCCCATCAGAAGCGTTCCTAGACCGGCCGAGCCGACCCACCACCAGGCGCTGAGCCCGTCGCGGTATCCGAGGCTGGCGGCGCCCATGGTGGTACCGGCGCCAATGTTGGCAGCTAGGATCGTCGCGAACAGAAGGAGCGGCCCGAGCTGGCGGCCGGCAACAAAGAACTGATGGGCACTTCCAACGCGGCGCCCGATCCATAGCCCGACAGCAATCAGCGCGGCCGAGTAGCCGATCAACAGGCCCAGCTGCACGCTCAATGCGCTCTCCTCGGAACAGACCGGCGGTCGACGATGGGCCGAGCCCGCAGCCTCATCCGGCCCAGTGTCGCCAAGCCTACTCTGCCCTGCGGTCTGGCGCCGAGGGATCCGAACGCCAGATGCCGGGTCGGCGGCTAGCTCTCAGGCCCCGGCCTCGATCGCCTATCCGACGACTTCATCGAGCACCTGTGCGACACCGTCGGCAATGAACTGCGGCGCATCGTCCGGCCGGAATGTATAGCGAACGTGACCTCTGCGATCGATCAGGTATGTATACGTCGAGTGGCCGAGAATCGACCCCTCCTCGGTCTCCGAGGCAGTCTCATATATCCCGGCGTAGGCGGCCACCACCGCATCGATCTGCTCCACCGAACCCGTCAGCCCGGTGGCACGAACACCGAAGTACCCCAGATACTCGCCGACGCGCTCGGGCACATCATGCTGTGGGTCGACGGTCACAAACAGCGTCGTCACCTCGGCGGCACGCTCGCCCAACCGATCGGTTGCCTGCGCCAACAATGATAACGTCGTCGGACAGAAATCCGGGCAACGCGTATAGCCGAAGAACAGCAGAAACACCTCACCGCGGTGGGCCGCAAGATCGAATACAGAACCGTCATGCGCATCGAGAACGAAGTCGCCGCCAATACCGAAGCTCTGCAGGGCGGGCGGCGTATAGGGCACGTCCCCTGCGGGGGCGACTGGCTCGCCACCGGAACCAGCCGGCAGCTCGTGTCGACGCGTCGAGGTCCAGAACAGGACGCCGATGAGCCCGATCGACGCGACCGCCAGCAGGCGTCCGAGGCTCCGCAACTCAGTTGTCCGCGTTGCGCCGACGCACCGGCACGTTTAATCGACGCGCCGTACGGCTCTCGAAGAAGAGCGTCAGCTCGATCGTATCGCCGGCGGTCACCGCCGATCTCAGACCAGTCAACATGAGGTGCAGGCCGCCGGGGGCGAACTCAACGAGCTCACCCGGATCGAGGACCACGCGATCGAGCGGCTGCATGCTGGTCGAGCCATTCTGCCCGCCCGTTTCATGCACTCGCACACGAGCCCCCTTGGCCTCGACCCCGACAAGAGCATCGGGCTCCGATGCATCGTGTCCCAACGTCATGTATGCGGCGGTCACATCGGTAGCCGGAGGAGTCTCCGCCACCCACGCATCCTCGACCCTGACAGTCTCGGACTCGGGGCGCTGCAGGGAGACGACGAGGGTTGCCAGTTGGCGGAGCTGCTCTGCGGTCAGGTGTGCAAAGGCGGGCATCGCAGCGCCACCTTCCGAAAAGCCCGCCGCGATCGATTCAGCCACCGCATCCACGGTGATGCCGACCTTGTATGCCGCCGGATCCCGGTAGTCACGGGGCGGCGGGCTCATGTAGGCAGCGTTGGGGCCCCGACCGCTGCCATCCGACCCGTGGCAGTTCGCGCAGCCGTTGTCGTCGTAGATGCGTCGGCCCGCATCGACATCGGCGGCCAGCAGGACGTCCGGATCAGTGCCCGGCGACTCGACCGACTCGCCGCATCCGGCCGCGAAAATGGCTACCGCCAGACCCCAGGTCCTAATCGCGCGTCCCGCGTTCATCATCTCGCCAATGATGTCAGAAGGCGGCTCACGATGCCTGGCCACGCAATCGCTGTGCGAGAGCGCGTACGGCGATCGCCAGCGGCAGGGCAGCCAAGGTGAGAACGACCAAGCTTGCGAGAGGCAATACGATCAGCGTCGTCAGCACGTTGGCCGGATAGGACGACGGAGGAGCGCCGTCCATCGCCGACAACATCCGAGCTGTGCCTACCAGAATCCCGGGCACCGCGATCAGCGCCTGAATCGCCAGGTTCTGAACGCCGATCGGCCCACTGAGCTCGCCGGGGCGAACCGGCGCAGCGCGTGTCGCCACCTGCATCCAGCCCACTAGCCACAACCCGAAGATCGTCAGCCAGGTCTCGGCCGCACCCGGCCACCGCCCCGGTGGCAGGAGGAATCGCAATACGGCCACCGCTCCGACCAGACCGATGAAGCTCCGCTGCTCACGGAAGAGCGTACGCACGTCGGTCATCATCGAGCTCCTGGGACGGACCGGCTGGTCCTGTTCGCAGCCAACCGCGTATACCGAGACGTTGGTGAATACCGGCAGCGACTGAATCCTATCGTGCCCCGGCCAGCTGAACATCGACTAGGATGCCAGGATGGGCACCTGGGAACGGCTCTGCGACCTGCGCGTCGAGATCGAGGGATACGAGCTTTCCGGTCACGCCAGCGACTGACGCCTGACGAGCGTTGTACGTCTGCATGGAGCCGGACAGAGCGGCCTCGGCGAGGATCCGACCTACGAGCCCGGCGAGCAGCAGGCGTTCCAGGATGCCGGACCAATCCTTGCGCTGAGCGGACGACGCACCCTGGGCGAGCTGTCCGATCTGCTCGAGACGTTACCCGTCTTCCCCGCGACGCCGGCATATCCAGGCGCTGAGAACTACAGGCGCTGGGCGTTCGAAAGCGCGGCGCTCGACCTGGCGCTACGTCAAGCCGACCTCAGCTTGGCGCAGCATCTCGAGCTCAGCCCACGACCGCTGACGTTCGTATCCTCACTGCACCTGGACCGGTCGGACAAGATGCCACGCGTTCGCCGTCTACTGGACGCTCAACCCGGCCTGCAGCTGAAACTCGACGCGACCCCTGCCTGGACTGACGCGCTCGTCGATGAGCTAGCGAGCACAGGCGCGGTGCGCGTGGTCGACTTCAAGGGCGCGTACCACGGCACGCCGGTTGACCAAGCGGCGGATGTGGCGCTCTATCGTCGCGTGCTGGAGCGACTACCCCCCGACGTGCTGATCGAAGATCCGCACGCCGAGCCCGAGATCGACGCCCTGCTGGAGCCACACCGCGACCGGGTAACTTGGGATGCTCCGATCCACTCGCTCGACAACATCCGCGCCCTGCGCCATCGGCCCCGGGTAATCAACTTCAAGCCCTCGCGCTTCGGAACTCTGAAGTGCCTGTTCGACGCCTACGATTTCTGCCGCGACACCGGTATCGATATCTACGGCGGAGGACAGTTCGAGCTCGGCGTCGGCCGCCAGCAAGTCCAGTACCTGGCCGCGCTATTCCATCCTGAGGCGCCCAACGACGTCGCGCCGGCCGAGTACAACACAAGCGATACGTTCGACGACCTACCCGGCAGCCCGCTGGCGGTTCGGCCGGCGGCCACCGGGTTTCGCCTCGACGGAACATGAGACGTGTGTCGCCGAGTACGGACCTGTTGATGCTAGCCGAGCTCCAAAGACGGCGACCACGGCGATGGTGGCGCCAGTCGGTCATGTTGTTGGCCGCGCTGTCGATCACTAGCTGCGGCAACTCGTTGTACATCCGCCATGATTTCGACGCCCAGGCCGAGCCAGTGAGGCCCGGCTGGCGGCTCCTGCTCTTGGGTGACGGCGGTGCCGACAACCCCGCCCGCACCGCGGTGCTCACCGCGGCACGCTCCTACGTTGCGGCCGCGCCCGAACGCACGACGATCGTGTGGCTGGGCGACAACCTGTACAACCGCGGCCTTCCCGCCGAGGGCGAGACCGATGCCAAGGCGAATGCCGAGCGCCGACGGGGAGAGCTCATCTTGACGGCACAAATGGAGCTGGCGCGGGCGGGGGCACGCGCCTACTTCGTGCCGGGCAACCACGATTGGGATCACTCCGGGAAGTGGGGTCTGGCTCGAATACGCGCTGCCGGCCGCTTCATCGCGACCGGCAGGTCTTCGCGCCAGATTCCGGGCCGCGGATGTCCAGGCCCCATCTGGGTCGACCTGACGCCGGGCAGCTCCCCTGCTCCTCCGGTGCGGCTCGTGTTCCTCGACACCGAGTGGCTCCTCACCACCGAGCACGCCCGCGGCTGGGAAGGCTGCGCGTGGGGTCCCCTCGATGCGGGCACCCCGTACGAAGGCAGCACGGCCGACCCGCGACTGGTTTACGAGCGCCTGTCCACGGGACTCCGAGAAGCAACCGAGCAAGGTCTGCTGGCGGTGGTCGCCGGTCACCACCCAATCTACACGGCCGGATCACACGGCGGCTTCTTCCCGGCCGACGAGTGGATCTTTTCGCCGCGCATGTTGAAGAAATGGGCCTGGATTCCTATCCCGGTGGTTGGCCCGCTGCTGCGCAAGATTGGCGGCAAAGCCAGGGGCCAGGACCTCTGGGCCACCGCCAACAAGGAGCTGGTGGGCAACCTGATGGCGACGTTCGCGGACCATCCGCCATTGCTCTACGCGGCCGGGCACGAGCACGACCTCCAGGTGTTCCGTGATCAGGGCGATCTGCCGACCACGTATGTGGTCAGCGGCAGCGCCGCCAAATCAACCTCCACCACGCAGCGCGACAACACGCTCTTCAAGAGCCCTGGCCACGGCTTCATGGTGCTTGACGGATTCGGAGCAGGACACAGTGCCCAGTTACGCGTAGTGGTAGTGAACAAGGAAACTGGCGACGCGCATGCGGCTTTCTGCGCCGAGCTCGAGGGAGGTCGCTCAGCGCGGGCCTGCGACCGTAAGGGCCACTAGCCGTAGCTATCTCGAGGCATAGACCAGAAACGAGCCCGCCAGCATCGCCAACGAGCCGCAGAGGCGCGTTACGAGGTTTCCCTGCCGTTGGGCGAACTGCGCCAGGGCGGTCAGCCTCGTGGCATCGAGCAGCGCCCAGCCGGTACCAATCGTCATGGCGGCACCGAGCACTCGCGCCAGCGTCGGTAAACGGGTGCCACCGGCACCAATAAGCAAGACGATGCCCGCGACGAGCTTGGCGATCGCCACGGCACGCAGCCAACTTGCCTCCTCGATCTGTTGGATCGCTCCGGTCACCTGCCGCGGCGAGCGCATCGCCAGAACACCGATCATGGCGATGGTGATGCCGATTAGCTGCACGACAACGTTCAGGGCCAACGTCATGTGCCGATGACCCGAAGCTCACGCGAGAAGGAGGTCAGGCTGACGGGCCCGTCATCGGTAACCCAGATGTCGTCTTCGATGCGAACGCCTCCCCAACCCTCCATGTACAGACCCGGTTCGATAGTGATCACGGTTCCTGCTCCGAGCGGCTCGTGGTTGCCTTCTATCACCGACGGAGGCTCGTGAATATCAACGCCTAGCCCGTGCCCGGTACGGTGCTTGAAGTAGCCGTCGAACTCGGGCGCTCCCAGCGGAGCGGCCGCCGCCATGTGCACCTCGTGCGCGGTAGCTCCAGCAACGGCGCGTGCGCAACCCGCGGCGTTACCGGCACACACGGCATCGTAGACGGCGCGCTGCCGATCGTCGGGCTGAGCACCAACGACAAAGGTGCGCGTGATGTCACTGTGGTACCCATCGTGGCTCGTACCGAAGTCGATCAACAAGAAGTCCCCTGCGTTCAGGGGACGCTCATCGGGCACGCCGTGCGGCAGAGCGCTCTTCGGGCCCCCCAAGACGATGGGCCCGAACGAGATACCCTCGCCTCCCTTCCCGAGCATCCGCCCGATGAGCTCGGCCGCCACCTGCTTCTCGGTCATGCCAACGCGTACTTGATTGATCGTTTCCTCGAGGGCCGCCTCGCAAATCTCGGACGCCCGTCGGATGCTCCCGGCCTCATGCGCATCCTTGAACTGGCGTAGAGAGCCGATGGCCGCGTCGGCTGAGACCAGATCTACGTTCGGCAAGTGCCGCTGCAGCACCTCGAGTTCCATATAGCGCAGGCCGAGAGGCTCGACAGCCATCGTCCTGGCATTCGCGAAGCGCGCGCAGGCTGCAGCAGCGGCCTCCTGCGGGCCATCCTTGTCATCCCAGAGCCACACCTGCTGCACGCCTGGGACGGCTCTTGCCCAGTTGTTCTCCTCGAGAAGCGGCACGATGGCTCCAGGCTCGCCTTCTGCGGGCACGAAGAGTAAGAAGAGCCGCTCGTACGAACCGAATGAGTGGCCGGTGAAGTAGGTCATGCTGGGCCCAGGATTGAGCACCGTCAAATCGGCCCCGGCATCGCGGATAGCCTGCTGAAGAGCGGCAATGCGTTCGCTCACGTCCCTCCTCGATCGGGTTCGGCCGAGCCGGCGGCGGGCGCCGGTGGGCGCGATCATATCGCACGGCGTTTCCGCTAGGATGGGCACCCCGGGATCGCACAGTACAGGAGTATCCGATGCTCACTCGCCCCGTTCTCGCGTCGCTTCTCGCCGTTGTCTCCGTAACCAGCCTGACTTCCTGTAACTCGCGGGACGCCGCCGGCCACAGCGCCGCGGACACTTCCGCGGCAGCGCCATCTGGCGCCTCCACCGAGGGACGGAAGAAGGTCCTGCTGATCGGCATCGATGGAATCCGGGTCGATATCCTCGAACAGGCAGCCACACCCAACCTCGATGCGTTGGCGGCCGGGGGGGCTTTCTCTGCCGATGCGCGTACCAGGCCGATCACCGTCAGCGGCCCAGGCTGGTCGAGCATGTTGACCGGCGTGTGGATGGAGAAACACGGGGTCGAGAGCAACGACTTCACTGGCAATCACTACGCCGAATACCCCGACTTCCTGACTCGCATCGAACAGGTTCGCCCCGACCTCAGCACCTATGCGGTGATCCACTGGCCGGCGATGGGAACGACGGCCGACGGGGGTCCGATGATCAGCCGCGTTGTCGACGTCTTGGTGAACATCAACGGAGATGCGATCGGCTATGCAACCGCCGACGCTGAGGTGATCTCGATCGCGGCCCACTACCTGAGCGTCGGCGATCCGGATGCGACCTTCGTCTACATGACCAATACGGACAGCGTGGCGCATGAGACCAGCTCGTTCTCTGTGGAATACCGGGCCGCCATCGAGCTAGCGGACCGTCGAGTGGGCGAGCTGGTGGCCGCGGTGCAGTCGCGCCCTACTTACGCTCAGGAGGATTGGCTGATCCTCTCTAGCACCGATCACGGGCGCACCGACGAAGGCGGGCACGGCGAGGACTCTCTCGAGGAGCGGACGATCTACTACCTGGCCAGCGGCCCATCCGCTGACCCGACGGCGTTGACCGCAACGCCGAACATCGTCGATGTCGCGCCCACCGCGCTGGCACATCTGGGTATCCAGGTCGACCCGGACTGGAACCTCGATGGGCAAGTCAACGGACTCGACCCGGCCCCCGGCATGCGTTAGGACGAAGCAATCGACGGAGTGGGTATCGCCGTCTCTACGTCGCGTTGATCGTCGGATAGGCAGGATCCCAAATCCACGATGCCACTGCCGCTGCGATCCCGTCATCCGGTTCGACGGCAACTCCGTCATCGACCGCCGCTTGCGCGACCGCCTCTGCAATCGTCCGCGTGACCTGCCGTAGCTGACTTACCGGCGGGTAGAGCGCGCCGGCAGCGAGGTCGGCAGCGGTCACCTGCGCGGCCAGCGAGGTAGCCGCCGCAGTGAACATGGCATCGGTGATCTTGCGCGCATCGATGGCCAATGCCCCGAGGCCGACACCGGGAAAGATGTACACGTTGTTCCCCTGCGAGACCTTGGCAAGGCGGTCCTCGAGCTGAACGGACGGGAACGGGCTGCCCGTCGCCACCAAGGCGTTGCCCTCCGTCCAGCTGAAGATATCCTCGGGCGTCGCCTCGCTCTTCGTCGTGGGGTTCGAAAAGGGGAAGATCGCCGGCCGCTCGACGTTGGCAGCCATCCTACGAACGATCGGCTTGGTGAACGCGCCGGGCTGACCCGTCGTGCCGATCAATATCGACGGCTTGTACAACTCAACAACCCGCTCCAGGCCTGGGGGCAGCTGATCGTCCAATCCGACGCTGGCGGTGATATGCGCTGGCCAGGCGAACGCCCGTTTGTGCTCGTCGAGCCCCTGGCGCGAGTCGACCAGCAGACCACCGCTGTCGAGCATCGCGACCCGACTGATGAGATCGTCGCCCTCAAGGCCTTCGTCCGAGAACGCGTCGCGGAGCAGGCCGGCGATCCCGGCGCCGGCGGCGCCGGCGCCCAGGATGGCCACCCGCTGTTCCCGTAGCGGCGTACCCGTAGCACGACATGCCGCCAGAATGCCGGCAAGCGCGATCGCCGCGGTTCCCTGGATGTCGTCGTTGAACGACGGCAACACGTCACGGTAACGATGCAACAGCCCGAACGCATTGGCCTTCTTGAAATCTTCCCACTGCAGGACGGCGTTCGGGTAGCACTCGCGCACGGCGCGCACGAACTCGTCGACAAGCTCGTCATAGAGCTGACCGCGAAGCCTGGAATGGCGCCAGCCGAGGTACTTCGGATCGTCGAGCAGTGCCGCATTGTCGGTGCCGACGTCGAGGCTCACGGGCAAGGTCAGCGTGGGGTGTAGCCCTGCGGCCGCCGTGTAGAGAGCCAGCTTACCGGTCGGTATGGCCATGCCGCCGGCGCCCAGGTCGCCGAGTCCGAGAATTCGCTCGTTGTCGGTAACCACGATCAGCCGGATACCCGCCTTGATCTGGCCCAGCACCTCGACAATTCGCCCGCGGTATTCCGGCGTGATCCACCGACCGCGGCCACGCCGGAAGATGTGGCTGAAGTTGCGGCTGGCCGAACCGACCGTCGGCGTGTAGACGATCGGCATCAGCTCGTCGAGCCGATCGACCAGAAGCCTGAAGAACAAGGTCTCGTTGCGATCCTGAAGATCGGCGAGCTCAACGTATTTGCCGAGCGGGTGCTCAGTGTGCTTGAGCGATTCGATCTCGCGCGCCAGCTGTTGATCAATGCTCACCAGCCCCGGCGGTAGTAGACCTTCGAGGCGCAACTCAGCACGTTCGCGTGGCGTGAACGCCGAGCCTTTGTTGATGAGCGGGTCGCGCAGCACGTCGCGGCCGCGCTTGACCACGTCCGCCGTGATACTGCTGTCGGAATTCCTTACGAAACGTGAGTGCACGAAACCTCTGCTCACCGCAGCGTCGGGACGCTGTAAGGCTATATCGGGAGTGTAATCGCGACGCGCCGCGCAATCACGGCCTGGTACTGTGCCCAGTCCACGGTTTTACGTCACCGAACCTCCGTTGGCGACGGCTCATCCTAACCGAAGTCGTGAGCACTTGGCTGATGCGTAAGATCCTGCTACTCAGCACCTCGACCGTACACGGAACGCCGTACATGAACTATGCCGCACCATACATGCGGCAGTTCCTCGGCAAGATCGATTCCATCCTCTTCGTTCCGTACGCTCGGCCGAGTGGTATCAGCCACGAGCGCTACACAGAGCTGTTCCGCGACCATATGCAAGGGCATGGATACACCGTTGCCGGCATCCACGAGACGGCAGACCCGATCGATGCGCTGCACACCGCGGCGGCGCTGTTCGTCGGAGGTGGCAATACGTTCGTGCTGCTGCGCGCTTTGCACGAGCAGCGTCTGATCGCGCCCATGCGCAAGCGCGTCGAGGATGGGCTGCCGTACATGGGCAGCAGCGCTGGATCGAACATCGCCGGGCTGAGCCTGGGCACGACCAACGACATGCCGATCGTGTTTCCACCGTCCTTCGACGCACTGGGTCTGGTGCCGTTCAACATCAACCCGCACTACATCGACCCCGATCCAGCCTCGACCCACATGGGAGAGACCAGGCAGACGCGCATCAAAGAGTTTCACGTTTTCAACCCACAGCCGGTCATCGGCCTGCGCGAGGGCGCGCTCCTGGAAATCAACGGCAACTCCATGCGGCTGCAGGGAACCACCGGCGGGCGGCTCTTCCGCCCCGGGAGCGAGCCCGAGGAACTCGGCGCGGGGGCCCAGCTCGACTACTTGCTAGCCAAATCCCCTTGACGCATGCAAACTGCACTTCGTTAACCGCTGCGGCGACCGCCGGCTACCACGATTTGATACGATTGTGGCGGAAACTCACAATTTGACGCCATTGGCTGAGCCCGCGCCGGGGCGCGTGAGCCTCGTCAATGTTCTCTCTTCGGCCTCCCGCTAAGGAGTTTCTCCCATGTTGCGTCCTCTCCGCCCGCTACTGTTCTGCCTGTGTGTCGCCGTCGCGGCCTCGGCAACCGTAGAAGCTCGCCCGGCAGCCAAGCGCGTCGCCTTCAGGCCCGATATCTCCGTCTCCGAGGTAAAGAAGCTCGTCAGAGACGATCTGGCACGGTTCGACGAATTCAAGGGCAACAACTTCTACGAGAGCGGGTCCGAAGTCCCAGGGCAGAACATCATCCTCGACGGCGGCAAGAAGGTCACCGAGCGCTACTTGGTGCTGTTCGAGAACGATGGCGACGAGACCGGCGACCTCCGAATCAGGATTGACATCCCCGAGGACGTGGTTGTCGTCGACGCGCGTGACGCCGGCGCGACGTTCGTGGTGACGATCTACGAAGCAACGCGTTCAGGAGCAAAGAAGATCCAGCGTGGGGCGGACGTCACCGGAGATTTCACCGGTAATGGCATCGTCGTGCCCATGGGATCCGGTGAGCGTCGCTACTACTGGGTAGAGATTGTCGGGTTGAAGGGCTTCCGCATGAAGGACGAGTACGTCGCCGTGCCAATGTGCGCCCGAGCGCTCGAGGGGGCCAGGGCGGAAGACTACTTCTTCATTACATTCGGCAAGGCCGGCGTAGTGCTCATTCCGGGCGGCGGTGGCGGCACCGGCGGTGGCGGCGCCGATTCGATCAACCTCGGGTCCGTCAACTGGTCCGCCGCGCCGGTGAGCATAGCTTCCTGGGCAGCCACCGCGAAGGTGACCAGCATCACTCAGTCGAAATACCTGATCTGCGTGGACTCCACCAAGAAGAACTCCTGGCCGGGGGCGAAAACGCCCGGCAAGGGCATCTTCGTCAACGCCAACTTGTGGGCCATCGCGAAGCTCGGCGGTATCTGGTATGCCGGCATCATCGAGTGGATAGTTCCCGGGGGAGTCTGCAAGCCACTGGGATCCGGCCCGGGCAAGGCGACCCTCCTGCAGGCGATGGCAACCCACTGGTTCTTCCCGCCGCTGAGGGGGTACGTACCGCCGATTGGTGCCGAGCTCCATATAGGCGTCAGCGCCCCGGCCTGGCCGGGCCAGGTGGGGATATTCGTGAAAGAGCGCAGCAATTTCGTGAAGATCATCGCAAAGTAGGCGCGCGCCGCGGACAGCGCGATCTAGGAGGGCGAGCCCAGCGTGACGCGGGGCTCGCCCTCGATCGTCGTGCCTAATCGGCAGGCTGCCGGGTAGCCGGCTGCCACCAGCTCTCGGATCGCGGTGTCGACCCTAGCCTCGGCAACGCATGCCAGGAGTCCCCCGGCGGTCTGTGGGTCGAAGAGCAGCGCGAACATCGGATGGTCGGTACCGGCCCCGGGATCACGTAGCTCCCGTCGCAGCCGCAGGTTCTGCGGCTGCAACGACGAGAAGATCCCCCGTTCGGTGACCGCCAGCGCGCCGTCGAGCACCGGCATCGCATCGACATCGATCGCCGCGCCGACGCCGGAGGCGCGCAGAATCTCCAGCAGGTGACCCAGGACTCCGAATCCGGTGATGTCGGTCATCGCCGAGGCGCCGTGGCGGCGCAGGATCTCGGCGCCGGTGCGATTCGACATCGACATCGATGCGAGCGTTGCCTCGATCCACCGTCCCTTGGCGCGCTGCCGCATGTGCGCCGCCAGCAACGCGCCGGTGCCAATGGGCTTGGTCAGCACGAGCGCCTCGCCCGCGTGTGCGCCGCTCTTGGTGGAAAGCGCGCCGGGATCGGCGAATCCGCTCACCGAAAAACCCATCGCCAGGGCGGGTCCCTCGCTCGTGTGCCCGCCGACCAGGACGGCGTCGGACTCGTCGAGCCCTTCCAGGGCACCAGCCATCAGGTGCACGATGTCCTCCTCCATCTTCGTCTCGTCGGCGTAGGGAACCGTTGCAAGTGCCAGAGCAGAATGCGGCTCGGCTCCCATGGCGTGCAGATCGCTCAGGGCGTGCACGGCGGCGATGCGGCCGAAGATGAACGGGTCGTCGATGAAGGCGCTGAACTGATCGACGGTCTGCACCAGCACCTTACCGGCAGGCACACGCACGACGGCAGCATCGTCGGGCGCCTCGAGGCCCACGACCACATCAGGGTGGGACTTCCTCGACAGCCTGCCCAGGGCGCGCTCGAGCACGTGGCTGCCGACCTTCGATCCGCATCCGGCACAGCGCATTGTCGAGGCCGACAATATCTCCGGCAGGTGTTCGCCGCTGTCGGCTACCGACTCGCCATTCACAGCCATCTCGGGGAGCTGGTTGTACTTGCGCATGAAGCGCCGATCAATCCAATCCTTCCAGCGCCAGACCCAACGACCCTCGACGCTCCAGAATGAGCGCGAGGCGACCGCATACCGGTCGCCGGTGCTGACCAAGCTGAGGAACTGTCGCTGTGGGTGAAAGGGCTTCAGCGACTCGCCACGCAGCCGCCGCCGCAGGTTCTGCTCCAGAGGCGGCCCCTGCCGAACCGCAAAGACCCCGGCCTTGGGACGTGGGTGGCCGACCACCGAGGCAACATCGCCGCTTGCGAACACATCCGGGTCGTTCGTTGATTGGAGCGTGTCGGTAACCCGGATGAAGCCGTGGTCGTCGACTTCCAGGCCCCCCTCCCGGGGCCACTGCTGCGCCCCGGCCGTGGTAACCCAGAGCACGTCGTCGACCTCGGCGGAATCGCCGTGTTCGAAGATCAGACACGTTCGCTCGTGCTTCTCGACACGAGCCACGCCGCGGTTCGGCCGCACGATGATGCCGCGCTCCGCCAGTACGCGCTGAAACTTGCGCCGTACGCGCCTGTTGTGCGACGACAGGATCTCGTCGTCGCGCGTGTACAACCTGTACTCGAGGTGCTCGTCGGTACGGCCGACACGTTGCAGCTCACATCGCAACCGGTGCTGAACGGCGAGCAGGATCTCCACCCCCCCGGCACCGCCGCCGACGACAGCGATCACCGAGGACCTGGCTTGCGTCAGAATCCGCTCCTTGAGCCCCGTCCACTTGTCGGCGAAACCATCGATCGGCTTCACCGGAACGACCACGCCTTCGGCACCGTCGACATCGCGCATCCGCGGCGACGATCCGATGTCGATGGCCGCCACGTCGTAAGCGACGGGAGGTCGGCCACCGCATATCAGCCGCCGGTTGGCGCGGTCTATGCCGATCACCTCGTCATGGAGGAAACGTGCCGAGGCGAACCGCGAGAGCGGGCCGAGGTCGATGTGGGCATCGTCGAATCCGTAGTGTCCGGCGATCATCCCGGGCAACATTCCGGAATACGGTGCGTGGGTATCGCGACAGATCAGCGTCACCCGCACGCCCGGTTCGGGACGCATGCCGAATCGCTTGAGGACCGTTACGTGGCTGTGCCCACCGCCCACCAGGACCAGATCCTGCCGGACCGGAGCCGGATTCTGTTCCATCGGCACGGTGCGTCAGTCAGCGCCGCTGCCGTGTGGAGCCGCCACACAATACGCGCCGTCGTGAAAGAGCAATGCAGCACCCTCCCGCCGATCGAACGCCTCGACCTCGCCGACGAAGATCACGTGGTCACCTCCGTCATACCGATGGCTGTTGCGACACACGAAGGTCGCCAGCCTACCCGGGATCAGCGGCGCTCCGCCGGCACCCTCGACGCACTCCACACCATCGAACTTGCCAGCATCACGGCTGGCGAAGGTGTTCGACAGCTCGATCTGATCGGCACCGAGCACACTTACTGCGAAGTGGGTCGCGGCCTCGAAGGCAGGTAACGTGCCCGATCTGCGATCGAGGCTCCATAGCACCAGTGGTGGATCGAGAGAGACCGAATTGAAGCTGCTCACGGTCACGCCAACGTACGCTCCGTCGTCAGCCTTGGCAGTGACGACCGTCACACCGGTGGCGAAACGACCGAGCGCACTGCGGAACTCGCGTTGATCGAATCCTGACTCAGACATTCTCTACGACCTTTCCCATCCTCACTGCGCAGCCAAGGCCCCGTCGGGACGCTCCGATCTGGTTAGGTCGGCGCGCGATGATGAAATCGTGTCGGACCGAAGGCAAACGAGCTCACCTCGTAGGCAGCGAACCGAAAGGCAAGCCCGGAGTCTACTACTGCCCGGCTACGGTTCAGGGGCGCAGCGACTGCCCTCGAACCAGAACCCCTCCGCGAGTGACGGGCCTGGCGCGCGGTCGCACGCGGCACGAAAGACGATCGCGACCCCCGGACAGACTTGCTGCTTGTTCGAGCCAGAGGGTTCAATTGTCCCATGACTGAATGGTCACGACGACGAGTGCTCGGCAGCCTGGGTGCCGTAGCCGCGCCGGCTGCGCTGGGCTTCGGCGCCAGCCTGCCAGCACGGTCTCGAGCAGCGGCGATGGCGAAGAGCCTCCGGCCAGTAGCGCCCGGAGAGTACACGCCCGCAGGCTTGACCGGGCTTCCCGACGCGACGCGCGAGCAGCGCGGCTTCTCGTCGTTGGAGATGGAGTTGCGCTACGGCGGCGGCGACGTTCAACGGCGAATCCTCGCCGCCAATCCGTTAGAGCGTCTCAGCTCCGCCTTTCCATGGGCTGAATTCGGGCGCAAGCTACGACAACAGTTCAGCGATCTGCCGCGTCACTTCATCTTCGAGTACTACCCCTGGTACCACAACGATCCATTCCGACACTGGCAACAGTGGGATCGAGTTCCGCCCGACGATCTCGCCGCCACCAGCGTGCCCAAGCTAGGCGCTTACAGCTCGCGCGATACGGCGGTGATCGAGCAGCACGCACGATGGATCAAAGAGGTCGGAGCAGGCGCGGTGAACCTGAGTTGGTGGGGAGCCGACAGCTTCCCGGCGAAAGCGGCCCACTCGGTGATGGACGTGATGGCCGATCACGACATCAAGGTGATGTTCCACATCGAGCCCTACCGGAACGATCGAGCCTCCCGCTACCGTGACGACATCACCTATCTGATCCAGGAGTATGGCGACAAGCGCAGCTGGGACGCGTTCCTGCTGTTACGTGACGCCCGCGGTAGGATCGGGCCGGTGTTCAAGTCCTTCCGTACGATCGTTGCGAAGCAGGTCACCGACTGCCACGGCGTCGTGCATGATGTGCCGGATTACACTCCTGACGAGGACTGGAAACGGCAGACCGACAGCGTCCGCGAACGCTTCGCCAACGACTTCGATCAGGTGACGATGTTGGCTGATTCCTTGAACATGAACCGCACGCGCAAATCCGGCTTCGATGGCATCGCCGTCTACAACAACTTCCTTGACCCATCGACCTGGCAAGGTCACTCCGAGCGTGCCAACAGCGACGGACTGGTCTACTCGTTCAACACCAACCCCGGCTTCGACAGCATCGCCCGCAGAACAGTCCCCCCGGATTCGTGCTACGTGCCGGAGCCGTTCCATCCACCGGCCGAGATGGACTGGAACACGTCGGACGCACGCGAACATGCCCGGAGCCTTTCGCGGAGGCAGATCCGACGCACGCTCAGTACCTCGATAGACGTTCAGAGCAACCCCCTCCACACGAACTCTCGGCGGGGCTTTTTCCTCGTCTTTCTCAACTCGTTCAACGAGTGGCACGAGGGCCACGCCTTCGAGCCCGCCAAGAACTACGCTCGTCTCACCAGCTCAGAGCTCCCGTCCGGCTACCACAACGCGCGGCGCGGCAGCTACCGGCTCAAGACCCTGGGGCGCTATCTGCGCCGCATCGTCAACGCCTGAGCGTCGCTCCCCCTTCACACCATGGCACTCAGTGTCTTCGATCTGCTGAAGATCGGCGTCGGGCCGTCGAGCTCGCATACGGGCGGACCCATGCGCGCCGCCCGAGAATTCACTCTGGAGCTGCGCGATGCCGGATTGATCGACAGCACAGCGGCAATCGGAGTGGAGCTCTACGGATCACTCGCCGCCACCGGCAAGGGGCATGGCACCGATCACGCGATCCTGCTGGGGCTCGAGGGCGACACCCCGGAGGCCGTCGACACTGGAACGCTGGATGCGCGGATCAGCGCAATCCGTGACACCGGACGACTCTGGCTGCTGGGAACGCACCCGCTACCGTTCCGGACGAAGGAGCACTTGCTCTTCCGCCGCCGCGAGAACCTGCCGGGCCACCCCAACGGCATGCGCTTCACCGCATTCGACGGCGCCGGTGCGGTGCTTCGAACGGGCGTCTTCTACTCCGTTGGCGGCGGCTTCGTGGTGAGCGCAGACGCATCTGTCGGCGATCAAGTCGCGGCGGAACCAACCTCGCTTCCGCACCGTTTCCGGAGCGCCGCAGACCTCCTCGACAGCTGTGCCAAGCACGATATGTCGGTGAGCCAGTTGATGCTGGAGAACGAGCGCGTCTGGCGCTCCGACGACGAGATCCGCGCTGGACTGCTCGAGCTATGGGAGGTGATGAAGGCCTGTATCGAACGCGGCTGTCACGCCTCGGGCGTTCTTCCGGGCGGCCTCGAGATACCGCGCCGTGCACCGCAATGGCATCAGGATCTCAGCTCGAAGGAGGCCACCAGCAACGACCCACTGCAAGCAATCGATTGGGTCAGCATGTGGGCCGTCGCGGTGAACGAGGAGAACGCGGCCGGCGGGCGAGTTGTCACTGCCCCGACGAACGGCGCCGCCGGCATCATTCCCGCGGTGCTGCGCTACTACGAGCAGTTCGTTCCCGGCGCAAACGACGACGGCATTGTCAGCTTTCTGCTCACCGCCGGGGCAATCGGCATCCTCTACAAGGAAAACGCTTCGATCTCCGGTGCAGAGGTCGGCTGCCAGGGGGAGATTGGCGCAGCGTGCTCGATGGCGGCCGGCGCCCTCGCGGAGGTGCTCGGTGGCTCTCCGGCACACGTCGAAAATGCCGCCGAGATCGGCATGGAGCACAACCTCGGGCTGACGTGCGATCCGGTCGGCGGCCTGGTCCAGATTCCGTGCATCGAGCGCAACGCCATGGGCGCGGTGAAGGCGATCAACGCGGCGCGCATGAGCCTGCGCGGCGATGGCGAACACTTCGTTTCGCTCGACAAGGTGATCAAGACCATGCGCGACACCGGCGCCGACATGAAGACGAAGTACAAGGAAACGGCCCGCGGTGGGCTGGCGATGAACCTCGCCGTGCCCGTCAGCTTCATCGAATGCTAGGGCGGTCCCCTGGAAGGCACGCTCGGAGGCCGGCGGCCGTACCTAGCCGACTTGGAACGCCGCCAATGCCGACGCCACCACCACGTCGCCTGCCTCCTGCGTGAAATGGCCGGCGCTGTCGAGCACCAGCGGCTCGGGAGCACCGCGAATCGTCGCCGCCAAACTACGCATCGCCGGCGTCCCCATGACCGGATCCTGTGCGCCGGCGACGATGAAGGACTGCCCGGACCACTCGGTAGACAGCCAGGTTCGGGCTCGGCGTGAGGTCGCCGCTCCCGGATCGTCCGGACGCGTGGGAACGATCGCGGGAAACGTCCGAACACCGGCACGAAACCGATCATCCGGAAACGGGGCCTCGTAGCCAGCCAGTTCCTCGTCCGTCAGCGTAGGGCAGGCACGTCGCATCAACGAGGTGATCGAGAATCCGGGGTTGTCGCGCACGAACTGTCGCCAGGCGACGAAACCCTCCGAGAGCGCTACGTCGCCCGTGGCCAGCGCAGTGTTCATGACGATCATGCGGGCGAATCGATGCGGCATCTCCATCGGTAGCGTGAGGCCGAGCACCCCGCCCCAGTTCTGACACACGAGTGTGATGTTGGTCAGGTCGCGCTGGGCAATCAGCTCCAGCAGGGATCGGCGATGGAACTCGAACGTGTAGACGGCGTCGTCGACCGGCTTGTCGGATCGTCCAAAACCGAAGAAGTCGGGCGCCACCAGGCGTCCGCCCGATGCCAACAACGGCACCGCCATCTTGCGGTAGAGGAAGCTCCACGTAGGCTCGCCGTGGAGGCAGAGATAGACGTGGTCGGCACGCGGCGGCCCCTCGTCCACCAGGTGCATCCGTAGACCCTCGAACCCCGGTAGGTCGTCAACGTAGTTGGGCGGGTAGTCGAAGTCGGGAACCGCGATAAATCTCTCTTCTGGCGTGCGCAGAGCTTTGATCACGCGCGAAACCTCTCCGTGTCCAGCGGTGTCAATCAGCTGCAATCATACCCACGAGCTCGCACGGACCCGTCGGTGCGACGAGGCCAGCGCAACCACCGCCGGCGATGAGGGCACTGCACCGCAACCTTGCAACGATCGTGACCGCTCAGGCGACGAACTCTGTGCCGGTGTTCGCCAGCACCTGATCGAGCTCAGCGCTCGACAGTGGCCACCGCCGGCGTGTGGCGATCAGGTAGTCCTCGCCGTTGTCGCTGCCCCACAGGACCGTATCGAGACCCCAACGTTGCAGCTGCTCGGCGAGCCGTGCACGCCCGGCATCGGTGTCGAGCAACGATGTTTCCCCGTCGCCATCGCCGTCTCTAGTCAGTGTCGCGGAGAGCTCGACGTGCGTACGGGACGACAGCCACCCCTGGTCGCGCAGCTCACTGAACGCGTCGAAGAGCTCGGCAACCTGCGGCTTGTAGCCCCCCGCCCCGCACAGGTGAGCGAGGCACAACGGCGGTGCGCCGGCATCACTCAGCACCTCGACGAAGCGCTGCGCGTCGCTGCGTCCGAACCCCTCGTCCTCACCGTTGAGCACGTGAACCAACACCGGCAGCTGGCGCTCTCCGGCATACGTGAGAACGGTGCTCAACCGGCGACGCTGCGTCGGGTCTCGGAGGCTCAAATTCGAGTTCCAGAAATGCAACTTGAGCCCCCGCATGCCACGGTCTTCAACGCACCGTGCCAACTCATCGACGGCATAGTCGCGCTTCGGATTGAGGCTGCAGAAGGGCACTAGCCGCGGCTCGCCCGAGCACTCGTCGGCGGTGAAGTCATTTTCGGCTCGCACGCGGTCGAGCTCCCCCTCGGCGCCGCGCCACGGGTCGAACGATGGTTGAAAGTCGGAGGCATACAAATAGGCGCTTGAAAGCGCGAAGGCGCGCTCGGCGCCGAGCGCGTCGAGGCGGGCAAGCAATCCACTACCACCGATCGTCGTGATGTCGGCCTCGACGGGCAACCAACTCGCCAGTGCCGCGCTGGTGGCGTGCAGGTGGGCATCCAATAGTGGCGAGGCGGCGCCGATGCCCGGCACGTCGGTGCGCTGACATCCCGTCAGGGCGGCTCCTAGGGCGGCGCCGGCGGTGCAGAGGAATCGCCGCCGAAACCGATGCGGCGCCCGCACCTTCAGCCACAACGGCACATTGGTGCACCAGCAGCCGGATGGCAGCGGCGATCTCGTCTGGACTCGACAACAGGGAGCCTTCGAGCATAGGCCGCGTGCGCTCCCACATCCGTTCGAACAGCACCGGGCCGCCGATACCGTCAACGAAAGCTGCGCTGGTGATCGATGTCGACCGGCCTGCCGGCTTCGACAGCAGCCGCGAGTGGCGCCGCGGTGCTTACCTCTGCCGCGTAGAGCCGCGCCTGTGGTCGAAGTTGACGGAGCACGGCGCCGATACCGCAGAAGAGCCCGCCACCTCCATACGGAATGACCACCGCATCGACGTCGGGGAGGTCTTCGAGGATCTCCAGCGCAATGGTGGAGTTTCCCGCCATCACCGCGGGATCGTCGAAAGCATGCACGAAAGTCCCTCGCATTCCTTCGTACTCGCACGTGGCGTAGATCCCGAACCAATCCGCATACGGCACCATCACGATGTCCGCGCCCAAGGCTCGGATAGCCGCCAGCTTGGCCTCTGGAGCCCCTTCGGGAACAGCCACCGTACAATCCACGCCGAGATACCGGGCGCACCAAGCCACTCCCTGGGCCATGTTTCCGGCGCTCGCCGTCCAGACGCCGGGCCGCAGCCTGGAGCCGTCGACCGACAGCATCGAGTTGGCGGCGCCACGAAGCTTGAACGAGCGGATTGGCTGCAGATTCTCGAGCTTGAGCCAGATCTCGGTCGAGTCAGCGTCGACGTCGAGCCTCAGGAGCGGTGTCCGCAGCGCGATAGGCTGGATGCGCCACCGCGCTTCCTCGGCGGCAACGAGATCGACCGGTTGGAGTGACTTGGCTGGCACGTGCCGATCCTATATCCGAGCCAGTTCATCGACATCGGGGGCGCACACCCGAGCGCTCAGCCGCCTACGACCCCCAGCGGGGGGTATTGTTTCCATTGCCCGCGAGTGAAGTCTGGAAACCGTACGGGTGCACTACCGGCGGCCACCGACCGCTCACTGATCTCCGAGACGGCGCTCCACGCGACCGAGTCATAGACGTCGATGTCGTACGGGATCCCCTCGCGCAAGCATTGGACAAGTCGCCAGTCCTCCACGAAGTCCATGCCGCCGTGACCAGCATTCGCTGAGTCCTCGCGCAGTCGACGCCACAAAGGGTGCTCGAACTCCTCATAGTACGTCTCGGCACTGTCCCAGGCGTGGCCCTCGGAGCGCCCTTCGATGTGAACCCGGTCGGGATAGCCTTGGAAGATCCCTCGCGTGCCCTGCAGCATGTTGATGCGACTATAGGGGCGCGGCAGGTTGGTGTCGTGAACCACCTTGATCGTCCTGCCCTTGGCGGTCTTGATGAGGCTGGTATTGACATCACCCAGGGTGAAGGCTTCCTCGCGCTTGGGATGGCCTGGCTCGTAGTGATCCCGGGCCCAATCCTGCAATCCGCGTGACGGGCTGCTCATCGACACCAGATAGCCGAATCTGTCGCCGCGGTTGATGTTCATGCACTGGGAGACCGGCCCCAGGCCATGAGTGGGATACAGGTTCCCATCGCGGATCATCGCGTGGGCCCGCCTCCACATACCCTCGCCTTCGTCGGCAAACTTGATCTCGCGCAGATCGTGCAAGTAGCCACACTCGGCGTGCAGGATCTCGCCGAGCAAGCCTTGCCGCACCAGGTTCAGCACCATCATCTCGACGCGGCCGTAACATACGTTCTCCATCATGATGCAGTGACGCTCATTGCGCTCGGCTGATTCCACGAGCCGCCAGCAATCCTCCACGGTGACCGCTATCGGCACCTCCGATACGGCGTGTTTGCCGGCTTCCATCGCTGCCAGGCAGACCGGAACGTGCCACCGCCACGGCGTAGCCGTGTAGACGAGATCGAGATCGTCCGCTTCACAAAGTCGGCGGAAGTCTTCATCGCCCCTGGTGAAGAGCGCCGGCGGTGGGTGGCCGGCCGACCGCACGATCTCGGCGGCTCGTTCGGCATTCGAGACGTCGATGTCGCAAACAGCGGCGACCAGACAGCCCTTGATCCGCGCCAGATTGCGCACGTGTGCGGTGCCCATGCCGCCGGTGCCTACGAATCCAATGCGCACCTCCTCGATCGGCTGTGCGGCACGCAACTCGGCCGGCGCCGGACCGATCTCGGCACCACGATCCAAGGCCTGCGGCCCAGTCCACCTCGGAATCTGATAGGTGTTGGTACTGATCTGGTCGTGCGCGGCGTTGGCGAGCGGCCTACCGCCGACGAGCGCAGCACCCATTCCAGCGAACCCGAGACGAACCACGTCGCGCCGGCTGAGACTACCCTCCCGAGGAGGAACCTGGTTGGTGTCGCGCTGATCGCTCATGGCTCGCTCCGGATCGAGCTCCGTGTGACGGTTGCCGGCAGCATAGCAACTCGACGCCAGGCAGTCTCCAAACAACAACTCCATGTCGCTGGATTTGCTAGCGAGGCCACGGGCTGCAGGCTAGTGTGCCGAACGACCTTCGACGGCCTCCGAGCCGAGAATGCCAGCCCCGGGAGACGAACGCGTGTCAGGCTCGCCCCGTACCCGCATATTCATCGGCGACGTTCATGGCTGTGCCGACGAGCTGCACGATCTGCTCGAGGCCATACGCTACGACCCGGCGACACAAGCGCTGCACTTCGTCGGCGACCTGGTCAACCGCGGACCAAAATCGCTGCAAACGCTTCGTGAAGTCATCCGACTCGGGGCCGAGAGCGTGCTGGGGAATCACGAGCTGCACTTGCTCGCACGCGCCGACGGGCGCCGCACGCAGGCTCCCATGGACACCTTGGACGAGCTGCTCACAGCGCCCGACTGTGGGCCACTGCTCGATTGGGTGCGCAAGCGGCCCGCCGTGCGGCTGTGGCCCGATCTGGTGCTCGTGCACGCCGGCTTGCCGGCAGCATGGACCGACCTCGCGGCTGAGGTTGACCGCATCGACTCGATCCGCGCCGCGACGACGAGCGTGCATGAGCTCCCAGACATCGACTTCCTGGTCTCGGTCCGCTACTGCGACTCCAGTGGGAAGATGGTCCGCCGGATCCCGGGGCCGGGAGAGCCGTCATCTGGCGGTACCGGCAGTTCGCTCGACTCGGCGAGCACGATGGCAACCTCGAGGCCCTGGTACGAGCTCTACCGGGGCAATCGCACCGTCGTTTTCGGACACTGGGCGGAGCGTCGATTGGTGAACACTGAACACATGCGCGGTCTCGACACGGCCTGCGTTTGGGGCGGACGCCTCACCGCTTGGATCGCCGAGGAAGATCGGTTTGTCTCGGTCGCCGCGAGAAAGCAGTATCAGAAGCCATGAGCACCGAGCTCAAGCAGGGGATGGTACCCACACCAGATGGGACGCAGCTCTGTGCCTATCGGATCGGAACCGGCCCTCAAGCGGTCATCATTCCCAATGCGATCTACCTGCTCGAACACTTCGCCTATCTTGGTCGCGACCTTACGGTTGTGTCCTACGATCTGCGCAACCGGGGTCGCTCGACGCCCGTACATGATCGGGCGTTGTTGCACCGGGGCATCCATCATGACGTCGATGACCTCGAGACGGTGCGCCAGTTCTTCGAGCTCGAGCGACCGCATCTCGTAGGCCACTCCTACCTCGGCCTGGCGGTCATCCTGTACGCCATCACCAACCCGAAGAACTGCGGACGCATCGTCCAGATCGGTCCGCCGAGTCCCGATCACGGAGCTGTTTACCCACCGGAGCTGACCGCTCCGGACCTGGAGGCGATCGCCAGCTCGGAATCGGCGCGGCAGCTGCAGCGGCTGCGCAACGACGGCATGGTGGCCAGCGACCCCAAGGAGTTCTGCCGGCACTGGTGGGAATTCATGCGCCGCGTATATGTCGCCATTCCCGGCGCCGAAGTCGCCCTTGGCGACCACTACTGTGAGTTCGAGAACGAGTGGCCGCTAAACATGGAGGCTCACCTTTCGCAGAATATCCTGCCCAGCATCGCGCGCCTCGCCCTGCGCCAGGAGGACATTGACCAGGTGGAGGTGCCGGTGCTGACGATACATGGCCGACGTGACCGCAACGCGCCCTACGGGGCGGGTCGAGATTGGGCCGCTCGGCTCAGCGACGCTCGCCTGCTGACCATCGAGGAAGCGGCGCACTTCCCCTTCCTGGAGCGGCCGGACGTGGTCGGCCCGGCGGTACGCCAGTTCCTCGACGGCGTCTGGCCGACTGCTGCGACGCTCATCGAGCCGAGCACGACACCCAATCCAGAGGACCAGCCGTGAACGCAGCCGCGGGCGCACGCTGTGTCACCGACATCGGCTGGACCGATTGGGAGGCCGTCGATCGAGCAACGCTTCTGTTCGTCGTGAACGGCGGCCGCATCCTGCTCATCCGCAAGAAACGCGGACTGGGTGCCGGCAAGATCAACGCTCCCGGTGGTCGCTTGGAGGCCGGCGAATCCTGGCAACAGGCGGCCATCCGCGAGGTTGAAGAAGAAGTGTGCGTCGTGCCGGGCGCGGTCAGCGAAGCTGGCGAGCTGCGATTTCAGTTCGTCGACGGCTACTCGATTCACGTTCGCGTATTCCGCGGCGAGCACTACGCCGGAGAACCGCGGGAGACCGACGAGGCGACACCACTCTGGTTTCCGCTCGACGCAATCCCCTACACCGAGATGTGGGCGGATGACATTCTCTGGCTCCCCTTGCTGCTGCAGGGCAAGCGCTTCACTGGGCGCTTCGTATTCTCCGGCGATGCGCTACTTGATCATCGGCTCGAGACAATCAAGGAGTAGTCATGGACTGGTTAGCCGACCCGAGCGTCCCCATCTCACTGTTGACGCTCACCGTTCTCGAGGTCGTGCTGGGTGTCGACAACGTCATCTTCATCGCCATCCTGACCGACAAGCTGCCGGAGTCGGAGCGACCCAGGGCCCGCATGATGGGGCTTGGCGCTGCCATGGTCATGCGCGTTGCGTTGCTGTTTGCCATTACCGCGGTCATGCAACTGACATCGCCGCTGTTCCACGCAATGGGGCACGCAGTGAGTGGTCGGGACCTGATCCTGATCATCGGTGGCCTTTTTCTGCTCGCCAAAGCCACCTTCGAGATTCACGACAAGCTGGAGGGCAAAGAGGGGCACGCTGAGCCGGGTGCGGGGGTCGGTTTCACGGCGATCATCGCCCAGATCATGGTGTTGGACATCGTGTTCTCGCTCGACTCCGTGATCACCGCGGTCGGCATGGCGGACGAGGTCTGGATCATGGTGGCGGCGGTAATCATCGCTGTCTGCGTCATGCTGGTGGCCTCGGGTCGAATCGCCAAATTCGTCGAGCATCACCCTACAGTCAAGATGCTGGCCCTCGCCTTCCTCTTGTTGATCGGAATGTCATTGGTCGCCGAGGGCTTCGGACAGCATGTACCCAAAGGCTACATCTACTTCGCAATGGGTTTCTCGGTATTCGTCGAGTTGCTGAACCTCCGCCAGATCGCTCGGGCACCGGCCCCGATTCAGCTTCGCCGACGCTACTCCGACAGAGCCTAGCCGCCAGCGGCCGGCCAGAAATCGGCGTGAATCCGCAGACCATCGTCCTGCATGACCGGACCGACCACCTCGAAGGCGAATCCGGCAGCCAATTCCACTTCACGCAACGGCAAACCTCGATACGGCTTCCCGACGATCGCGGTCATGGCGCGTGCCCCCACCCCATAGACCACTCGCGGAATGCCCGCCCAGAAGATCGCACCGGCGCACATGAGACAGGGCTCGGTACTGGTATAGAGCGTTGCCTTGCCGAGCAATTCGGGACCGAGTGCTCCCCATGCGCCGCGAACCAGCTGCAGCTCGGCATGCCGCGTGCCGTCGTTGCCCGTGTTGACCGTATTGCCCGCCTCGAACACCACCTCGTCATCGTGAACGAGCAAGGCTCCAAAAGGGTGGTTCCCGGCCTCGACCGCCGCCTCGGCAAGCTCATAGCAGCGCTGTACGAAGGCTCCGTCGCGCAAGGTCGCGGCAGGATCGTTCACGTTCAGCACGATTACCGACGGCGCCTCGAGAGCCGCCCGTCAACGGACAGGCGCCCCGGCCCCAAAATCACCAGAGTGGCCATGATGGTCAGGAACAGCAATGCCCGTTCGGGATTGCCTGACGACTCGATCTCTGCAGCGGTGGGCGAGGCAACGCCGAGCCAAGCACCGAAGTGCATCAGCGCGCGATGGCGTATGAAAGCGGCGGTAAACATGGCGACTGCGGCGAGCGACGCGCTCAATCGAGTGTACAGCCCCACTGCAACGCAGATGCCGCCAACGAACTCCGTCAACCCGATAGCCCATGCGAACATCACGGGCAACGGAAAGCCCAGCCCGCTCACCGTGCTGACGAGCCAATCGGCCTGCCCGGTGACCAGTGCATAGAACTTGGTCCAACCGTGAGCAAACGCCAACAACAACCCAGCGGTACGCAGCAGGAACAAAGCGTAGTCTGACGACTGCGTGCGCTCCATAGCCTCGGATCCTCCGGTAAGCTCAGCGGGCGATAGTTGTATTGTGGCACGCGTAGCGACATCTGCTCGGGCCTCCGATCGCGGGGACCCAGCACCACTTCCTAACGCATGTTAGCTTAGGCAACCGACGCTTCGGAGAACACCATGATCGACCAGGAGCTGCTGGAAATCCTGGCCTGCCCAGAGGACAAGACACCGTTGCGGCTCGCCGACGACAAGACGCTGGCGGAGCTCAACGAAGCCATCGCTGCGGGCACACTGACCAACCGTGGCGGGGATCTCGTGGAAGAGCCGGTCGACGCCGGCTTGGTACGCGAAGACGGACGCTACCTGTACGCGATCCGTGATGACATTCCGATCATGCTCATCGACGAGGCAATCCCACTGTCGCCCGCCGAAGAGGGATAGCTTGATGGACCAGACGCCCTTGCAAGAGCTCCACCCGCTGGAGATTCGCGAGCTTTGTTTCAGGCTGCGGCAACAGATTGCCAACCTTGACGAGGGCGCTGACCCGGGCGCCCTCGAGCAACAGGTGGTCGATCTTCAGGAAGCCTGCCCCCACGCTCATCCGGAGGACTCGGAGGAGAAGGGCTGGCGCTGCCGTGACTGCGACTTGAGCCGACCACCGGAGCCGGCAGAAGAGCCTGAAGTGGCGGAGGCCGAGGAGCCGGAGGCAGCCGACGAGCCCGCCGTCGCGGAGACGGAGGATCCGGAACCCGCCGAGGCGCCAGCGTAGGAGAGCGCCGCAGGCCGCGGGTCGTACAGAAGCGGCGGAGCGGTTCAGTGTAAAATCGTGGCTCGCTGCGAGTTGCGCTCGCCGCCCGCGGCCGCCCATTTACGAACAATTGCCCGCTGCCCGGCTTCGCGCAGCTGAAGACCCACCACTCGAGGCAAACTCATGGCCAAGGCCGGTAACCGCGTGCAGGTGAAGCTCAAGAGCACCGAGAGCCCACACAAGTACTACACCACCAAGAACAAGCGAAACACGACCGAGCGTCTCGAGCTCAAGAAGTACGACCCCGTCGTGCGCCGGCACGTGAACTACAAGGAAGAGAAGTAGGGATCACGCCTCAGAGCCGGCGTCCGGACGGCAGGCGCAACCGATGAGATTCAAGCCGCCGCCCTCCGAGATCTCGTTCCCGAGCATCGAGGAAAAGGTCCTCGCCCGCTGGGATTGCCGGCGGGCCTTCGAGCGCTCGATCGAGCAGCGCGACCCGGCACGCGCCTATTCTTTCTACGATGGCCCGCCGTTCGCCACCGGGCTGCCGCATTATGGCCACCTGCTGGTCGGCACCATCAAGGACGTCGTGGCCCGCTACCAGACGATGTGCGGCCATCGAGTCGAGCGTCGCTTCGGATGGGATTGCCATGGCTTGCCGGTGGAATTCGAGGTCGAAAAGCAGCTCGGGCTCAACGGCCGCGCCGACATCGAGAAGTACGGCATCGACAGGTTCAACGAAGCCTGTCGCTCGATCGTGCTGCGCTACACCGACGAGTGGCGGCAGACGGTTACCCGGTTCGGACGCTGGGTCGACTTCGACGACGATTACAAGACCATGGATCTGTCATTCATGGAGAGCGTCTGGAGCGTCTTCAAGACGCTTTGGGACCGCGACCTGATCTACGAGGGCTACCGGGTCGTTCCGTACTCCTGGCGAATCGGCGCACCGCTGTCGAACTTCGAGGCCAACCTCAACTACAAGGAGATCCAGGACCCATCGATCACGGTGAAGTTCCACGCCGACAACGGGCTGGACTTGCTGGCTTGGACGACGACCCCCTGGACGTTGCCCTCGAATCTGGGGCTCGCCGTAGACCCCGACGCCGATTACGCCATCGTCGAAGAGCTCGACGCCAGCGGTACGCCGAGCGGCGAGCAGATGGCTCTGCACGCCGACCGCGTGTCCGCCTACTGGCCGGACGACAAGGACATCCGGCGGGTCGGGACGGTGCGGGGCTCCGAGCTGGTCGGAAAGAGCTACGAACCACTGTTTCCGTTCTTCGCCGACCGCAAGGCCGAGGGCGCGTTCCGCGTGCTGCCGGCGGCCTTCGTCACCGCCGAGAGCGGCACCGGCATCGTGCACACCGCGCCGGCATTCGGTGAGGACGATTTCGCCCTCGGCCGCGAGTTCGGCATCGAGCCGGCCGACCCGGTCGACAGCGAGGGTTGCTTCAAGGAGGAGGTCTCTCCCTACGCGGGCCAGATGGTGAAGGACGCCGACAAGCAGATCATCAGCGATCTCAAGGCGGCCGGGAAGATCCTGCGCCACGACACCTACGTTCACAGCTATCCGTTCTGCTACCGCTCGGATACGCCGCTGATCTACAAGACGATCAGCGCCTGGTATGTGCGTGTGGAGGCATTCAAGGAGCAGCTGATCGCCGCCAATCAGCAGATCCACTGGGTGCCCGATCACCTCAAAGACGGTCGCTTCGGCAAGTGGCTGGAGGGAGCCCGCGACTGGAACATCTCTCGCAACCGCTACTGGGGAAACCCACTACCGATCTGGCGCAACGAGGACACTGGCGAGGCCGTCTGCGTCGGCTCGCGCGACGAGCTTCAGGAACTGTCGGGCGTTGCCGTCGACGACCTCCACAAGCACATCGTCGACCAGGTGACGATCCCCTCACCGACCGGTCAGGGCGAACTGCGGCGCATCCCAGAAGTGCTCGACTGCTGGTTCGAATCGGGCTCGATGCCATACGGACAGGCGCACTACCCCTTCGACGACAAGGAGGCGTTCGAGGACGGCTACCCCGCCGACTTCATCTGCGAAGCCCTCGACCAGACACGCGGCTGGTTCTACACCTTGCTCGTGCTGTCGACGGCGCTGTTCGACAAGCCGGCCTTCAAGAACGTCGTCGTCAGCGGGCTGGTGCTGGCCGAGGACGGCCGCAAGATGTCGAAGAGCCTGAAGAACTACCCCGAGCCCACCGAGCTGGTCAACGAGTTCGGCGCTGATGCCATCCGCATCTACCTGCTCGACTCGCCGGTGCTGCGCGGTGAGGAGTCGCGGTTCTCGCAGAACGGCGTCCGCGAGATGGTTCGACGCGTGTTGCTTCCCTGGTGGAACAGCGTCAGCTTTCTGCAGACCTATGCAGCTGTCGACGGCTGGGATCCCGAGACCGACGCCTGGGACGAAGCTCCCACACACGAGCTGGATGTGTGGATCAACGCCAAGCTCGAAGATCTCAAACAGCGGGTCGAGGTCGAGATGGCAGCCTACCGGCTGTACCGGGTAGTGGACCCGTTGCTGGCGTTCCTCGACGATCTCACCAACTGGTATATCCGCCGATCGCGGCGCCGCTTCTGGAAGTCGGAGTCGGACGACGACAAGCGCAGCGCCTACACGACGCTGTACGGCGTGCTGGTCGAGTTCTGCGAGCTGATGGCCCCCTTCACCCCGTTCATGGCCGACTACGTGTACGAGATGCTACGCGTGACGCCCGATACGCAGGCAGTAGACAGCGTGCACCTGCGCGATGTCCCGGCGCGCCGGGAGCTGACGGGCGCGGAAAAGGAGATCGAGGGGCGTATCGATCTGACCCGCATCGTCTGCGAGATGGGCCGCAGCCTGCGTGCCCAGTCAAAGATACGCAACCGCCAGCCGC
>DASCOT010000050.1:0-5421 GCA_036012155.1 Acidobacteriota bacterium
CAAGCCGGCAGGAGCGAACACTTCGGCAGCGACGTTGCATCTGATGCTGACCAAGCACGACCTCGCCCCGACGATCTCAGCATCGGGTACGCCGATGGAGTGGTGACCTTGCAAGGGACCGCGAGCTCCGCCGAGCAGCACGAGAAGATCATCCTGGCCGTCGGCAACGTACGCGGCGTATCACAGGTTGACGACCAGATGACGCTGGAGGGCGACGCTCCGGATCCGGTGTTCTACACGGTCGAGCGCGGCGACACCCTGTCAGGCATCGCCAAGACGCACTACGGCAACGCCATGAAGTACATGGTGATCTTCGAGGCCAACCGACCGTTGCTCGACGACCCCGACCGAATCTATCCCGGCCAGGTACTACGCATACCGCCGCTCGATCAATAGCGACCCGATCAGTAGCGATACTCGTCCGGCTTGTAGGGGCCGTCCAGATCGACGCCGAGATAGTCGGCCTGCTCCTGGGTCAGCCGCGTCAGCTCGACGCTGAGATGCTCGAGGTGCAGCCGTGCTACCTCCTCGTCCAGCTTCTTCGGCAACACGTAGACGTGCCTGCCGAACCCCTCCTCGTCCTTCCATAGCGCCATCTGCGCCAAGACCTGGTTGGTGAACGACGCCGACATCACGAAGCTCGGGTGGCCGGTGGCACAACCGAGGTTCATCAAGCGGCCCTCGGCGAGCACGAGCACGCTGTGGCCGTCGGCGAACGTCCACTCGTCGTATTGCGGCTTGACGTTGACCTTCTCGATACCGGGCACGCGCGCCAGCCCTGCCATGTCGATCTCGTTGTCGAAATGGCCGATGTTGCAGACGATCGCCTTGTCCTTCATCGACGCCATGTGGTCGGCGGTGATGATGTCGAAGTTACCCGTGGATGTGACAAAGATGTCTGCCGACTCCACAACGCTCTCGAGCGCCCGAACCTCGTAGCCCTCCATCGCGGCTTGCAGGGCACAGATCGGATCGATCTCGGTCACGATGACGCGCGCTCCCTGGCCGCGCAACGCCTGAGCACACCCCTTGCCGACCTCACCGAAACCGCACACCACGGCGAGCTTGCCGCCGATCATGACGTCGGTGGCGCGGTTGAGTCCATCGACCACCGAATGGCGACAGCCATAGATATTGTCGAACTTCGACTTGGTGACGGAGTCGTTGACGTTCATTGCCGGGACCAGCAGGGTGCCGGCCTTCTCCATCTGCCGCAGGCGATTGATGCCCGTCGTGGTCTCTTCGGAGACGCCGCGCAATGACTCGGCGATCTTGTGCCAGCGCTGCGGATCTCGCTCGAGATCGCTGCGCAGCAAGTCGAGGATCACGCCCCATTCCTCGGGGTCGGACTCGGGAACAAAGTCCGGTACGGCGCCGGCCTCCTCGAACTCGACACCCTTGTGGATCACCAGCGTCGCATCGCCACCGTCATCGACAATCAGGTCAGGGCCGGAGCCGTCGGGCCACGTAAGGGCCTCGGAAGTGCACCACCAGTACTCCTCGAGGGTCTCCCCCTTCCAGGCGTATACGGGAACGCCACGCGGGTTGTCCACCGTGCCGCCGGTCTCGGGACGCCCCACAGCAACTGCCGCCGCCGCCGGATCCTGGGTCGAGAAGATGTTGCACGACACCCAACGCAGATCGGCACCGAGGTCGGCGAGCGTCTCGATCAACACGGCTGTCTGCACCGTCATATGAAGGCTGCCCATGATCTTGGCACCCGCCAGCGGCTGATCGGCGTGGTAGCGACGGCGCACTTCCATCAATCCGGGCATCTCGTGCTCGGCAAGCGTGATCTCCTTGCGGCCGAGCTCGGCAAGCGCGAGGTCGGCAACCTTGAAGGGCTCACGGCCGACCTGGCGAGCGGCATCGAAGGCGTGCAGTTGTTCGGTAACGGCTTCCATTCTGACTACTCCTGGTCAGGGTCCGCCCCCCGGCGTGCCGAGGCGACGAAGATCGCCGGCCCCGACGCATCGGGATCCGGCGGTAGCTCGTGGTAGGTGATCGAATCCAGTCCGGCATCGCGCAGCCAACCAGCAACCTGCTGGCGTTCGAACCCGAGCCAGGCGTGCCCCATGTCGTGCTGGTAGACGCGCCGGTCGTGCGGCGTCATGTCGGCGATCGGCAGTCGCCCGTTCGGACGCAGCGTCCGCGCTGCCTCGGCCAACGCAATTTCGGGCTGTACGACGTAGTGCAACACCAGGAACATGAGGGCCACGTCGAGCTCACCGTCGGCCAGCGGCAAGGATTCCAGCCGCCCTTCCCGCACGTCGATGTTGTCGGCCTCGCGCAGGCGATCGCGGGCCGCAAGGAACATCTCGCGCGAGCTATCCACCGCCACCACGCGGCGGACGAAGGGCGCCAACGACTCGGCAACGCGGCCGGTTCCGCAACCCAGGTCGCCAACCACCCAGTCCGGATCGGCGAGACCGAGCAACGCCTGCAGGTCGACGCGCTCACCGAACATGTCGCGGCGCAGGCGATCCCAATCGCCCGCCGCGGAGGCAAAGAACTCCTGCGAGCGGCTGCGCCGAGCGGTGAGGACCGAGCGTACCCGCGCGGCGTCCTGACCGGCGGCCGGCAGCCCTATCGAGCGCTCCCGCACCAGCGCCCAAAGCTCAGCTGCGTCGGGGTCCAGGCTGCGGGCCAGCATGCGATACCGGCGGCTGGTGCCGTCTGGCAACGCCGCCAGCCAGCCGTCCTCCACCAACACCTTGAGGTGCCGGCTGACGGTAGACTGCGGCATCTGCAGCACCGTGCAGAGCTCGCCGACGGTGAACTCCTGGCCCTCCAGCACCAGCAAGAGCCGCGTGCGCGTGGTATCGGCGAGGTTGGCCAGCAGATCGAAGATACGGGGCTCTTCGATCACCGTTGTCAATCCGTTCATGCGGATAGACTGATTAATCGCGACGCATCTGTCAAGCCCGGTAGATGCGAGCCACCCCGACGGTCAACAACGGCAGCGCGAACAGTGCCAGGAATCCGTAGGCCATCAGCGTGTAGCCCTGGGCGACCAGCGCGATGATCCCGAGCTGCGACAACATAGCCGCCGAGGCCAACAGGCCGACGCTGATCAACCCGGCCGCCCGCGGCGTCAGCACCGCACCGCCGGATTCGACCCGGTTCACCGAGATACGGTCAATCAGGGCGTGGATCATACCGACGCTCGTCTCCACCAGCGTCCACACCACCACGAGGGCGTAGAAGACGATCAGCCCGCGGCCCCCCGTACGCTCCAGCATCTCCAGCCAGGGGACCTCGGCGCCGAGGACCGCCGGATCGGGATAAAAGGCCAGCACCGCGAGAAAGGTAAGAACGAAGGGGATCGTCGACAGCAGGCCGGTGATCAATCCGGCACCGATTGCCTGACGGCGTGACGTGTGCCGGTCGAGCGCAAACAGGGTGCTGGGAAGTCCGGCCAGGTTGTAGCCAACGTACAGCAACCCGGTGCCGAGGACGGTTCCGAGCGACGCATCCGTTACGTATGAAGAGTCTCCGCTGACCAACACGCGGCCAATCGCTGGCCCCGATCGGCTCAATACCGTCCAGGCGAATCCCGCGTAGCCCAAGTACAGGAGCGCCGAGCCGACGGTCTTGAACGCTTCGATGGTGGCGCGGCCACGCGCGTTGATGATTCCAACGAGCAGGATCACGAGCCCGACGCCAAGCCAGTAGGGCATCCCGAGCACGCGCTCGCCGACGCTACCGGTAGCGGCGCTGACCACGGCAATGACCACCACGGCCATCGCGACATACAGCACGTCGAAGAGCGGCCAAGCCGGACCGATGAGCTCGCGGACCAGGCTCCGATAGTCGAAGGCCCCGGTGACCCGCACGAACTCGTAGCAGATCGCCGTCATGAGCGCGAAGCCGATTCCGATCGCCGCGACGCTCCACAGGCCGAAGCCACCGAACTTCGCACCGTACTCGACAATCTCGCGGCCGGTAGCGTACGCGCCGCCGATCAGCACCGACTGGAAGATAACCCCGGGAAGCAAGTACTGCTGATAAAGCCGCTTCATCAGGGCCGAGCTCCTCCTGCAAGGTTCAAGTGCCAGAGAGACTGGCCCGCATCGCGCGGGTTGCGGTACAGGAGCTCGCCGTAACGCCGCATGAAGTCGGCCAACAAACGGCCCTCGCGGGGCGCCAAGGCGTCGGGCGACAGAGTCAGCTCCTCGTCGATCATCAGGTGCGTGATGCCCTGGTCGCGGAAATACGCGGCAATGTCGCCGGGACCGACCGACTCGACCAGCGCCCGCTCGAGGCGATAGTGCTCGAACGTATAGTCGGATCGCCAGCCGTTCGGAAACGGTGTCATCTCACCGCGACCCGGCAGGTCCAACAGATAGCCCCAGGTACGCATGTTCACCAGGTACAGTCGGTCGCCCGGTCCCAGCCGACGATTGGCCTCGGCGTAGATCTGATAGGGAATCAATCGCCGCGCCAGGTACGGAGCAAACATCAACACGGCGATCGCGCCGATGGCGACCGTTCCGTAGGGAATCTCCCGGGGGCGGGTGCGCAGGTGCTCGACGAGCACCACCAACACGAGCAGCAGCACGAGCTGCAGCGCCGTGTACTTGATGGTCCATGCCGCCCCGGCCATGAGGCCGGCGAACACCGCCCAGTGAAGCGCCGTGGCTTCGCTGTCCTGGCGCTCTTTGACGTAGCGAATGGTGCCAACCGGCGCCAGCAGGGCGTACAGCGTGAAGTTCATGTCGATGTACGCCCAGTGGCCGATCACCATCACCGTGGGCACGGTCATGAACAGCGCCGTCCCGAGAACCGCACTGCGGCTCGGTACGAACGTGCGTGTGTAGCTGTACAAAGCCACCATGACCAGCCCGAGGTAGAGCAGGTGGAACATCCGCGAGGCGGTATCCCCCGCGATGCCGAGACCGAAGGCAAACAGCATCTGCGGGCCCATCGGGTAGTAAGCCAGCACGTTGTCGGTGAACGCTGGCAGGTAACCGACACGCAGGAGCTGCGCCGGAACCTCGAGGTGATAGACCATCTCGTCCAGCGATGTCGGCGGCAATGTCGTTCCCATCAGCATCCAGGCGAAGTACAGCAACGCGCCAAGAGCACCCAGCATCAGCCAGCGATCGTCGCCCAGCGCTCCGACAACGGTGCGGCCCGCCCCCAACAAGTCGGGGATGCCAGTCAGCGCGAGCCCGGCGAGCAGCGCGAGCAACGCCCAAAGGAGGGTCGGCGACAGAACTCCGCCGACCGGCAGCACATAGCCGATCATCGCCGCGCCGTAGATCAGGTACGAGATCACCAGCAGGCCGAACCCGGTCTCGGCGGCGAGCTGCAGGCCAGCAGGCTCCAGCCGCCACCGCGAGCCCATCAGCCGCATACCGATCTGCCGCGCCGCGATTGCGGTCATCCCGACCTGCAACAATGCGAGTGCCGACATGC
>DASCOT010000051.1:0-11127 GCA_036012155.1 Acidobacteriota bacterium
CGCCTCCGCCTGCCGCAGTGCGTAGGCGATCTGCTCGTCCGTGTACCGCTTCCTCTTCATCGCTGCCTCCTGCTGGAGGCCTACCGTACACCGGGATCTCTAAAGATCAGCTTGGTACCGTTTTCGGGGTTTGGGTCAACATGAAGCCAGTAAGAAACGACCAGCACGAAGAACATGCGCGGCCGAATACACGGTCGCTGGGTAATCTGGGCGAGTTCATGACCGTCGAAGACGTTGCGGACATACTCCGAATCAACAAGTCGACGGTCTACCGAATGGCGAAGGGAGGACGTATCCCGGCTACCCGCGTGGGTCGCCAGTGGCGCTTCCGTCTCTCGGCCCTCGAAGACCTCCTCGACGCCGGCGGCGACGTGGTGTTTGCCGAAGAGGAACAGCAGGAAGACGAGCGCAAGGTCGTCAATCGCTGGTAAAGACTCTCAGGTGCCTCGCGGCACGAGCTCATCTCCACACGATCTTCAGGGGTGGAGCAGGTGGGAGTACCCGGAGGTCAGCCGAGCGACGGGGGGTCGCTCGGCGCAGTAGTGAGCTTCCGGATCGGTCGCGGTTCGCCGCGTGATGGGGTCGTGATGTGGCCTCTACTCGCGCAGCCCGAAGGTCACTAACGTGTGGCCCGAGATCACCGAGACGTATTGCCTGTCGCCGACCATGAAGGTGACCGGCGCCATGACGATCTGACCGCCGAGGCCGGCCTTCCACAACAGCTCGCCGCTTCGTGCATCGAGGGCGTGGAAGTAGCCCTCACGGCCACCGGTGAACAGCAGATCCGACGCCGTGGTCAGCATGCCGCTGTCGGTCACGTCGAACTGGTCGAACGCCCAGCGTGCCTCGCCGGTCAGCGGGTCGATGGCGATTACCGCCCCGTGTCCCACCTCGTCGGTCCAGTTGTTGATCGGGGAGGATCGCCCGATGCCGATCCTGGGGGCGCCAGGTGCCGGCACCAGCACGCTGAAGCCACCGCCGAGGAAGGGCCGCCCCGGCTCGTACACCGACTCCTCCTTCCGATAGATCGTCGCGTAGTCCTGCCAGGCGGCGAAGTAGAACAACCCCGTCCGCGGGCTGTAGGAGGGTGGGTACCAGTTGGTGCCCCCCTGGTTGCCCGGCCAGGTGGGAGCGCCCTCCGGCTGCGGCGTGGGAATGGGCCTGCCGTTCTCGTCGAGGCCGCTCGACCAGTTCACCTTGACGAACGGCTTTCCAAGCAGGAACTCGCCGGTGACCCGATCGAGCACGTAGAAGTAGCCGTTGCGGTTGGCCCACAGCATCAGCTTGCGGGGCGCCCCGTCCCAGTCCATGTCGGCCAACACCGGCACCTGAACGGCGTCGTAGTCGTAGCTGTCGTTGGGCGTGAACTGGAAGTGCCAGCGTAGCTGTCCGGTGTCGGCGTCGAGCGCCACCACGGTGTCGGAGTAGAGGTTGTCGCCAGGACGCTGGTCGGCGTTCCAGTCGGGCCCCGGGTTGCCAACGCCCCAGTACGTCAGGTTGAGCTCCGGATCGTACGAGCCGGTGATCCACACCGACGCGCCGCCGTGCTCCCAGTCGTCGCCCTCCCAGGTGTCGTGGCCGGGCTCGCCCGGGCCGGGAATCGTGTAGAAGCGCCATGCCTCTTCGCCCGTGTCGGCATCGTAAGCGGCAATGTAGCCGCGAATCCCGAACTCGCCCCCACCGACGCCGACGATCACTTTGTCTTTCACCACCAGCGGCGCCATGGTGATCGAGTAGGCGAGGTCCACGTCGCCGACCTCGGTCTTCCACAGCGGCGCACCGTTGGTTGCATCGATGGCGATGAGATGGGCGTCCAAGGTGCCCATGAACACCTTGTCGTCGAGCACTGCCACGCCGCGGTTGTTGGCGCCGCAGCAAACCGTGGCGTTGGTGGCGTTGGTGTAGCGGTACACCCAGAACACCCGGCCGGTGAGGGCGTCGACGGCCATGACGTCGTTGGGTCGCTCGGTAACGTACATGATGCCGTCGACGATGATCGGGTTGGATTGCCAGGCTCCGAACACCTGATTCTGGAGCATCCACTTGAGCTCCAGCTCGCCGACGTTCGAAGGGGTTATCTGGTCGAGTCGGCTGTGGCGCTGGCTGGTGTAATCACCGTTGTAGGTGAGCCAGTTGTGCGGTTCGTCGGCGGAGCTGCGGATGCGCTCGTAGGGAACCTGCGCCAACAGCTGAGCGGAGGCCACGAGCCCCACGACGACCAGCCCCACGGCGACGAGTCCCTGGACTCCGAACCCTGACAGCGAGCTGCGCTGGACGGTTTTCATTGCAGGCCTCGCAGCGTAAGGAGGTAGCCGATGACATCAGCGACCTGTTCGCTCGAAAGCACCGTCGGCTCCATGGTCGGCGTGCGCATCACCTCGAACTCCACCAGATCGGCTTTGACGAGCGAGCGCAGGCGCTCCTCCGAGTCGATCAGTTGCACCGTGTAGGTGTCCTCGTTCAACCTCCGCCCGTTGATGATCTCGCCGCTGCGTGTTGCCGCCTGCACCGGTCGATTGATCGGCAGCAGGGCGGCGGCCGGGTCGAGCAGGGTGCGTTGCAGGGCGGCGGGCGTACGGCTCACACCGATAGCGCTCAGGTCCGGCGCCGTGCGGGGCCCCCGTCCGTTGACGCGGTGACACGATGAGCAACCCCCTGCGCCCTCGAAGAGCGCCTGGCCGCGCCGCACGTCGCCAACCTTGACCGCGACGCCCTCTGGATCGAAGCCGGCCCGGATGAACGCCACGAGGGAGTCGAGCTCGGCGGGCTCGAAATCGAAACCGGGCATGCGTGCTTCGGCCAGCCCTGTGGTGATCAGCTGGCGGAGAGCAAAGTCCGACAGCGGATGGCGGAACTGCCCGAGCCTGAGATCCACACCGTCCACGCCGTCGCCGTTGGGTCCGTGGCACAGGGCGCACTCCGTCCCGTAGAGCCGCCCGCCCGCTTCGATAGCGGCGCTCGTGTACTGATGGTCCGCGAGGGCTTGTGCAACGCCCTCGGTGGGGGTGAGCGCGAGCAGGATGCTCAGACACAGCAACGATCTTCGGCGTAAGAAAGGCATGGTCATCTCGTTCGGTTCATTCGATGCAGTTAGCGAGCCAAGGGTTTGTCCGGAGCGATGTCTCGATCGGCACCGAGCAGGCGCTGGGCGATCCACATACCGCCGACCATGGCCGGCACGAATACCAGGGCCTCGGTTCGAGCCACGCCGAGGTTGGCGATGGCGGGCCCAGGGCAAAGCCCGGCGAGTCCCCAGCCGACGCCGAACAGCATAGATCCGACGATCAATCGGGCGTCGACCTTTCCGTTCGGCTTGGTCGGCTTTGCACCGCCGAGGATCGGCTCGGCCCGCCCTCCCAGTAGTAGGTTCCAGAGTGCGAACGACGCCAGCCCCCCGCCCATTACCAACACCAGGCTGGGGTCCCAGTCTCCGGTCAGGTCGAGGAATCCCTTCACCTTGGCCGGGTTGGTCATTCCCGAGAGGGCCAGGCCGGCGCCGAACAGAGCCCCCGGAAGAACGAAGATGAGCGCGCCCATTCAGTCTCTCCTCAGAGCCCGTGGCGCATCAGATACACCGTGATGATCGCCGTTGCCACGAACACCAGGGTGGCGACAGTCGAGCGCCGCGAGCCTCGTCCGATCCCGCAGATGCCATGGCCGCTGGTGCAGCCGCCGCCGACGCGCGTGCCGACGCCGACCAGCAGGCCGGCAGTGCCGGCGAGGCCGAGCGAGGGCGCCAAGGCGAATGCCGCGGTGTCGGGGATCAGCTGAAACAACAGCCCAGCCCCTCCGATCAGGCCGGCCAAGAAGGAGACGCGCCACGCCGTATCGCCGGGCTCGGCGAGAAGAGTGCGCGCACACAGGCCGCTGATCCCCGGAATCTTGCCGTTGAGTGCCATCGCCCAGGCGCTGGCGGTGCCAATCATCAGGCCGCCAAGCAGCGCGGTCCAAGGGGTGAAGTCGACGATCGTCATCGGGTCCGAGACTAGAGGGCGAGGGAGAGTGCGACCACCCCGATCAGGCCGACCGCGATCCCCGCCGCGCGCATCGCTATGTCGCGCCCCGGCAAAGCTCCGTCGTGCAATCGGCGAGCAACCGCGAATGCCGCCATCGCTACGGCGTACTGGATCACGGCGAGTCCCAGTAAATAGCCGACGATGGGGGTGCGCTCCGTGCCCACGATCGATTCGCCATAGACGTATCCATGAAGGGCTCCGGCCAGCGCGACGCCGGCCACGAGCAGGGGGCGGCGGAGGTTCCTGTCGACGGCCAGAAACACGCCTGCGGCGATTACCGAAACTGCGACCGCGACCTCGCCGCCGGCCACGCTGATGCTGGTCAGGCGAAGAACACAGCCTGCCAGCGAGGCGCTCAGGAAAACGAGCGGAACGGTGCTCCCCCGCACGAGAGCCGCCGCGAGGATTCCGATGGCGAGGATGAACGCCAGGTGATCCGGGCCGAGGACCGGATGGGCGAGCCCGGAGAGAAACCCACCGAGCATGCTGCTGGGCAGCTCACCACCGAGCATGTGGTGTGCCATCGCTTCCTGAGGACGACACGCGAGCACGACGGTGAGCGTTGCGAGGAGTCTACGCACCGTGGTGGCTCCTCCGATCCGGGGCTGGTGGCGAAAGACCTTGCTTCGTCTCATTCTTCGACCTCGTCTGCTGCGCCCCTGTGCATGCACCGAGCGCGAGATGATCGTCGTTGCGCCGGCGGGCGGGTGAGGCGCTTCACTCCGTCGGACGTAGCACGACCGGCTCACCGTGTGGTGTGTGCCGGTAGGCGTCGGTCCAGGCTTCCTTGCGTTCCACGAGGGCCGGCGAATCCGTCAAACCCTTCTCTGTGACGAGCCGCTCGAGGGCCGCCACCCAGTGGTGGTAGTAACGCGAGCCATCGTCGGGCTCGCCGCGTGCCGCGGCGGCGGCGAGCTCGTCGCCGAGTGCCTGCGACCATTCCTTCCAGGTGAAGTGCCCCTGCTCCGACAGCCTGACCGCGAGGGCGAACGCCTGCGCCTGCCATGGCTCGGCAAATACCGGCCCCTCCTCGTCTCGCGGGAGGGGTGGCAGCGCCTCGAGACGATCGGGATCGAGCCCTCCCTCAGACCGGCTCAAGATAGTCCTCCCACAAGTCGACGTACACGCTGTCGCCGGCAACGGCCCGGTCGCCCCAGAGCTCCTGGGCGGAGAACTGCACCGTATACACGTACTGCCGCCGGTCGCCGCCGCTGTCCCTGCGTGTCGGTGTCCTGCAAGGCGAAGAGGCCGTGATCCCGCACCACGGTGCCAAGTTTGCCGCGGGTGTAGCGGGGCAGCCGTGTGTGGCCGCGCGCGCTGTTGCGGACGGAACGAGGGGCGCGCCGGAGCGTCCGACGATTCGGGCTCAGGCGACGACTCTGTCGACTCCTGGGGCGGCGCCGGTGGTGGCTGGCTCGGGTCGGCCTGGCCGCTCTCGAGCTCAGCCGGCGTAGCGACGTTGTTCCTGAGTGTCGCGTCGACGAGCACCTTGAACCAGCGCTCGTAGTACGACATGCGCAGGTATTCGGTAGCCGGGATGCTCTCGAGCTCGAACCGGAAGCTTCTGCCGATGGGAACGCTGAGGAACATCGCGAAGATCCGGCGCTCCCAGTCGGCGTGAAAGACGGGCTCGTCGGGCTCCGGCTCGATGGGTCCCAGGCCGGTCATTCCACCCATGTCGTGGATGCCGTTCATGCGGCGTCCTCCGCTTGCGGCGCCGCGACCTTTGCAACACCGATCATCGAGTCGCGGCTGACGATCTCGGCGAGTTGGGCTTCCGTCATGTTCGCCGTGCCGGCCGGTTGCTCAGGCAACACCAGATAGCGAATCTCCGCCGTGCTGTCCCACACCCGCACCTCGACGTCGTCGGCGAGCTCGAGATCGAACTGCCGAAGCACTCCCCGTGGATCGATCACCGCCTGCGAGCGGTACCCCGAGGACTTGTACCAAACCGGTGGCAGGCCAAGCGTCGGCCACGGATAGCAGGAACAGAGCGTGCACACCACGAGGTTGTGGACCTTCGGCTCGTTCTCCACCACCACCATGTATTCGCCCTCGGCACCCGAGTACCCGAGCTCGGCGATGGCCGCGGTGGCGTCGCTCAACAGGCGCGCCTTGTAGTCGGAATCAACCCAGGCGCGTGCCACGACGCGGGCGCCGTTGCGGGGACCGATCTTGTTCTCGTAGGTATCGATCAGCGAATCGAGATCCGCGGGATTGACCATCTCCTTGTCGACGAGCACCGACTCCAGCGCCCTGACCCGCAGCGCGATCTCCGAGGGCAAGGTCTGGTGTTCGTGCTCGTGGGCATGGGGTGTTGCGCCGGCGACCCGTCCCCCTCCGACAACCGACGCGGTGGCTGCCGCCGCACCCTTCAAGAACTTCCGCCGGCCCACGCCGTCGTCATCGGTCTTTGCCATCTCAGAGTCTCCTCTCGGGAAGGAGTAGCAGTATATTCCCGCGCCGGCCGAACGCCACCATTGCGCTGTCGGGACGTTGGTTGCCAGATCCTCCGGCGTGTCGTGCCGATCATCAGGAATCCTCGGACTCATCGATCGGGTGGCTATTGCTCCGGTCGTGCCGGTGGCTCATCGATCCCTGTACGGGTAGCCATCCACATTGACCGTGACCACGCCGGCGCTCTGGGCGACGTTGTCGATATTGAGGGCCCAGCCCGGGCCGACGACGATACCGGCCGGAAACACCAGGTGCGTCAGGTGCTCATTGGGCACAACCCAGAAATACCGGCCGCGGCCGTCCAGATTGAATCGGATGGTGTTGGTCCCGGCGCCCGGCTGCTGCGGGATCACCGTGATGCTGGTGATCGCATAGGCCATGTTGTCGGGCACCACGAAGTCCCCGCCATTCACCGCATCCGGAGTTGACCAGAGCAGGGGCTGGTTTCCGCCCGGAGCGATGTCTGGGGTGCCCAGGTTGCGGATGGTGCTCGGCTTCTTGATCCAGTCGGCCCCGGCATCGGTAGGAATCAGGCTCGACGCCAGCAGCACTACGATCGCTATCCCTAGGAGTAGCTCCAGGACTCTCGAGATCTTCATCGGCTCCTCCTGGAGCGTTCCGGGGTCTGTGGATGGAAAGGTCGTGGAAGGAGCTCAGGCACTAGCGGGCAACGCTGCGGGTCGTCACGATGGAGCCGCCGCTAACCGCTGGTGAGTGGCCCACAGGGCTTGAGGTTCACCAGGATGTGCTCGATCGGCGTGTCGCCGCTGTTGGCCGTATCGTGTTGCTCGCTCAGATCGACTCGGTCCCACCAGCCGAGCGAACCGGTCTCCGCCGGGGAGATAGTGTCTTGTCCACCCCTGCTGATCGTCCATTCGCCGCCCCGCACATGGATGTAGACCTGGTTGCCCGGGTGGGTATGGACTCCCTGCCACTGGCCGGGCTCGGTGATGAAGCGCTGCACGACGACACGCTCGTTTTCGAGGACCACCTCACCGGGCACGTTCGGATAGACCTGTACGGTCTGGGCGCTGCCGGTGGTGGCTGCGAAGCCGGCGGTGGCTGCGACGCCGGTGGTGGCTGCGACGCCGCCGATCAAGCCGGCGACGAGAAACAGAAAGCTGCGCATGGTTTTCCTCCCGAAGGCGATCCTCGCAGATCGCACAACGTTGGTTACGTTAGCGGTGGCGTTCGATCCAGGCCGTCCACCAGGGAAAGATCAACAACGTCAGAGTGACACCCGCAACCGCGGTCGAGCTCGGCGGGGGCGGGGACCACGGTTGCGTGATCCAGATGCCGCCGGTCAGGGCCACCAAGGCCCAGAGAGCCCATCTGCCGACCGCATCACGCGGTCGGTGTGCTCGTGTGTACACCCAGATCGCACCGAGGAAGAGGCCGCCCTCGATGAGGATCGTCGCGGGAGTCGAGTTCCAGAGGCCCAGCCCGAACTTCGGTCCCCCGGGCCAGAGGGGAAGGTCCGGTCGATGGGTCACGAAATCAAGCAACCAGTGGCTGATCACCACCGCACCAACGAGCAACGCCACGCGGCGGTTACCGCGCACCGTGTACATAATGGCGGCGGTGACAGAGCCCCAGATGCCGGCCAAGAGCAGGCTGTGGCTCCACGGGTACGATTCGAAATCCAGTGGCGTAAACGCGGTATTGCCCGGCGCTACCGACACGGTTTCGACGCCCGCTAGAAGCAGGAAGGGCCACAGGAGATCGAGCCCGTACGTTGCGGCGACCAGGGCGGACAGAGGTGCTCTCGGCTCTACTGCCTTGGCGGCAAGCGATACACCCAAGTGCCCGACGAACATGGTCTTCTCCGGTAGAGGGTCGCCGTGGCCAGGCCCAGTAGCGTCCCGGTGGCCTCTGAACGAGCTGCAGGCCCCTGCCAGATAGGCTCGGCGAAATCGTCGAACCGATCATGGCGCGCCAAGACTACCGTCAGAGCGCGGCAGATCCAACGGTGGTGTCGCGGGGGTGCTCGGTCGACGGGGAGTCGCTGGCAAGCTCGGTGTACAGTGCCGGGTCACCGTAGGCTGCCGGTCCGCGGGGTTCGGTTCTCTCGGATAGGGACATGAAAGGAGTGCTCGATGCCCACTCGCTCCGGCCTAGTGCCGTTGCTGCTCGCCCTCTGTTGCGTCGCAACCTTCTTGTCCAGCGGCTCGCCGGCGTCTGCTGCCGGCGACAGCCCGGGGGACTCCTCGTCGCGGGCGGCCGCGCAACTACGCAAGAAAGTCTTGCTGATTGCCTTCGACGGCATCCGCGTCGACATCCTCGAGCAGGCGGATACCCCCGAATTTCGATGCGCTGATCGCCGCCGGGGCCTTCTCTGCCACTGCCCGCACCCGGCCGATCACGGTGAGTGGCCCCGGCTGGTCGAGCATGGTGACCGGCGTGTGGATGGACAAGCACGGGGTCGAGAGCAACAACTTCACCGGCAACAACTACGCGCAGTATCCCGACTTCCTGACGCGCATCGAGCAGGTGCGCCCCGAGATCAATACCTACACGGTGATCAACTGGCCGGTGATGGGCACGACGATCGATGGCGGCCCGATGATCAGCCGTCACGTGGACGTGATGGTTAACATCGATGGCGACACGATGGGCTACTTCGACGCCGACGCCGAGGCGGTGGAGATCGCGACCCACTACCTGCGTACCGGCGACCCGGACGTGGCGTTCGTTTCCCTGGGCAACACCGACGATGTGGCTCACGAGACGAGCTCGCTGGCGCCCGAGTACCGCGAGGCGATCGAACGTGCCGATGGCCAGCTAGGTGAATTGATAGCGGCCCTGCGGGCCCGGCCGACCTACGATCAGGAGGACTGGCTGATTCTCTCGAGCACCGATCATGGCCGCAGGGACGACGGCGGGCACGGCGAGAACTCCGACAAGGAGCTAACGATCTACTACCTCGCGAGTGGTCCCTCCGCCGATCCGAGCGCCTTGACCGGGACGCCCCATATCGTCGACGTGGCGGTGACCGCGCTGGCGCATGTCGGCATCGAGGTCGATCCTGCCTGGGGGCTCGACGGCCGGGTCAACGGGCTTCGGAAGTAACGCATGAGTGCGATCCGTCCTCTGGGCAGCGCCACCCGACCGCCGGGCCCACCAGCGAGCCCGAGCCCAACAGCCTACGCGTGGAGGGAACGCTGCTGCACGATCACAACTTCGCCCTGCTGCGCGTCGAGGGGCCGCGAACTGACCGAGTGCTGACGATCACCCTGGTCGATCAGGACGGTCGGGACAGGTGGAGTCGACAGATCAGGGTGCGGGACCTGTTTCCCTAGCGTCGCCGTCACTGCCGGCGGGTATTGAGGGGCGCCGAGAGCGCAGCGGTTGGCCATCGCCGAAAAGAGGCCACCGGTGGCCAGCTGCGTCCACGGCTCCTTGCTTGTGGTCACCTGCCGCAGGACAGTGTCGTGCGAGGACAGCGGTTCCCATCAACCGACCTGGGAAGAGGAATAGGTCCGATGTCGGCCATCCGCGACGCAATCCGGACAGCGCCAGACGAGAGGGGCTTCACCTTGATCGAGGTGACGATCATTCTGCTCGTCTTGGTGATCCTGAGCACGATCATGCTGCCGCAACTGGGCAACTTCAACAGGCTCGCTCGCTTCGTGAAAGTGACCGAGGATCTGGTGGTCCTTTGCTCGGGCATGAAGAAGATGCTCGACGAGGTCATGGACAACGCTTTCTGGGCAGACCCAGAAGGCAAGACCTTGCCGATCGGGCTGCTGTTTACGGACGGGCGCGTGCCGCTGCTGAATCCGGCCGTGCTTGCCATGGATCCGGTTGCGGCCAACTGGCTGAACCCGAATGTGCACGACATTTTTGCCCCAGAACCGATCACCGACCTGGTGCTGCAGGTCCCCCTCGGCTTCGAATCGGATCACTTCATGAATCACTTCCTCATGAACGATCCACTCAGCGGCGCGACCGGCGAACGCTACGACGATGTGACCGACGTCACCCTGGAATGGTTCGCCTTCGGCTGGCATGGCCCCTACTTCAACAAGCTCATGCCGGACCCCTGGGGCAACCGCTACGCCTCCAACGTGTTCGCCCTGCACTCGAACACCGGAAACATCTACACCTCGGCCGTGATCGTGTTGTCCGCGGGGCCGAATGCGACCATCGATACCAAGATGGATATGTACTACAAGTCCATTACGAAGGGCGGTAACCCTGGCCCAGGCTACGAACTAGGAGTCGACGATCAGGCCTGCGTGTTGAGCGGAGGGGGTCCCTTCTAGCACGTCGGTAACGCCCGAAATCGCTCGTCGCGGAGAAACAAGTCGGGCCACCAGGCAAGCGCCTGGTGGCCCATTGGCTTATCGGACTGGAAACGCTACTCGCGCGGCACACGCAGTGCCGCGAAGACGCTGCTTCCCGAGCTCGTGTCGTAGAAGTAGAGCGATACCGCGTCGCCGGCCTCGTAGGCCGAGATTGCGTCGTCGAACTCGTCGATGCTGGAGATCCTGGCGCGACCGATGCGTCGGATCACATCACCCTGGTCGAGGCCGGCTCGGGCTGCCGGACTGTTCGGGGCCACCGCGGTCACCACAACGCCCTCGACCTCGTCGGGAAGGTCGAGTTGGCGGGTCAGTCGACCGGTGAGCTCGATTACCCGTAGACCGAGGCG
>DASCOT010000052.1:0-62960 GCA_036012155.1 Acidobacteriota bacterium
GCACCTCAGCGTCCACATCCGGCACCGTATCGATGTCCGACACGGGCACCACGGTCCAGTTTGGTTGGATGCCCCGATCGATTGACTCATCGACGCGCTGTCGCCATTCATCGTGCTGGGCGGCACCGGCAGCGGCGGCGCCGCCGGCATCGCCGTCATCGGCGAGCAGCAGCTCCTGATGCAGACCAAAGGTCCTGGGTACATCGACCGCCAGCAACGCCGGATCCCACCACACCACCGGGGTGCCGCAATCAGACACGTGAAGGCCGGGCCGCACAGAGATCTCCGCCTCTCCTGGCACCGCATGCGGCCTAGCGAGCACGGTGCGCTCACCGAACGTCGGACACCCGGGCGCAACCTCGCTTCGCCGGTAGCTCTCGCGCGACGGGTAAATTGCCGGGTTGAGCGGTGAGGCCCAGCCATCCTCCCAGGCATGGTCACCGACAGTCGGAACCACCAGAAGATCCCGAGCACGAGTCGCTGCCACATAGGCAACACGAACGGCTTCGGCAGTATCGCGAGCCCGTTCGCGCTCGGTATTCTCCGTCAACTCCCACGGTGAACAGCCCAGGAGTCGCGTCGCACTCAGCCGGCGCTCGGGATCGATGTGTGTCGACGGCATCGCGTGCGTCAAGTTGGCCGTAATGTCGGCGAAGATCACCACCGGGAACTCCAGCCCCTTGGCGCCGTGCACGGTCATCACGCGCACACCTTCGGCACCCTCTTCGAGCACCGGTGACTCGGTCGACCCGGCGCGCTCGGCCTCATCATTGAGCCGGCGAACGAACCCACGAAACGAGATCCCGCCGCGGAGCTCGAAGGCGCGCGCCAAGTCACAGACGCGCTGCACGTTTGCCAGCACCTGGTTGCCCGCCGGCCGCATGGCGAACCCTGCGTGGGCGCGCGTCGCCTCCAGCAACTCGAGAATGGTCTGCGCGATCGGCACTTGATTGCGACGGCGATGTAACGCACCGAGCAGCGACAGCGCCACGCCGATCGGGGTGAGCTCGTCATCGAGCTGCTGATCGTCGCGCCGGAATGGGTACAGCCTGCCGATCTCCTGGCGAAACCTCAGCAGCGCTGCGTCGGGAATCGCGAATAGGCCGCCTTTGAGAGTGGCGAAGACCGAGAGCTCGTCGTCAGGCCATTCCATCGCACTCAGCGCGGCACGCAGCGTTTCCACCTCTTCGCGCTGGTGGAAGGAGCGACCACCAGAAAGCAGGTGCGGGATGCCGCGCGCCTCGAGAGCCGCCAGGTATGGCCGGGTGACGTCGGTACGCCAGGAGAGAAAGCGGCGGAACAGGACGGCGACGTGGCGGGGCCGGATCGACACCAACTCGCCCGGGTTGTCAGGGTCGTCGACCTTCCAGTCGCTCTCGGTGAGCAACCAAGAGATCCAGGCCGCAATCACTTCCGGGAGGCCGCGATCCACCTCCCATTTGGTAATTCGGTAACGTCCGTAGGGCTCGGGGACCGGCAACGCCACCACGGCGGGCTGGCCGTCGATGGAAGGGCGATGATTGGCCAGTGGCACGTAGTCAGGCTGCCCCGACTCTCGGTCCCCGGTCATCAGTCGACTGAACGCTCGATTGACGCTCTCCTGAAGAGGCTGCACGGAGCGCCAGCTGCGGGTCAGCTTCTCGAATGCGACCCCCTGTCGCTGCAGCCCTTCTTTGATCTGCTCATAAAGCACCACGTCAGCTCGGCGGAATCGGTAGATCGACTGCTTCGGATCGCCTACCAGGAACAGCTTGCCGGGCGCTGGGGTCGCGCTCCGCCAATCTGATACCCGCGGGTCGGCAGCGGCCAGCAGGAGAAGAATCTCGACCTGCAACGGATCTGTGTCCTGGAACTCGTCAACGAAGATGTGGCGAAACCGGCCCTGCAGATAGAGGCGCACGTCGGGGTTGTCGCGAATCAGGTCGCGGGTGCGAATCAAGAGGTCGAGAAAGTCGAGCTGTCCGGCGTCACGCTTGAGGCGCCCGTATGCCTCGACGACTTCGTCCAACTCGCCGCGCAGCAGTGCCGCCAGGTCGGCGTCGGCGTATCGCTCGAACTCCTCGAGACCGGCGATTAGCGCGTCGCGCCGGCGCCCGACTTCCGCCCGTGAGATACCTTCCGCCGACCAGGTGCCTCTGCCCTTCTGCCGTCTATTGCGGCGCAGCTCGCGCAGCGTATCCAGGAGGCGAGCCTCCAGCGCATCGTAGTCACGGCGCGGCGCGACATCTTCCGAGCGTCGCACCCATGTATCGAGCTGCTCGGCCGGCGCGATCGCGCGCCGCAGCGGATCATCGGTCTTCCGGCACTGTTGATAGAGTGCGGCCACCTCAGCAACGCGCTCGATCTCGACGTCGATCATCGCCTGCCGATCGTACGGCCGTCGCTCCCATTTCGCCGGGTAGTCGCGCCATTCGAGCAAACGCTGGCCAGCTTCGCGCAATCGCTCCATCGGGGTTGACCCATCGAACGCCGGGCGTACCGCCAAACGACTGAGCGCCCGGCGTAGGCCCTCGGGCATCTCACCCAGGCGTCGTTCGATCCACCAACGAAAGGCGCGGTCGTAGAGGCTGGCGGCTTGCTCGTTGTCGATCTCCCCGAAGGCAGGGTCGATCTTGGCCTCCACCGGTCGCTGGCGCAGAATCTCGGCGCAGAACGAGTGGATCGTTCCGACGCTGGCCTCTTCCAGCCGCGCGATGGCGTCGGTCAGGCACGCGCGGCGGTCGGAATCCGTCTCGCTGGCCCGCGCCCGATCCAACTCCTGGCGCAGTCGTAGCTTGAGCTCGCCGGCGGCCTTGCGCGTGAAGGTCACCGCAACCACGGCTTCGATCGGTGCCCCCGCCGCCAGGGCATTCACCAGGCGAGCTACGAGAATCGTGGTCTTGCCGGTCCCGGCCGCCGCTTCCACGAGGAAGCTACGCGTCAGGTCTTGGCGAATCCGCTCGCGGGCTGCCCTGTCGTCGTCGATCGAGCTCATCCCGCACCTCGCAGGAGCCGCAGGCTGGCAAGTGGTGCCGGGTCCTTACGGCGAACCCGGAGCTCTTCGTACGGCCCACACACGGCGCGAAAATCGCACCAGTCACAAGCACGTTCGCGCGGCGCTGCGGGTAAGAAGCCGTCGTTAATCGCAGCGTCGATGATTCCGAGCGCCTGGGAGACCTTCATCCGATTCTCGGCATTGAGCGCCACCTCGCGGTCCTGGAACTCGCCTCGTCGGGTGCAGTAGAAGAGACGGCCGGTCTCGACCTCGCCCTCCAGGTGGTGCTCCGCGGCAAGAGCGTAGAGCAACGGCTGCAGCACCTCGCCGCCACCGATCGTCACGTAACGTGCGCGCAACGCTCGACCCGTCTTGTGATCGGTAACGCGCCAGGTGTCCCGCGCCGGTTGGTGCTCAATGAGATCAATGGCACCACGCAGGCGATAGCCGTCGGAGGTAAGCGCCTCGGCGCGATGGCTAAGCGGATCGCGGCCGGCTTCATTTCCCAGGCCGAAGGAGAACTCGAAGAACGTCGGCTCCCAGCCATCATCGGCCTCGGCAACCTCGCGAATCCAGCCACGTAGGTCTGTGCGCACGCCTTCGACCTCGTCGTCCCAGACGCGTGGAATGGCTGGCGCGAGCCGCTCTGCGTAGCTCGCCGCCAGATCGTCGAGAACAGCGTCAACGGCGACCATCGCGGCGGCGCGATTGGCCGCCGCAATCGGTAGGCCGCCAGCGTCTCGAAGGCGCTGCAGGAGCACGTATTGCACCTCATGGAACAGGCTGCCACGCGTCAACGGATCCATCTGCTCCAAGGCCACGGGCTCTTCGCGAGGTCGCAAGCGCTGGATGGCGTAGAGGTAGAACTGGTACGGGCAGGCCGCGTATCGCTGTAAAGCCGTGGGCGAGTAGCTGCGCTCGCTCAGACGATGCCGGTCGAGGACCAAGCGGGCCGCAGCGCCCGGTTGCACTAGCCCGTCGGCCGCGAAGAACCCCGGGCGCCACCTGCGAGCACGAGCGCGGAGCGAGCGCGCCAAGTGCTCATTGGCGTTCAGGAGGAATCGCGCCCGACCGGTCACCTCACCTTCGGCCCGCGTCAGGATGGGCTCGAGGTAGGAGACGTCGAACTCGGCGGCGTCAATGGCGCCTTGCGTATCACGTGGCGCCGGCCAGCCGAGCAATGAAGCCGAACCGGACGCAGCGCGGGACTCCAGCGTACGGGTGTCAGGGAGATGCCCTTCGGCGGCACGCACGATGTCGAGCGCGTAGAAGGACGGCACTCGCGCCCGGCCCTGGAGCACGTCCTGGGTCGGGTAGGATACGACCAGACGGCGTGATGCCGCGCCGACCGCAATACGCAGCAACATTCTCTCGTTCTCGAAGCGCTCGTCTTGAGTCATCAAGGGCGCATCGACCAGCCGGCGCATCTCGTCCAGCAGAAGCGGGTCCTCGTTGGCTCGCCGCGGGAAGATCCCCTCGGCAAGGCCAGGGAGAAACACCACGTCGAAACTCTGCCCTCGCGCCTCGTCGATCATGGCGACGAATACCTTGCCGTAGCGTCGACCGGTAGGTTCGTGGCGCAGGAACGCGAGGCGTTCGTCGAGCACCCGCCGCACCTCCGCCAGATCGACTGGCCCGACGCTTTCCATCGGTTCCAGACCAGCGAGCACGGCGAGGACTCGCTCCGGCCGTCGCAGCGTCGCAGCGGCGAGCTGACGAAGCGATTGCAGCCAATCGCCCCATGGCGCCGATCCAGGTAGATCCGCCAACATGTCGACAATCGGAAGCGCGAAACTCTCGAGGTTGGCGAGCCCCTCGATTTGACGCCGGAGGTCGTCGCTCCGCGTCTCGTCAAGATCCTCCAAGGCGCGACACCGTTCTTCGAGCTCGGCGCGCACCCCGGCAAGCCGCCGCTGCCAACGGTCGCGCCCACCCACAACCGCCGCATCGACGAGCAGCTGCTCCCACCGGCGCGGTGTCCGTACGGTGCCGGCGACGACGGGACCGTCGCCCCCGTCGTCCTCTTCGGCGATGACGGGGTCCGGCACGAACGATTTAAAAACCAGCTGAGCCCCGGCCGGCTCCACCCACGGCATCTCGATCGTGCGCGCCTCGACAACCTCGGCGCGCGGCGATTGCCCCAGCGACAGGTACTCTGCAAAGCGCGACGCCGAAAGATCGTCGGCGGCGCAGGCCAACAGCGCCAGGAAGGCGCGCCCCGCCGGGTCGGGGCGCACCGTGCCCCGCGTAAACCAGGCCGGCACTCCCGCCCGCCGCAGCGCCTCTTCCACCAGGCCGAGGTAGGCATTCGGGTCGCGTAACAAGATGGCGATGCGGTCGAACGGCACTCCCTCTCTTGCAAGGGCGTGGATGCGACGGGCAACTTCGACGGCCTCGCGTCCCTCACCTGGGGCTGCAACGATCTCGAGCGTGTCATCGGTGGCCGCCGCGACAGGTTCTGTCTCGCCGAACACGCCGCGTCGAAGCCTTGCGAGCTGGGTTGCCGCAGTGGACGGCGTCTCATCGAGCTCCGTCGGGTCGGCGCAGAACGCTGCGGAGAGCCCCTCCAGCGTCTGTCGGTCGCCGCCGATCACCGTTGCCAACGCGTCGGGGGAGCGCTCGACGAGACGGCGCCACGCCTCGCGTTCGAGTGCGCTGGTCGGCGACAGGTCGAGCAGGAGCAGCGGCACGCCGACAAGGTTGTGCTGCGCCGTCTCGACTGCCTCCGCTGCCAACTGCCACAACATCGACGGGTCGGCGAGGCCCCAGCGCTCGATCTCACTGGCGTACGCTGTGGCCAGGAGCTGCAGGTCTAGCCCCGCGTCGCCCAGCTCGACGAGTTGATCGGTCTCCACACTGGCCAAGCGCAGCTCGGTGAGGGTATGCCGTAGGGCCCGCGGGAATCCCGGGTACTCGGCCACCGGCCCGAAGTACCGCAGTCCTTCCAGACCGCAGCGTTCCGATGCGCGAGCCGCAAGCGCCTCCATGCCAAGCCCGGTTACCGGGGCAAGCTGGCGCTCTGCCAGCGCCGCCACGGCGAGGTCCGCGGCCAGCCGACCCGGGGTGGCACGGTGAACGCCGAACAGGCCTTGGCCCGGAGCCAGTAGCGAGCGCACCAGGTCGTCTGCCGCGCCGCGTGTCGCCGATACGACGAGGACCGGCCCCCGTTCGGCGACGCGGCGGAGCCATCCTCGCGCGTGTTCGAGACGTCGCGCGGCGCTGTTGGAGTAAACGACGGAGGCGGTGCCCATGGTGATTTCCCGGGCCGAAGGTTGAATCCCTGTTCTATAGGAAGGACGGGCTACTGGCGAGCGCGTCGACGGGGGAATCGCATCGTGTCGTGTTCAGCGGTTGACGGTCGTCGGGGCGGTCCGCACCAACGGCGTGCTCGGGACGCGCCTGGCCATGATGAATGTCGACATACGGCCGCCAAGTAACGCCCACATACGGTCGACGTCGACATGCGGACATGCCATGTCGGCCGCCACTGCCGGGACCGATCACCGTTCGGGCTCGCCGAACACCACTCGCTACCCAACTCGACGACCCGATAGCCCTGTGTTTCCAGTCGCCTGGAGGCTCCGTGAGAGTCAGGGGACAGCCAACCTCGACGCCACTGCCGTTCTGGCATGCACCTTGCGAAACAGACTCGTGCGACCCAGGACGCTCCCGACGGTCGGCGCCTTAGGCGCCCGGCACCGACCGCCGATCGCCAGGATCGTGAGGATCAGATCGTGACAAAGGCGCCGTGTTGTCCACACGGCATCATCAAGGAGGACGAACATGCGAGCTCGAAATCGCCGACTCACGAGCCTTCTAGCCATAGCCAGTGCCGTGGCTTTGCTGCCGGGAGCAGCGACAGCCGCATCATCGGCCGACGAGCTCCCGGAAACGGGAGCCGAAGCAATGGCTCACTTCGAGGCCAATCCCGATACCTGGTTGGATGGCCCGGTCGACTACATCATCCTCGACGACGAACGGAAGGTCTTCAAGAAGCTCTCGACAACCGCGGAGCGCACCGACTTCATCGCCGAGTTCTGGGATCTCCGGGACGCTACGCCGAAGATTGCCGGCAACGAGTTCCAGCAGCAGTTCTACGAGCGTGTGGCGATGGCCAACGACCGGTACCACGACTTTCCTCGAGGCTGGAGGTCGGATCGTGGCCTCATCCACATCGTGCTCGGCCGTCCGGACTATATCCGGCCGATCTTCGGGCGCTCGGACACTGACGTCTGGACATACTTCACGGTCGGCGAGGAGGGTTCGAAGCGCCCCTTCCGTGCCGTTACGGGGCAGGTTGCCATCGCGTTTGTGAGAAACCCGGCCCGCTCCAGCTATCGAATCTACGGTGGCTTCGGCGGACCCGGATTCTTCCCGTTCTACATCCAATACGCGCTTGAGTACGCGAAGGAGGCGGCAATCGTTAGCACCGATTGAGTCCCGTCTGCAGCCAGACTCGGCTCCGGCCCGCGCCACCTCCTGGCGCGGGCCGGATTGCGTTGGGAGCGGCGCTCCTAGGAAGGCTCCCCCCTTCAATTGGTATAATGCGCGCTCGCGACGGCCTCGCCGGGGAATGAGGCTGGGACGGCTTCACCGTGTCGGTCCCGGTCAGCCCCCGCCCCGGGAACGCCGCCGTCCGCGAACGCCGCACCAATTGGGTGGCGTGTGTGTCGTGATGCTAACTAGACGATCACGACCGCGCCGTTGCCGTGCGCAGGGAGTAACTGGATGGAGCAGGCTGAAACCGACGCTCGAGCTCAGGTCGAGCCTACGGCCGAGGAGCTTCGGCACGCCTATCGTGTTGCGGTTCGCTCGCGCGCCGCCGAGGAGTTCGTCGTTCGGCTCGTCAACCGAGGCGAGATCAAGTTCGCTATCTGGGGCACCGGCGAAGAAGTTCACGGTGTCGCCACTGCGCTGGCATTGGCACACGCGCTGGGTCGTGACGACTTCGGCTTCGTACCGCACTATCGGTCTTACGCATTGGTGTCGATGTGGTTGGAGCTGCAGGGGTACGAGGACTTCGTCACCGACCTGATGCGGCAACAGTTCTCCCGGGACACCGACGAGCTGAGCCGCGGCCGACAGATGGTGAATCATCTCTACTATCCGGAACTGGGCATCTTGCCGCTCCAGAGCCCCGTGGGAATGCAGCTCGACAAGACCGCCGGCTACGCGATGGGGTACAAGATCAAGGGTCGTGAGCAATGCGTCGCCATGGCGATCATCGGCGACGGGACAACAGCCGAGGGCGACCTACACAATGCGATGACTGCGGCGAGCGTTTGGCGGCTACCGCTGATCATCATGGTGGCCGACAACAACGTCGCCATCAGCACCCTCCCGGAGGAGGGCCAGGGAATCAAGGACTACGCCGCCTACGCAAGATCCTTTGATCTGGCCCACTTCGAGTGTGACGGACGCGACTTCTGGGACGTCTACAGCACCACGATCGACGTCGCCGGATACGTGCGCGACAAACAAGGCGGTGTGGTCCTTCACGTCAAGCACCTGCCACGGCTCAACGGTCACAGCTCGGCCGCCGACGTCACCTTCGATCTTTCCCAGGACGACCCGTTGATCGAGTTCGGCGAGCAGCTCGTCGATCGCGACGTCCTGGAGAAACCAGACGTTCTGCGACGCAAGCAAGCTGAGGGGCGAGACTTCTTCGCGCACCACGAGCCCGGCCGTATCATGGAAGCCGAGATGGAGCAGGTCCGCGCCTTGATCAAGCAGGTGCGCGCCGAGCCCGAGCCATCGCCCGACTCGTTGTTCGAACATGTCTACCGACCATTCCCGGAGGTCACCGAACCCGTAGCATCGGGCACGACGAACATCACCTATGCAGGCGCCGTTCGGAGCGCCCTCGATCGTATTATCGATCGGCACGGTGGGGTGCTCTGGGGCCAGGACGTCGCTCGCCTCGGTGGTGTCATGCAGGCAACCGCCGGCCTCAAGGAGCGGCACCCTGACCGCGTGCTCGATGCTCCCCTGAACGAGCCGCTGATCGTCGGTACCGCGATGGGTGCCAGCCTCCATCCCGACCTGGTGGCGCTACCCGAGATCCAGTTCGGCGACTATTCGTTCAACGCCTTCCACTGGCTCGTCCATCTGGGCAACTTCCACTGGGCGTCGAACGGCAAGGCCTCCGCGAGCGTGATCCTGCGTATGCCGACCGATCCTTTCGGCGGCGGCGCCATCTACCACTCGATGAGCTGCGAAGGCTACTTTTCCTCCATTCCGGGCCTGGTGCTGCTGATGCCGTCAACCAGCTTCGATGCGTACGGCCTGCTGATGACAGCTGCCGAATACGGTGGTCCAGTGGTCGTTCTGGAGCCCAAGTTCGCGTATCGCTTGCCGCTCGGACCGGCGCTCCCCGGCGAGCCGACGGACGAGGGCGAGATCGAGCAGCTCAAACGCGACGTCATGCGCGGCGGGATACCGCAGATAGACCCCAGCCTGCGCGTGCCGTTCTCCAAAGCTGCCGTCCGCCGGCGCGGCAGCGACGTGACGGTCGTGGCCTGGGGCCGTGCCGTCTTCAAGGCACTGGACGCGGCTGCCATGCTTGCTGAGAACGGCATCGAGGCAGAAGTCATCGACCTGCGCACCCTGGTCCCACCCGACCTCGACGCGGTCCATACGAGCGTCGGCCGAACCGGCCGTCTGGTGGTGGCCGCCGAAGATCGTCCGTTCGCGGGCTTCGTGCGCTCGATCCAGGGGCACGCCGTCGAGCGCCTCCCCGGCCTGCCAACGCGCGCTGTCGGGCAGAAGAACATACCGGGGATCCCTCAGTCACTCCGGCTCGAGAAGATCAGCGTCCTTTCCGCCGACGATGTCGTGAAGGCCTGCGAAGAAGTCACCGCGGTCCAAGGCGCCGCCAGTAGCGGCGGTCGAAGCTTCGCATGGATGCCACGGCGCTACTACGAGGGCTGAGCACCGCACCGACTGTCCCCTCACTCCTTCCAAGTGAGTTTGCGGGCTCGTCCCCCGTCTAGGACAATCAGCCTGTAGTCACGCTACCCCTGACGTCGCTGCCGCGGGCTTACTCACGCAACGATCCGAGCACAGGAAAGCTACGCATGAAGATCGCCATCCCGCGCGAAGCGAAGGTGAACGAGCCACGCGTACCCGTCGTGCCGGAGGGCGTTGCGACGCTTGTGCAGATGGGCGCCGAGGTTGTCGTCGAAGCGGGCGTCGGCAAGACCGTGAAGGTCGCCGATTCAGGATACGAAGAGGCCGGCGCCCAGGTGGTTGAGGATCGCGCCACGCTCCTGCGCGACGCAGAGGTGGTGCTGCGACTCAACCCTCCGTCAACCGAAGACGTCGAGATGCTCGGGGCTGGCGCCGTTCACATCAGCTATCTCGACCCGTTCTTCAACCAAGAGCTGGTAGAAGCACTGGCGGCGCGCAACGTGAGCGCCGTCTGCATCGAGCTCATTCCGCGTACGACTCTGGCCCAGAAGATGGATGCCCTGAGCTCGCAGGCGAGCCTGGCAGGCTACGTCGCAGTGGTGCTCGCCGCCGAGAGGCTTGCCAAGGCCTACCCGATGATGATGACCCCGGCAGGCACCCTGCGGCCGTCGCGCGTGTTCGTGATCGGCGCCGGTGTGGCCGGCTTGCAGGCGATCGCCACGGCGAAGCGTCTGGGAGCGCGGGTCGAGGCCTTCGATACCCGGCCCGTGGTCGAGGAGCAGGTCAAATCGCTCGGCGCGAAATTCGTCAAGATCGACCTCGGCGACACCGGTCAGACCGAGGGCGGCTACGCCAAGGAGCTGACCGCGGAGCAGATCGAGATGCAGCGTCAGGGCATGGGAAAGGTCTGCGCAGCGTCGGACGTGGTGATCACAACGGCGAAGCTGTTCGGTCGCAAGCCGCCATTGATCATCGGCGAAGATATGGTTGCCGGCATGAAGCCGGGAAGCGTCATTGTGGACATGGCCGCCTGCGAGCACGGCGGCAATGTCGCCGGGACCCGACTCAACGAAGAGGTCGACGTCGGCGGCGTACGGATCATCGGCCTCGACAACTTGCCGGGCCACGTCGCCGTGCACGCCAGCCAGATGTACTCCAACAACCTGGTCAACTTCCTCACCCATTTCTGGGATGACGAAGCCAAGCGCATGAAGCTGGACCGTGATGACGAGATCATGGCCGGTGCGCTCGTCACCTGCGACGGCCAGATCATCAGCGAGATGCTGAACAAGGCATACGCCGGCGAGTAACGCCGAGCCAACCATTTACCGGGGCAGAGCCGAATCCCAATGGACGCTCAGACGATCGTATTTCTGTTGTTCATCTTGATGCTCGCCATCTTTCTCGGGTTCGAGCTCATCTCGCGAGTCCCGTCGCAACTACACACTCCGCTGATGAGTGGCTCCAATGCCATCTCCGGAATCACCATCGTCGGCGCGCTGCTGTCGCTGCGCGGCGGCAACGAGCGCGTCACCATCATTCTCGGAACGCTGGCGGTGGTGTGCGCCACGATCAACGTCGTCGGGGGCTATCTGGTAACCGACCGGATGTTCGCGATGTTCCGCAAGAAGGGCCAGGGGGAAGGCTGAGATGAGCCGCGCGTTCCTCATCGACCTGGCGTATATCGCGGCCGCGGTCCTGTTCGTATACGGCCTCAAGGGGCTGCAGCGCGCCGACTTGGCGAGGCGCGGTAATCAGATCTCGGCCATCGGCATGCTCCTCGCGGCGATCGCCACGGTGGCGTATGGCGGGCTCGACTACCAGTGGATCGTGCTCGGCATCATCGCCGGCGCCGCTATTGGCGGTTTCGCCGCCCGCACAGTGACAATGACCGGCATGCCCGAGATGGTTGCACTGTTCAATGGCAGCGGCGGGCTCGCATCGTTGCTCGTCGGCTGGGCGGAATACCACCAAACGCAGAGCGCGGTCGCCACTGCCGACGCGCAATTCAGCGCATTCACCCTGGGCTCCATCGCCATTGCGTCGTTGATCGGTGGTGTGACCTTTACCGGCAGCATCATCGCGTGGGGCAAGCTCGCCGGAAAGGTCCCCGGGCCTCCGATGCTGTTTCCCGGCCAGCAGGTCGTCAACGTTCTGCTGGTGCTCGGCGCTTTCGCCGCCTGCGTAGTGTTCGCGATGGTCGGCGAGACCAGCGCTTTGATGGAAGCGAAGTACGCAGCCTACCTGACCTTGGTCGGTATCAGCGTCGTGCTCGGCATCCTGAGCGTCATCTCGATCGGCGGCGGCGACATGCCGGTAGTCGTCGCCCTGCTCAACAGCTATTCGGGCCTGGCGGCGTGTGCGACTGGATTCATCATCGTCAACAAGGTGCTGATTGTGTCCGGGGCGTTGGTCGGGGCGAGCGGGCTGATTCTTGCCACGATCATGTGCAAGGCGATGAACCGTTCGCTGGCCAACGTACTGTTCTCCGGCTTCGGCTCGGCATCGACACGTTCTGCCAAGGGTGCTCAGGGCGAGGCCAAGGTGATCAATACCGGAGACGCTTTCCTGATCCTCGAGGCCTCGAGCAGCGTGGTGTTCGTGCCGGGGTACGGAATGGCGGTGGCCCAAGCGCAACACGCGGTCCGCGAGCTGGCCGACATGCTGGAAGAAAACGGCTGCGAGGTACGGTACGCCATCCATCCGGTGGCTGGCCGCATGCCGGGCCACATGAACGTGCTGCTCGCCGAGGCGAGTGTGCCCTACGAGCAGCTTGTCGAGCCGGGGGACGTGAACCCGAAGATGGAAACCGTAGACGTCTGCATGGTCATCGGTGCCAACGACGTGGTGAACCCGGCCGCCAGAGAGGACGAGGACAGCCCGATCTACGGGATGCCGATCATCGACGCCGATCGCGCCCGCACCACCTTCGTGCTCAAGCGCTCGCTGGGAGCCGGCTATGCGGGGATCGGCAACCCGCTGTTCTTCAAGGAGAACACCCGCATGCTGCTGGGCGACGCCAAGACGTCGATCACCGCGCTGCTTGCTGAATTCAAGGTGGACTGAGCTCGCGGCTGGCGCGCCGCGTCTGCCTATTTCTGTCGCCTGCCGATCGTGACCTGTCGCCGATCCGCGGTGTCAGGTCCGGACGTGACCGAATGCGGCGATGGCACGCCGCGCGTCAGGCTCGGCTAGACGCGTAGCAGTGCTCGACGCCTATCAAAACACAGTGTTAGCCAGTTGAATCTGCGGTTGTCGCGCCGCGTCGCGACCGTGAAGTCGAGCTCGTCCGATCACTGGACTCCTGCGATCCCGCCAGCCTCTCGAGGAGAGGATGGAAGTGCGACCAGTCCGGTGACCGAGTGCCGCGCTGCTTGCCGGCCATGTCTTCCCACCGCCGCAGCCGCACGCCTTCGCGGTGGTACGGATTGGCCTCGAACTCGCGGCGCTCCGCAGACGACATCGGTCCTCCCTGTTTCTCGAGCGTGTATCGCGACGCTTCCGAGAGCACGGCGGTGTATTCGGCATCGGTCGCACAGAGGTAACGCTTGGCCGCCACGTGAAGCCGCGCCGGCTCGCTGACGCTGGCAGGGAAATAGCGCGCCAAGTAGTCGCCCGACACGTCGCCATGGTCGTGCACGCCATAGGCGTCATCGGACTCTTCGAGCAGGTGCCCGATGTCATGCAGCAGGCACGCCACCACCAGGTGGTCTGACGCCCCGGCTCGCTCGGCGGCCTGAGCCGTCAACAGCGAATGCTCCAGGAGGGTGACGCCTTCGCCGTAGCATTCGTGTCCGAGCCGCGCATAGAGATCCGCTAGCTGTTCGGCAATCGTGCTCACCCTCGACCCTCCAGAACTCGCAACGTGCTGTGCAGACCGTCCTTGTCAGCGTAGCAACCCTGCAGGTGCCGCCCGCTGCCGGTGAAGCCCGTTCGCGCATGCAGCACCCGCTGATTGTCGAGCAGCATCAGATCTCCCGGCCCCAGCTTGAACGACACCTGAGCCGACGGGTCCTCGAGCAAACGGCCGAAGTGTCTGTAGGCATCGTAGAAGCGGGGCAACACCTCGACGGGCATGTCGAGCGGTGCCGCCGAACGGCTGTTGTAACGCACCGCCAGGACCCGCCCGGAAGGGTCCGTCTGGATGAGCGGCGCTGCGCTGCGCAGATCGACAGACCCCGATTCGGTGTATCGAAACGCCACCGCGTGCTCGCGCAGGAGATCGAAGTGCGGGCGAGCGTCTTCCCGCAGGCACTCAGCGGCCGAAAACCCGTCCACCAGCACCGACAGGCCGCCCTCGACGTCGGAATCCGGGCAATGCAGGAGCTGCAGGCCCGGTACGGGATCGCGGTACGGATTGTCGGTATGCGCCCCGACCGCCATCGAGGTGTCGGCAAGATTCGCGGCGTCGCGCTTGGTAAGCACATCGAAAAGCCGGCCGTAGTTGGTCTCGCGGACGAAGCCGAAGAGCTGCACCACTTCGAGCACGGTTGCGGGGACGGTCGGCACGTTGCGCAGCAGGGCGAAGCCGTAATCTCGCACCGTGCGCAACCACCCGGCGAGCTCGGTGGGGTCGCCGGCGACGCGGTCGTAGTCGATGAATTCGAGCTTCTCTTGGTGCTCGCCCGACCACAGGGTCGGCGGCACATCCCTCGCTTCACGGGCAGCCCGGTCCAGCCGGTGGCGCTCCAGCCAGGCGACTTCGAAGACGTCCTGGATTTGCTCTGGGTCGAAGGTTACGGCGAGACCACCATCGGAGGTCAGCGCCGCGGAGCTCAAGGTAATGCGATCCGGCAGCTGGGCGATGTCGAACAAGCGCTGCCCCTCGCGCGTGTGACGCCCACTGGGAATGTTGTCGCGTAGCCAGATCGCGGGAAAACGGCTTTGCTGACCGTCAAGCCAGCGGACCGTGAGCCACTCGTCGTCGTGGAAGACGTCCTCGACGAGCAGCCCGGCGTGTTCGGCCACCTCGGCTCCTTTGCCTACTAGACGAGACGGCGCTCGATCTGCTTGCCAAGCTGCATGGTCACCATGACGGCGGGGATGGTGATCGATCCGTCACTACCGCCCATGTCTATCGGGCGCTTCTCAACGTTGTTGACCACGACCACGCCGCTCGCGCCGGCATCCTGAGCGCTCTTGACCTTTTCGACGAAAAGACAGTCCCCACGGTGGACCACGGCGATCTTACCCGCAATCTCCGCACCGTTGACCAACGGGCCGCAGGCCAACGTCGGCGTTGCGGTGCCGTCGTCGGCAAGCGCCAGGTCTCCGGCCAAGCCGGCTTGGTCGAGCGCCGGACCGAAGAACGCCCGACCAACGATGTGGGTTCCCGCAAGGTTGTCGGGAGCGATGATCTGAATCACGTGCGCACCGCGCAACAATGGCTTCGCATCACGCCGCGTCTTGTCGCCCGTGAAAGCGACCTCACCGTCGCGTACGAGGGACTTGAGCCGCGCCTTGTTGCCGGGCAGCTCGTCCCACGTCTGGTTCCGCCGGTTATCGAGGGTCATCGTCGCCAGGATGTCGGGAAGACCCCGAAAGAACGCTCCGGTGTTCAGATCCATCAGGTTGAGGAACCCCAACCCGTGGCCCATCTCGTGCAGGGCCACGGGCAAGAACGCCACGCGCTGCGGCGGGTGGTTGTTGTCCAGCCCGTAGTACCAGCCAGTACCCGGGCCCATGCATCCCTCGTCGATCGCGGCATTGAAGGTAATCGCGATGTCGGGGTCGTCGGCCTCACTCAGGTCAGCACGGACGATCGATTCCGCCATCGGCCCCGGATACCAGACGCCTGGAATGCCGCCGCGGAACTCCGCGGCTACGAAGAGCGGAGTCACGTGCGCCAGCGTTGCTCCCGCTGGCGAACACGAGAGATCGTCGAACCTGGCAGCGACGGTGAGCTTCGACGCGCTGCCCAGGAGCCGTCCCCAGACACGCAGCATGAACCGCAGGGCCTTGCGCCGCGCCGGCCCCAAGACGGGATCCTTGAAGCCAGTGCCATCGTCGTCCGTGAACTGAAACTTCGCGCGGAACTTCCCGGCACGCCACCCCATGTCGCGCAGCGCCTCGTCCGTGACGTCTACCTTGTTGAACGGCAGGTCGGGCGAGCTAAACGGCTCCATGAGCAAGTCAGGGTTGGCGCTGGGGTCGAAGTGCGACCGGCTCGACCCGGGCTCCACCGGATTGGGCATGTACAGGAGCACACGGCCGGCGTCGTCGACCCCCGTCGGGATGTCCGGGTCGAACCGCATCGTGGCGCTGACCATGGCCCGCGCCACGCGCTCGTAGTCAACGCGCTCATCGAGCTCCGTCTCCGGCGCCACAACGCGATCGCCAGACTGGAGCAGAGCGGCAGCGACGTGTCGATCTCCCTGGATGCACTCGCGACGCAGCCTGCCGTCGGGCGCCGGGCGCAGGATCATCGTGTGATCCGCCTCGCCATCTAGAAATACGCCGGTCCCGCCACCCCGCAGAGCGAAGCTGCGCTGCTGCGAGTTGATTGGCGTGGCCAGCACCGTGATGGCAGCTAGCGCAAAGCAACAGATCGCCGTAAGACGTCGCATGGTCCCCCTGGTTATGGAACTTTGTCCCGGTCGTTCTTTGCCAGCCCCGGGTGTCGCGTTAGCGTCGGACATCGACTCGGCGGTAGGCATCGATGACCGCCAGCTCCCCGGCCCGTCCGGGACGGGAATTGCCGTGTTCCATTCCCAGGATCCCATCGAAGCCCTTGCCGTGTATGTGACGGAAGACGTTACGGTAATTGATCTCGCCGGTGGTGGGCTCGTCCCGCCCGGGATTATCGCCGATCTGAACGACCCTTTGGTCTAGAATCAGGCTTCGCCACGGTCGTGCGGCGTTTGTTGTCGCACGCGTCGTGCCGCGGCCCACAGCTCAAGAGCCAATGGCGGAGACCCAGCGTTCACCCGTAGCCCTGCCTCCTCGGGGCCTTTGCGCCCGCGCTTCAGTCGGACCGGCGGCGGAATGAAGCGCCGCGCTTTCCTCAAGCGGCTGGCCGGGACGGCGACGCTCGCATTTCCGCCCTTCTCGGTGGTCCGGCAGGCGCGACCGCGTGTCGGAGTGGTGGGCGGCGGAATCGTCGGGGTCTCGATCTCCCTCCACCTTGCGCGGGGCGGCGCCGACGTGGTGCTCTTCGAACGGCAGGGCGCGGCGGCGGGCGCCACCTCCAAGAGCTTCGCCTGGCTCAACGCCATGAGCGCCAACGTCGACTATCACGCGCTCCGGCGGCGCAGCCTATTGGCCTGGCGTGAGCTTGCTTCGCAGGTTGGCCTTCAAGTCAACTGGGGCGGGGTGTTCATGTGGGAGCGTCGGGGCACCGCAACGGAGCAAGCGGTCGCTGAGTTGCGCGCCTTGCAGGCAGCCATTTCAACGGCCGACTATCCCCTGCGATCGCTGACGCCGTCCGACTTCTCGACGATAGCGCCAGAGATATCGCCCGGCGACTTCGAGATCGCCATTCATTGCGGAGTCGACGGGCATATCGACCCGGTGGCAGTGACGAACAAGCTGCTGCAGGCCGCTGGCGGGCACGGCGTCGACATCACCATGCCTTGCGAGGTGACTGCCATACGCATGGAGAGCGGTCGCATACGCGCCGCGACAACCGCCGGCGACTACCACCTCGACCGGCTGGTCATTGCCGCCGGTGTCGATAGTGCCAGGCTGACATCCCTCGCCGGGTATCAGCCCCCACTCGATCACGCTCCCGGTATTCTCGCCCACAGCAGATCGATGCAGTTTGCCTCTGCCGCCGTTCATTACGCGCCCGGGGTGCATTTCAAACAGTTCCCCGACGGTCGCATCGTCGGCGCTGACAGCGACCGCCCGCCCGACACGCCGGCCCACGAGCAGATCCTCCGACGGGCCGGAGGCTTCCCCGATCAAGCGATGCGCGATGAACACGGCGAGCGAATCCTGGCGCGGATTGGCGACGTCATGCCGGATGCTCGGCACGCCGAGCTCGATCGACTGACGCTCGGGTTTCGTCCGATGCCGTCGGACGGCCTCCCGATCGTCGGCTATGTCCCCGGCTCCGCGCATGTCTATCTCGCCGTCATGCATAGCGGCGTAACGCTGGCACCGATCATGGGCCAACTGATCAGTCGCGAGGTGCTCAGCGACAACGGCACGGACTTGCTCGGTAGTTACCGCCCCGACCGATTCTCCGGTCGTGACGACGATCCGGGCAGACTGTAACCTGTACGGGAACCCGTCTCGAAGGCAGATCCGTGCGCTTGGTCGACCGGCCCGTTTGCATTTTCGTTGTTGGACTGATGCTCGCCGCGACGGCTGCGCCTCTGGCCGGCGAGCTGCTCGGCCACCCCTCGGACCACACCTGCAACGATCTAGTGTGCATGTGCCCGCCGGGGTGCAGAGAGCACCACCGGACTGGCGGCGCCGCGGCCCGCCAAGGAGAGGGCCCGAATCCGACGCCGCACCACGCGCAAGCCGGGGCCGAAGCAGCGGCGTATGGCGAGACTGGGGTCTTCTGCGCCGCTTATCGTGTTTGCTCGCTGCGACCCCTGGCGGCAATGCCAACGGTTGCTCGAGTACAGCATGCGCTGCTCCGTGCTTCGGTATCGCTGCCCGACATCGCCGTGTCGGGCCGGGTCGATCAGACAGATCCGAGGGCGGCCGCTCCAGTGCCCCGCCAACCGGTGAAACCTCCCCCACGCGTCTAGCCCGCCGACCGAGTGGTGGGCTCCCCGTGGCAACGCGAGGGGCGAGGAACGGCAACCGCGACGCGCGTCCGGACTGTTGGGGCGCCGTCTCGATCAACCGGACTGGCAAATGGCGAAGAAGATTCTCAAGAACGGCTATGGGGGCCCCCTGCGTCGGCTCTCTCGGCACACTGGCTCGTGGGTGGCCTTCGTACTCGGAACTGCCCTCACTCTCTCTCCGACTCCCGCTCTCGGCCAACAGACAGGGAGCATCGTAGTCACGGCAGTTGCGTCCGAGGGAACGCCGGCTTTCGAGGTATCTGTGTTGGGCACGGCGCTCACACCCGTGGCGAGTGCCGATGGCACCGCCCGGATCGACGACTTGCAACCCGGCACCTATCGGATCGTGACCCTCGCTCTGGGGTACGCTCCGCAGACGTCGGAAGTCAGAGTTGCAGCCGGACAGACTGTTCCGCTCCGAGTGGAACTCGCCCCTCTGCGTTTCGAGACCCCGGGCGTCGTGGTGACCGCTTTGCGCCCAGACCTACGACCCGAGCTGCTGGTTGGCGAGCAGGAACTGCGTACTACCAATCCTCGCGACGTGGGCGAGCTGCTTCGTGGCCTGCCGGGAGTGGACTCGGTGCGGCGCGGGCCGCTCGGCTTCGATCCGGTCGTTCGCGGACTGCGCGAGTCTGAGGTCGGTGTCTATCTCGACGATGCGCGCATCTTCCCGGCCGGTCCGGCGCGAATGGACTCGGCGCTGAGCCACTTCGACCCCAGCACTGTACGTAGCGTCGAGGTCGTCAAGGGACCCTACGCGCTGACCTGGGGCGCCGGCAACCTGGCCGCCATCCGTGCCTCCACCGCGTCCCTGCCGCCGGCGGTTGCAGGCGCTGTCCACGGCACCGTATGGGGCGGTTACAACTCGAACCTCGAGGCGTCCGAGGGCGTCGGACAGTTGTGGGGAAGCTCCGGCGGGACATCGTATTGGCTGGGAGGGTCGCACCGGCAGGGTAACGACTACGAGGACGGCGACGGCAACGTGGTTCCCGCCGACTACAAGTCGAGCGAGGTGCGCGGCAAGCTCGGCATCGAGCTCGGCAGCACCCTCCTGTCGGTCCGCGGTGCCTACCAGGATCAGCGTGATATCGACAACCCGGGTCGGCTGTTGGACGCACAGTTCTTCAAGTCGAAGTACTTCGCGGCCAACATCGAGTCGGCGGCGACCACCGGCACCCGCGTGTACGGGTCCGCGTACTTCAGCGACGTCGACCATTTCATGGACAATGACGAGAAGCCGACCGCGCTGGCCAATCCGCACCGCACCCCGCCGTTTCCCTTGGAGATCACGGTAGACACCGGATCGCAGACCGTCGGCGGCCGCGTGGCGGTGGATATCGACACATCGGACAGCGTCGGCCTCGAGCTCGGCGGCGACTTGTATCGAGTCAATCGCAATGCCATCCGAACGATTCGGCGACGCGCCGGTGGCGCAACGATCGCGCAGGATACACCCTGGCCCGACGCCGACATCAGCGATGCTGGCCTCTTCGCGAAGGTAGAGACTGCCAACAACGGGGTGACCCTGGCGGCCACGGCGCGACTCGACTTCGTTACGGCGCGAGCCGACGAGTCGCTGGTGACCGATTTCTTCCGAGCCAATGCGACCGGCGAGCTCGACTCCAACGAGACCAACCTGAGCGGCGCGATCACCATGGCCGTGCCGCTTGACGCACACTGGGTGCTGTCGGCCGGCGTCGGTAGCGCCGTGCGCACCGCGGATGTTCTGGAGCGCTACTCCGATCGGTTCCCGGCCACCAAGGCACAAACGCCCGCGGAGTTCATGGGCAACCCCGAGATCGAGCCGGAGCGCGGCAGCCAGGCGGATCTCTGGATCGTCGGCCGATACGATCGCGTCGCGGTCAACGCCAGCGGCTTCTACCGGCGTATCGACAACTACATCACGCTGGAGCCTACCGACCTCCCGAAGAAGCTACCGTTGAGCCCACCGGTGGTATTTCGATACGTCAACGCCAAGGCGACATTCTGGGGCTTCGAGTCGAACCTGGTAATACACGCCACCGACAATCTCGCCTTGAGCGCATCCGCTAGCTACCTGCGCGGTACGGACGACAGGTTCGACGAGCCCGCCCTGGGGATCACGCCCTTCAGCGCCGACTTCAGCGCTCGGTTCGAGCCGAGTGCCCGCTGGCATGCGCAAGGGGTCTTCCGTGTCATCGGCGATCAGAACCGCGTCGCCACACGGCGCGGTGAGACAGCGACCGAGGGCACCGAGCTAATCGATCTCGACGCCGGCTGGCGCACCGGATTGGGCTTCGAGATCAACGCCGGCGTACTGAACCTGGCGAATCGCCGGTACGTGAACCACTTGAACGCCAAGAACCCGTTCCTGCGCGCTGCGGTACCGGAACCCGGCCGCGTGGTCTACGCAAGAGCCGTGTACTCGTTTTGAGGCCTCTGCGGACATCGGCGGGGAAAAGCGAGCTTGCTACCGCACCGCGGGCACGCGGGCACGGGCGTGGATCTCCTGTAACGATCGCACACCGATGGTCTCCAGCTGCAGGGCGCGGATCGCCCCCACCCCGGCGCGGGCGCCGGCTGCGGTGGTGAAGTACGGAATGCCACGGCGCAATACCGCCTGTCGCAAGACCACCGAGTCCCGCACGATGCGTGGGTCATCACCGACCGTGTTGATCACCAGATTCACCTCGCCTTGCTCGATGATGTCGACCGTGTTGGGGAAGCCTTCCCCGGGCTTCGGAACCACACGTGCGTCGATACCCATCGACTGTAGGTCGGCGGCCGTGCCTTCGGTGGCAAGGATCTCGAATCCGTTGTCGGCGAGCTCGCGAATTGCGTCACCGAGCCGGGATCGGTGATCCGGTCTCACCGTCACGAGGACGCGTCCGGATAGCGGCAGCGCGGCACCCGCCTGGATCTGCGCCTTGGCGAAGGCGCGGCCGAAGTCGGAATCGATGCCCATGACCTCGCCGGTGCTCTTCATCTCCGGTCCGAGCAAGACGTCGACGCCAGGGAACTTCAAGAACGGGAATACCGGCTCCTTCACTGCGACGCCGTGGGGCACCGGGTTGCTGGTGAAGTCGAGCTCCTCGAGGGTCTTGCCCACCATCACCAGCGCGCCGATCTTCGCCAACGGCATTCCGGTGGCCTTTGCCACGTATGGCACGGTGCGCGACGCCCGCGGGTTCACCTCGAGCACGTATACGTCGCCGCCCTGGATGCCGTACTGGACGTTCATGAGCCCGCGGACACCGAGCTCGAGCGCCAGTCGGGTGGTCGAGTCATGGATCTCCTTGACGATGTGCGGCTCGAGCGAGAACGGCGGAATGGCGCAGGCACTATCCCCCGAATGCACCCCGGCTTCCTCGATATGTTCCATGACGCCGGCGATGACAACGCGCTCACCATCGCAAACCGCGTCGACGTCGACCTCGGTGCAGTCGGCGAGGAAGTGATCGATCAACACCGGATGCTCGGGTGAGGCTTGTACCGCCTCGACCATATAGCGCTCCAGCGCACGAACGTTGTGCACGATCTGCATGGCGCGACCACCGAGCACGTAGGACGGTCGCACCAGCACCGGGTAATCGATGCGCTCGGCGACGGCGATTGCCTCGTCGACGCTCCGCGCTATGCCGCTCGCCGGGCGGCGCAGCTGGAGCGTCTCGAGCACATCCTCGAACCGCTCGCGGTCTTCGGCGCGATCGATGGCATCGGGGCTGGTGCCGAGAATCGGCACTCCGGCGCGATCCAGGGGTATCGCGAGACGCAGTGGGGTCTGTCCACCGAGTTGGACAACAACTCCGATGGGCTGCTCGCGCTCGACGATCTCGAGCACATCCTCGAGAGTAAGCGGCTCGAAGTACAGTCGATCCGAGGTGTCGTAGTCGGTCGACACGGTCTCCGGGTTGCAGTTGACCATGATCGCCTCGTAACCCGCCTCCTTGAGGGCAAACGAAGCGTGCACGCAGCAATAGTCGAACTCGATGCCCTGACCGATCCGGTTCGGTCCACCGCCGAGAATCAGCACTTTCTCGCGGTCGGTCGGGTCGGCCTCGCACTCCCGCTCGTAGGTTGAGTACAGGTACGGCGTGTGTGCGACGAACTCGGCGGCACATGTATCGACGCGCTTGAACACCGGTCGCACATGGTTCTCATGACGCGTAGCGCGTACTTGAGCTTCTGTCGTCTTCCATAGACTGGCCAGCCGACGATCCGAGAACCCGAGCCGCTTGGCGGCCAGCAAGAGCGCGCTCCGATCGCTTTCATCGGCACTGCGCAGCACATCTTCAGCATCGACTAGCTCCTTGATATTGCGTAGGAACCACGGATCGATGCTGCTCCGGGCGTAGATCTCGCTGATGCTGAAGCCTCGCCGCAGGCCATCGGCAATCGCCCAAAGGCGCCCCGGACAGGGGGTGCTTATGCGAGCCCAGATTTCCTCTTCCGCTTCTGGACCGGCGCCCTCTACCGAGGGCTCGAGGCCGTAGCGCTCGACCTCGAGAGAACGAATCGCCTTCTGAAGGCTCTCCTTGAACGTGCGCCCGATTCCCATGACCTCGCCCACAGACTTCATTTGCGTGGTGAGGCTCTGGTCGGTGGTGGGGAACTTCTCGAAGGCGAAGCGCGGGATCTTGGTGACGACGTAGTCGATGGTGGGCTCGAAGCTCGCCGGCGTCTCGCGAGTAATGTCGTTGGGGATCTCGTCGAGAGTGTACCCGACCGCGAGCTTGGCGGCGATCTTGGCGATCGGGAAGCCGGTTGCCTTGGAGGCCAATGCCGATGAGCGCGACACCCTTGGATTCATCTCGACCACCACCAGCGAGCCATCCTCCGGATCGACTGCAAACTGGATGTTGGAGCCTCCGGTGTCGACGCCGATCTCGCGAATGATGGCAATCGCCGCGTCGCGCATCAGCTGGTATTCCTTGTCGGTCAACGTCTGCGCTGGCGCCACCGTGATCGAGTCTCCGGTGTGCACCCCCATGGGGTCGAAGTTCTCGATCGAACAGACGATCACGACGTTGTCGGCCGTATCGCGCATTACCTCGAGCTCGTACTCCTTCCACCCGAGAACGCTCTGCTCGATCAGGCACTCGTGACGAGGCGATTGTTGCAGAGCCCATTCCACCACCCGGCCAAACTCGGCCTCCGTCTCGGCCACCCCGGCACCCGCTCCCCCGAGCGTAAAGCTCGGCCGCACGATGGCCGGCAGACCCGTTTCGCCGATCAAGTCCCGCGCTTCGCGTAGCGAACGCACGTAGCCGGACTTGGGAATACGGAGGCCCAAGCGTTCCATCGAGCTGCGAAACAGCTCACGATCCTCGGCCTTCAGAATGGCCTCGAGGTTGGCACCGATGAGCTCCACGCCATAGCGCTCCAGCAGGCCGAGCTCGGCGAGCTCGATCGACAGGTTGAGCGCCGTCTGACCACCGATGGTGGGCAGCAGAGCGTCCGGACGCTCGCGCGCGATGATCTGCTCGACACTGGTGACCGTCATCGGTTCGATGTAGGTACGGTCAGCCATGTCCGGATCGGTCATGATCGTTGCCGGGTTGGAGTTCACCAACACGACGCGGAAGCCATCTTCGCGCAACGCCTTGCATGCTTGCGTACCCGAGTAATCGAACTCGCATGCCTGACCGATGACAATCGGTCCCGATCCAATTACCAGTATCGATTCGAGATCAGCGCGTCGCGGCATCAGGCGCTACCTGCCGAGCCGAGCCCACTCTCGGCGCGGCGCGCTATCTCGGCCCCGGTAACGGCTTGGCCTGCTTTATTGCACAGCACCATGTCCCTGAACCGTTGGAATAGGCCCTGGGCATCGTGGGGACCCGGCGACGCCTCAGGGTGGTACTGAACCGAGAAGATCGGTCGCGTCCGGTGCGCCAAACCCTCCACGGTGCCATCGTTGAGGTTGACGTGCGTTATCTCGACTGGCTCGCCGGCTCGCTGCAACGAATCAGGCTCGACAGCGAAACCGTGGTTCTCCGCACAGATTGCCACCCGCCCGCTATGCACATCATGGCCGGGCTGGTTTGCGCCGTGGTGTCCGAACTTCAACTTGGCCGTCGATCCACCCAGAGCCAGGCAGAGGATCTGGTGGCCGAGGCAGATGCCGAAGATCGGATAGCGCTCGGCGAGCTGCCGTACGGTATCGGGTGCCCCCGGCACGGCGGCGGGGTCGCCGGGGCCGTTGGAAAGGAAGACCGCATCAGGTTCGAGCTGCACCACCTGGTCGGCCGTCGTGTCCGCCGGCACGACGGTGACTTCGAAGCCATGATCCACCAACAACCGGAGGATGTTGCGTTTGATGCCGAAGTCGATCGCCACCACCCGCAGGGCGACATCCGGCATGTCAGGTTGCGGTAGCTGCCCGACAATGCCGGGCCAGCTGCCCTCGTTCCATACGTAGGGCGCCGAGCAGGTCACCTCTGCCACCAGACCGAGGCCCTCCATCGGCGTCGCAGCGCGCGCGATTTCTACCAATGCGTCGCCGTTCTGGCGGCGCGGATCGGTAGAAAGCACGCCGTTCTGGCAACCCTGATCGCGGATATGCCGCACCAACGCGCGGGTATCGATGTCGGAGATTCCAGGTACCTCGTGGCGACTGAGGTAGGCGCTGAGCGGCTCATCGGCGCGCCAGCTACTCGGCTCGTCGAACACCTCGCGCACCACAAATCCGGCGAGCGACGGCGTGTCCGATTCGGCATCGGTGGCATTCGCACCAACGTTGCCAATCTGAGGGTAGGTCATGGCGACGATCTGACCAGCGTACGACGGATCGCTGAGGATCTCCTGGTAGCCCGTCATGCTGGTGTTGAAGCACACCTCGCCAGTGCGCACGCACGAGGCACCGAAGCCAATTCCTCGAAAGAGCGTACCGTCGGCGAGCACCAACACGGCGGGGCGCTCATCGCCGAACAAACTGCTATTCCGACCGTCCACGGCCCCTCCCGCGGCGTATGAAACCACTTGCGGGAGTGCACGGCAAATCAAGGCGGTGGTCGGAGCGCGCTTACCGTGCTCAGCTACTCCGCCAGGAAGCTACTCCGAGAAGCTGTGGACCGCTTCGGCGACGTCGTTGTAGTCCTCGAAAATGCTGATGAGCTGCGTGAACAGCAGCAGATCACGCACCTTGGAGCTGAGATTCAAGGGCTTGAGCTGGGCACCTCGGTTAGCGCACGAGGTGTATGCCGCAACCAGCTCCCCGGTGCCCGAGCCGTTCATATAGCGGACACCACCGAGGTCGAGCAGGATCTTGGTCTCACCGCGCTCGAGCAAGTCGTTGACTAGTTGGCGCAACTTCACGTCGCCTGAGCCCAGCGTTAGCTTGCCTTCCAGCGCAACGATCACTACCCCATCGATTTGGCGCTCATGGTGCTTCATAGAGGTTCCCTCTGGACGTTCTCGTTGAACGCTCGAAGACTGACATCACCCAGCGCGATTATCGCTCCTGACGGTTGGTCGGTCGAGTTGTCGTAGCGCCACATCCGTTCGGGGGCTCCGTTGCGGCGAAACCAAATCACCGGATCCGGCGAATAAGCGAGTAGAGGTTCCGCCGGCCACCCCTCCGAGCGGGACGCGGGAGAGGCACCAATGAGCGAATCAATGGATCACCTGCGAAGAGAGTACCCGTCGCCAGCGGTGACGGGGGTCAACCCGCTGCTCCTCGGCAACTGCTCTCACCTCAACGACCTCAGTACCAAGGCGCTTGTCGGGCTCTCCAAGCTCGGCGAATGTCGTCTGGTGCACGAGGAGGAGTGTCTGTTCGCCCAGGGGGATCGTGCCGACTCCGTGTACCTGCTGCTCGACGGTTCCCTGAGGATGGAGCGGTTCGAGGAAGCTGGTGGTCACGCCTCCTACGATATTGTCGCGCCGTATGCGTCCTTCGGTGACATCGTGCTGCTCGGCGAAGAACTGCGCCGCTACTCGGCGACCGCCGCGGAGGACTCCGTGGTGCTGGAGCTTCCCCTCCTCCCATTGGTGCGGGTGCTCAGCGCCAATCCGCCGCAGGCTCTGGCATGGCGCGGCGCCGTGATGGCGCGGCTGCATCGCCTGGAGCCGCAACAGGCCGGCCATTTCGCCTGGAAGATCCTCGACAAGATCGCCGGGTTGTTCGACGCCGCCTGAACAATCGAGAGGCCGTCCTTGTCACGGGGCGGGACGTTTTGCTAACGTCGATTGTGAACGCCTTCCGTACCGGCGCGCCAGCGAGCCCACGACCTGCATGGGCATTTGATGAACGCCGTACGCGAGTTCCCACCGAACCCTCACGCCCTTGTCGTCCACACCGATTCCCTGGTGACCGACGAGATCGTCGAGACCTACCTGGCCGGCTCTTCGGTGCCGCCGGTGGTGTGGATGCGAGCCGTCCTCGAGCTTCCCGGGGTGCGCGTGCTATCGCTCAACGCCTACAAGGTGCGGTTACAGAAGCACAAGGAGGCTCGCTGGGGTGACATCATGGGGCCCTTCGAGCGTGTCCTCTGCGACGGCCTCGACATCGAGCAGCTGTCTGACCTCGTTGAGGCGGAGTCGCGGAGTCGTCGCTTTGCCTGGCACGGTGCGCCCCTGGAGCGCCGCGTCTATGAAGGCAAGCGTCAGGCGCTCGAAGATCCGTTGGCGGGGGTTCTGTTCGAGATTGCCGGCGTGGCCGAGATCATCTTCGACGGGCACGAGATCGAGATCCGCAAGTGTCCACTGCGGCGCTGGCGCGAGCTGGCGCCGGAGATCACGAGCCGGTTGGCAACCGGGTCGGCGGTGCCGGCTTCCTGACCGACGAACCCGGCGGTGAGACTGGCCGGGCGCTCGCCGCCCCGCCTTCAGTTCTTGAAGCCACGCGCTGCAATCACTTCGAGATGCCAGTCGCCGTACGGCACGGTCAAGCCACGGAGCACCTCCAGGGCGACGTCTCGATCCATCGCCAAGAAAAGCGCCGCGACGTGCTTACACAGCCGTCGCTCGCGCGCCTGCCCCAGAAAGTCCCGGCAGCCGTGCTGCACACGCTTGGCCGATACGTCGAGCACCACGTTGTAGGCGCTGGCGGCAGCAATCCAGAGATCGGGCCCCGCGGTGAGGAACTGCACCTTGCCCGCCTCTCGGCGCGCTCGGCCCAGTCTCTTCGCCTCGGTGCACAGGGCGAGCAGATCGAGCAGCTCGTCGCTGTCCGGCGCCCCCTCTGGAGTCGTTTGCGGCGTCTCGTTGGCGATCGTCAGCGCCTCAATTGGGACGCTGTATCATCGGCATTCTTTGCTCACGATAGCCTGCCGGGGCTTCCTTCCAGGCATCGAACGGACCGTACTCCCAGCTGTCGATGACCATGCTTACGCCATCGGCGGAGTCCATCCGCAATACACGGCCATCGGGTAGCCCGCGGGCGCGCGCCAGCTGCATGTACTCGGCCATGCCGGCCACCGGATTCCGTCCCCCAGGGCCGCCGCCCATCATTGGACCGGCAACCTTGGAGAGGTGTTCGGCGAGGCGGCTCCAGACTTCGAACAGACCGACATCGCTCGTCGTCGACAGCCAAAGGGAAGCGCGCTGGCCCTCGGGTCCGGTCATCTCGACTTCGAACACATCGTGATTCATCACCGTGTCGGTGGCCCCGGTGCGACGAAACGAGTAGGCAGCGGGGTCAAAGTCGTCCATGTCAGGGATGCTGTTGCCGCGCATCTGCGCCGGCATCCGTTCCATCATCTGTCTCATCCGATCCATCATCTCCTTGGTGAATCGAATGAACATTTGGTTCTCATGCTGAACCATGATCCAGGCAATCGGTCCCCAGATGATCGACACCCCTTGCATGTCGAGTCGGGCATGCTCGCCCCCGACCGTCGCCTTCATGGTGTTGGTGCCCTCATCGGGGTTCGTCACCGTGAAAGAGACTGCTAAATCGGGTTCTTGTGCCGTGGCGACGGCAACCACCAGGCCGCTGCAGACGGCGATAACGACGGCGACGTGCAAGGAACGGAGCTTCAATGGGTCCTCCTGCTCGATAAGAGCCAGCTGACGATTGGAGCGTCGGCCGCCACCCTGCGTGTAGGTCGCAATCGCGCGGGCCGAGCGATAGCCACAGGACAAGGGCTGCCAGAAGCACGCCGACGACGATCAGCATCTCCCCGGTCATGCCGGCGGAGTTTACCATCGTGCCTGACACGGTCCGGGGTAGCGCAGGTGGCAGCGGCGGGCGAGGGTGTCTGGCGCCACCGGGATGCGCCGCCGCGAAGCAGACAACGGGCAAGGCCGTGGGGGCGCACACCTGCTAATGTGATCGCCATGAAGTGGAGCCGTCGCCAACTCTCGCTCATGCTGGCATCGTTGGTGCCCGCCGGTAGCGGCATGCCCTGGGCGATCGCACCGGCGGCGGGATCCGGCCCTGGTGATGGCTCAGGTGCGCCACGCGCCAGGAGCACGGGTGCCCCGCCAGGCGGTGGCCAAACCCACCCCATCACGCTCACCGACGTTGCCGGGGTGCTCGTGGGGCACGCGACGCGCGACGATCGACCCACCGGATGCACGGTGATCGTGACCCCCGACGGGGCCACCGGGGGTGTGGCGGTGCGCGGCGCCGCACCCGGCACACGAGAGACCGACCTGCTGCGATCGGAGAGCATGGTCGATCAGATCCACGCGGTGGTCCTGACCGGCGGCAGCGCTCCCGGATTGGCAACCGCCGACGGCGTCTCGCGACGCCTGCAGGAGACCGGCGTCGGCTTGCGGTTTGGCGAGGCGATCATTCCGCTCGTGCCCGCAGCGGTGCTTTACGACCTCGGAGTCGGCAACGGAGGCAGTGCGCCGACCGCTGCCGACGGCTACGCCGCCTGCCAAGCCGCCACCTCGGACCCCGTAGCACGAGGAAACATCGGCGCCGGCGCCGGCGCTACTGTCGGCAAGATGCTCGGCAGCGGTCGCATGAAGGGGGGGCTGGGAACAGCTGGCTTCCGCTTCGATGACGGGACCGTGGTTGCCGCCTTGATCGCCGTCAACAGCCGTGGCGACGTACGGGATCCGCATAGCGGCAGGCTGATCGCGGGGGCGCTCGGTAGCGATGGCCGGTCGCTGGCCAACACACAGTCGACGCTGCTGGAGTCCGAAGGTACGAGCAGTGGGGCTGCTGGACAGAACACCGCGATCGGGGTAGTAGCGACCAACCGCACGATGAGCAAGGCGCAATGCAATCGGTTGGCGTCCGTGGCCCATGATGGGCTGGCGCGCGCTGTCGTCCCAGCACACACCTTCTATGACGGCGACACACTCTTCGCGCTGGCCACCAATCGAAGTGAGGAGGTCAGCTCGATCGATGATCTCGACCGCATCGACGCAGCCGCCGCCGCTGCAGTGGCCAACGCGGTCATCGACGCTGTAACGCACGCTACGGCGATCGACGGAATCCCGGCGGCACGCGACATAGGCACTGTTTGACGCCGCCCTGGCGGCACGCCCACCACACCGACGGAGCGGAGGAACACGGGAGCACGCCCCTGCTACGATGGGCTTCGCCCGCTTCTTGCGGAGAGGTGTCCGAGAGGCTGAAGGAGCGCGCTTGGAAAGCGCGTGTGCGGTAACCCCGTACCGTGGGTTCGAATCCCACCCTCTCCGCCTGATCATTCTGCGGGCTACCGCGCCGTCCGGGGCCGTCGACCTCCCCCGATCGCCGGTAACCTCGTCACCGACGAAATGGAGGGAGGATTCATGAGGACCTTTGTCCCGACCGCATTGTTGGCGTGTCTGCTTGTCCTCGCCGTTGGAGCAACTCCGATGGCAGCCCAGGGTGCTGCCCCGCCGCGAGCTTTCGTCGAGACAATCATCAGTCCGGCCGACGATGAGCTCGCGAAGCGCGTTGACGAGATCTTCGCGGCATGGGATTCGACGAGGTCGCCCGGCGTAGCACTCGGCGTCATCGATCACGGCAAGCTCGTATATGCACGTGGCTACGGCATGGCCAACCTCGAGCACGGTGTGCCGATCACCCCGACGACGGTGTTCCGCATCGGCTCGACCTCGAAGCAGTTCACCGCGGCATGCATCGCTATCCTCGCGCTCGAAGGCGAGATCTCGCTCGAGGACGATATCCGCGAGTACCTGCCCGAGATGCCCGAGTACCCACGGCCGGTCACCGTAGAGCACCTGGTACACCATACGAGTGGGCTACGGGACTACCTGACGCTCGAATTCGCCGTGCGCGGCCTGCGCGCGGACGATTACTACACGCCGCAGGATAGCCTCGCGCTGCTCACCCAACAGCGTGAGCTCAACTTTCTGCCCGGGGACGAGCACCTTTATTCGAACTCGGGCTACTTGCTGATGGGCATGATCGTCGAGCGCGTCACCGGCCAGACATTGGCTGAATTCGCCCAACGGCGTATTTTCGAGCCGCTCGGCATGGACAACAGCCACTTCCACGACGACCACACGTTGCCGGTGCGCAATCGAGCCGACGGCTACGCAGCCACCGAAGACGGCTTCCGGGTTGCCAACACCACACTCGATCACGTCGGTGATGGCGGAGTGTTCACCACCATCGAAGACCTGGTCTCGTGGGATCAGGCGTTCTACAGCAACACACTCGGTGCCGAGCTCATGAAGCTGATGCACCAGACCGGCAGCCTCACCGACGGGGAGCAGCTCGAATACGCCTTCGGGCTCTCGGTATCGGAGCGACGTGGGCTCCCGATGGTTCGGCATGCCGGCGGCTTCGTAGGCTTCCGGGCCGACATGGTGCGCTATCCGACCGAGGAGTTCTCGGTGATCTGTCTGGCCAACCTCGGATCGATCAATCCGTCGGGGTTGTGCGACGAGGTCGCCGACCTCTATCTGGCCGACCGGTTTGGCGACGATGCGTCGGCGACGATGGCGTCCGATACGGTCGACGGGCTCGTTCCGGTGACGCTGCCGTTGAGCGCCCTCCAGAGCAAGGCGGGGACCTGGCTTCACGAAGCATCAGGAATGCAACTGGAGACCGCCGTCCTGGAAGGTCGGCTGGAGCTCACCGCCGAGGTCCTCGGCGGCGCGATCTCGCTCACCCCGGTCGGTACCGCACGCTTTGTCGGCGACCTTGACGGGCAACGGCTATCAGCGACCTTCGCTCCGGACGACGCCACCGCACAACGAGCGACGATTGCCATCCGGGGCGTCGCCAATCTCGATCTGATACGACTACCCGACCTGCCAGCGATGTCCGCGGCGGCGCGCGGCGCGTACTCGGGTCGCTACTGGAGCGACGAAGTAGAGGTTGCCTATGAGGTGACGGCCCGCGGGGACGGCGTATGGCTCCGCGTTGCCGGCCGGCCTGCGGAGATGATGCAGCGCCTGGGGCCCGACAAGTTCTCGGTGGCGTCCGGGACGGTGGAGTTTCTGCGCCAAGACGGTCTGGTGACGGAGTTCCGACTCAATGCCGGGCGCGTCCGGATCCGTTTCATCAAGCAGCCTGACGCCGACTGATCCACCGCGGCCAGGAGCGTAGGCCATCGTACCGCCGGATCGGTCGGGTGCTCGCTTGATGGCCCTCCGGCCGGCGTGGCACCATCGGCCTTCGGCCGCGGCGCGGTGCAGCTCGCCCCGCGGCGCTAGATAGATCGATACGATTTCGGCGGTGGCCCACCGCCAGCAGCGTCTTGGGACGGCGCCGGGCCCTGTGCGGTGCAGCCTCGTGAACCGCGTCAGACCCGGAAGGGAGCAGCGCTAAGCGGAAGCCTGCAGGTGCCGCAGGATTACCCGGCGTTCGTCTCGTTTGTCAGCCTCACAGAAGCCCGACGGCTTTGCGATATTTAACCGTAATCTACGTGATTTTCCGGTAGACACATGGCTCGTCAGAACTATCAAGTGCTCGCCCGCAGGTGGCGCCCCCAACAATTCGCGGATGTCGTCGGTCAGCAGGCGGTAGTCCGGACCCTGGCGAATGCGCTCGATCAGCAGCGCATCGCCCACGCCTACTGCTTCTCGGGGATCCGCGGCGTCGGCAAGACGACCATCGCGCGATTGCTCGCGCGAGGCCTCAACTGCCGCGCCGGCGACATGGCGACGTCGACGCCGTGCGGCGAGTGCGAGTCATGCCTGGAAGTCATGGGCAGCCGCGCACTCGACGTCTTCGAGCGCGACGCGGCTTCGGACCGCGGCATCAACGAGATGAAGGAGCTTATCGAGATCGCCCGCTACGCGCCGTCGCGCGATCGCTACAAAGTGATGATCCTCGACGAGGCGCACATGCTCACCACCGAGGCATCCAACGCGTTGCTGAAGGTGCTGGAAGAGCCGCCGGAATACATCGTCTTCGTGCTCGCGACCACCGAGCCAAACAAGATCCTGCCGACGATTCTGTCGCGATGCCAGCACTATCAGTTTGCCCGCATCAGCCAGCGCGAGATCAGCGCCCATCTCGCCCGTATTGCCCAGGCAGAAGGGATCGACATCTCGAGCGACGGCCTGGCGCTGATTGCCGAGGCGGCCGACGGTAGCTTGCGCGATGCCCAGAGTCTGCTCGACAAGCTCATCGCATTTGCTGGCGACCACATCGAGGAGTCGACGGTCGTCGATCTGCTGGGGCTAGTCGACCGCATGTTGCTCTACCGCTCCACCGATCTGGTGGCTGCCGGCGACGTCGCGGGCGTGCTGGCGTTGGTCAACGAGATGGTCGAGCAGGGTGTCGACCTGCACCAGTTCGCCATCGATCTGCTGGGCCACTTTCGGAATCTGCTGGTGGTGCACAGCGTGGCGGATCCGGGCGCCATCCTGCATCTGCCGGCGGCCGACATCGATCGCCTACGGAAGCAGGCGGAGCAGTTCGAGGTTGACGACCTCGATCGGGCGTTCTCATTGATCGCCAGCAACGAGTATCGGATCAAGGTCGCCGAGCAACCGCGCTACCACGTCGAGGTGGTGCTTTCGCGCCTCGCCCGCATGCCGAGCCTCGAACCTATTCGGAGTCTCATCGAGGCGGTGAGCTCCCCGTCAGGCGGCCGCGATGACAGCGGCCCTGGCGGCACCTCGACCGGCCGGGGAGCGGCGCGCGGCGCCACCGCCGCGTCCTCTCATACGGCGGCGCCCTCCCAAGAAACCAGACCACTGCCTACTGAAGCGCCACTCTCGGCCGCCCCGACAACGACCATCGTCGTCCCCACAAAGGCCCCAGCGCCACGGCCGCCTTCTGCACCCGGGCCAGCCCCCGCACCAGCGGCGGTCGCAGCGCCACCGCCAGAAGAGCAACCGCCGCCGCCGCCCGAGCCTGATGCACCGCCGACGAGCACCCATGACCTACCCGACACGCCTGTCGAACCCCTGCCGGTCGCGGCTACCGGCAATCACGCCGACCTACTCGGCGAGCTTCAACGGTTGCTCGAGGCCTCGCACCCGCTGGTTGCCCAGGTGCTGGGGCGCGCCAGTGGTATCGACCTCGACGAGCATGCGGTGACCCTCCGTTTTCCGTCGAGCGCCGGCATCTTCGCGGAGCGCGTGCGCGACCCGCAGGTTCTCCCGGCGCTATCGGCAGCCTGTAGCACGGTGGCCGGAAGGCCCGTCAAAGCGCAGGTCGAGCTTGACGAGGGCGACCCGCGAGCCGCTGCGTCGGCCGCAGGCGATGCCGGCGGCGGAGCGACTGATGCCGGCGTCGGGGCGACTCCGGACGACCCAGCCAAGGCGCAAACGCCGGGCGCGCGTTCCGCGAACGGTGTCCGCCCGCCGACCGACGATGTGCAGGGCGCTTCCGGCGAGCTTCTAGAACGAGCCGAGAGCGAGCCGCTGGTGCAGGACCTTCTGCGCGAGCTCAAGGGCCAAGTGATCTCTGTAGAGGAGGGGTGAGTCGATGGTGGATGTGAAGAAGATGATGCGCCAGGCGCAGCAAATGCAGGACAAGTTGCAGACTGAGCTCGAAGAAATGCGCGTTTCGGCCACGGTCGGGGGCGGCATGGTGACGGCAACTGTTAACGGCGCAAAGGCTCTTTTGGAGCTCAAGATCGAGCGCGATGTGGTCGATCCCGATGACGTGGAAATGCTGCAGGACCTCGTGGTGTCGGCAGTCGGGGAAGCGACGCGCCGCGCCGACGAGCAGGCGCAGCAGAAGATCGGCGGCATGATCCCGGGTGGCCTCGGTGCGCTCGGCGGAATGCTCGGCTAGCCCGTGAGCTATACGGATTCCGGTCCGGTGGCGGATCTCGTCGATCGGCTGCAGCGCCTGCCGACGATCGGACGAAAGACAGCCCAGCGGCTGGCGTTCTACTTACTCAAGGCACCGGCCTCCGAGACACAGGAGCTCGCCGACGCCCTGCTCGAGGTTCGCCGGAAGATCCGTCCCTGCAGCCGCTGCAACCTGTTGAGCGATGAGGACCCGTGCACATACTGCACCGATCCCAACCGCGACGACGGGCTGCTTTGCGTCGTCGAAGAGGGGCACGACCTCGCTGCGATAGAGCGCACCAGTCACTTTCGTGGCCGCTACCACGTTCTCGGCGGCTCGCTTTCGCCGCTCGATGGAATCGGGCCCGACGAGCTCCATCTCGGACAACTGGAGCGCCGCGTACGCGACAACACGGTGCGTGAGGTGATCGTGGCGACCAACCCGACCGTCGAGGGGGAGGCAACGGCTGCATACCTGGCCAGGTTGCTGAAGCCTACCGGCGCGGTGGTAACGCGGATCGCCGCAGGGATCCCGGTGGGCGGCGATATCGAGTACGCCGACGAGGTCACGATGTCGCGCGCGCTGGAGGGACGCCGGGAGCTGTAACCGCCGCGCCGAGTCACCAGCGTGAACCCGCAAAGTTGTTGTCGGCCGGTCGACAACGGTGGTACCTTTTCTGCGCCGGCGGCTTCGTACGAAGTGGCCGGCAGGAATGTTTCTCGGACGCTTTGGCGTCTCTTGTTCCTGAGTAGCTCAATTGGCAGAGCATCCGGCTGTTAACCGGAGGGTTGTAGGTTCAAGTCCTACCTCAGGAGCTTTTCGAGTCACGTAGCTCGAACCAGCTACGGGTTTATTGAGGGCGCCCGGCCGGGTAGGCGGGGCGCCCTTTGCCATTGCTCCACCAGCGCGGCGCAACCTTAGGAGCGGGGAATGAGCAGCTGTCGAGTGATTCGTGAGGCCCTCCGGAACGATCCGCGCACGGCGCCCGTCAGGGCGCGCTTCGCGGCGGCGCTGCTGTTGTCCCTGGCCCTGGGGGGCGGATCCAGCAGCGCTGCGGATACGTATCCCAAGAACCCGGGAATCGACGTTGCCGAGTATGTCTTCAGGCTGGAGCTCAACGACGGCAACGATTCGATCACCGGTCTGGCCACCGTCGACGTGCGCTTCCGTATCGCCGGCCTCACGGCGGTCGAGCTCGATCTCATAGGGCCATCCGAGCCCGCGGCCGAGACCGGCATGTCGATCAACGGCGTGTGGGTAGCAGACGGGTTGAGCGAGGATGAGGCAATGGCCCCCTCGCTGGACGGATCGGCGCGCGGGTCCGCCGCACAGTTCAGTCACTCGAACGACCGCTTGCGTATTCTGCTTCCCCGGCCGTCCACGGTGGGTCAGCGAATACTCCTGACGGTCGCCTATGCCGGCGTACCTGCTACCGGCTTGATCATCGGCGAAAACAAACACGGCGACCGCACCTTCTTTTCCGACAACTGGCCGGACAAGGCGCGCCACTGGCTGCCTACCGTGGATCATCCCTACGACAAGGCCATGAGCCAGTTGGTGGTAACCGCGCCCGGCCAGTATCAAGTCGTCTCCAACGGGTTGCTGGTCGAAGAGACCGACCTGGCTGACGGGAGCCGCCTGACCCATTGGCGCCAATCGGTTCCAATCGCTCCGTGGCTTTACATGCTCGGCGCGGCGCGCTTCGCAGTGCAACACCTCGGCAATCACACCGGTGTGCCGGTGCAGACCTGGGTGTACGCACAGGACCGCGACGCCGGGTTCTACGACTTCGCTTACCCGACGCGCGAGGCGCTCGGTTTCTTCGCCGACGCGATCGGCCCCTACGCCTACGAGAAGCTAGCCAACATTCAATCCAACAGCGTCGGCGGTGGCATGGAGGCCGCTTCCGCGATCTTCTATGGCGACGATTCGGTGACCGGCACCCGCAGCATCCGGTGGCGCAACGTCATCATCCACGAGATCGCCCATCAGTGGTTCGGGAACGCGATCACCGAGTACGACTGGGACGATGTCTGGCTGAGCGAGGGGTTCGCTACCTACTTCACCTTGCTGTTCATCGAGCATGCATACGGCCGCGATGCGTTTGTCGACGGCCTGCGCAGCGCCAGCGCCCGCGTATTGGCCTTCTACGACACCAACCCCGACTACCGCATCGTGCACGACAATCTCGACGACATGTCGGCCGTCACCACCGGCATGCAGTATCAGAAGGGGGCATGGACGCTGCATATGTTGCGCGGCCTCGTGGGCACGGAGACGTTCTGGGAGGGCATCCGCCGGTACTACGCGAAGTACTTCAACGCCCATGCCTCGACCGACGGTTTCCGGGGCGTCATGGAGGAGGTATCCGGACAGGATCTGAAATGGTTCTTCGACCAGTGGCTCTATCGCGGCGGCGGCGGCATCGGGCTGGAGGGCTCCTGGCGTTACGACGCTGCTTCGCGCGCCGTCGTCCTGGACATCCGGCAACCGAGCGATTACGTGTATCGAACGCCGCTCACGGTCGAGCTCCGCAACGGCGATGGGTCGCGCCATCGGCAGGTCGTCGAGCTACAGGCGGCCGCTCATCGCTTCTCGATCGACGCCGGCAGCGAACCGACGGCCGTCGTGCTCGACCCCGACACCTGGCTTCTGCTGCGCGGTGTCGTGGCCCGCAGCGACTCCTAAGCGAGACGACTACTCGCGACGCAGAGCGCTGGCGGGAGCCAGGCGCGACGCGCCACGTGCCGGCAAGTAGCAGGCACCGAGCGCCACGGCGGTGAATAGGACCGCGACCGCGCCGAAGACCACGGGGTCCGTCGGCGCGACACCGAACAGCAGTCCCGACATGAACTGCGACAGCGCCAGGGCGCCGAGCAGCCCGAGGGCCACACCGGTGGCTGCAAGCACCGCGGTCCGTCCCACCACGGCACGGACAACTGCCGTCGGAGACGCCCCGATCGCCATGCGGATACCGATCTCACGGGTCCGTTGCGTCACGCCGTAGGACACGATGCCGTAGACACCCAGCGTCGCCAACACCAGCGCCACGACGGCGAACGCCCCAAGCAGCGTCAGCGCGAATCGTAGCGGGGCAATCGACTCGCCGAGGTACTCGGACAAGGGCCGCACCCGCTGCAGGGGTTGGTCGGCATCGAGCTCATGAACGATGCCACGCACCGACTCCACCAACGAGCGTGCATCGGCGTCGGTACGAATCGTCAACGCCATCGTCCGTTGCGGAGCCTGCGCGTGGGCTATGTACACCTGCTCGGATCCGAGGGTGCCTGGCTGGTGCCGCAAGTGCTCGACAACGCCCACCACCTCGGCCCACTCGCTGTAGCGCTCGCCCGCCAAGAACACCTCGACCTGCAGGCGTTGCCCCACCGCACTGGTCCCCGGCCACGCCTGCCGCGCCAAGATCTCGTCGATGACGACAACGCGCGCCGTGTCGAGGTCATCGGTCCGCGCTATCGTGCGACCTTCGACCAGCCGCGCCCCCATTGCCTCGAGCCACCCCGCGGTGACCGTACGATAGTCCGCCGCGATGCTGTTCCATTCCACGACTCCTGCCTCCGCCTCGTATGCATATGGAGCCAGCGAGTAGCGGCTGCCGTCCAAGGGCAGCTGCGTCGTCGCGCCGACCGCCCCGACAGCGGCGAGCTCGCCGACGCGAGAGACGAGCTGCCGGTAGAACTCCGCGATCTTTGCCGGTTCGGAATAGGGATAGTGGGCATCGACCAGCGATAGCTTCATGGTCAGTACGTCGGACGACTCGAAACCGGGATCGACCTGCGACAGCAACGCAAAGCTGCGCACCACCAACCCGGCACCCACGAGCAACATCAGTGAAAGAGCTATCTGTCCCATCACGAGGGCGCTGCGAACACGCTCGCTACCGGCACCCGTGAGGGCCCGGGCGCCCTCTTTCAAGACCGCTGCCCGACCGCGAGACCGCAGCTGCATCGCCATCGCGCTGCCGAACACCAGCGAGGTGCCAATCGCAACCAAGCAGGTGAAAAGCAATACCGGCCCGTCGATGCCAACCGCCTCCAATCGTGGCAGGTCCGCCGGTGCCAACAACGGCAATGTCCGGATCCCCCACCTGGCCAGCACCAACCCGAGCCCGGCGCCCGCGAACGTGATCACCGCGCTCTCCGTCACCAACTGTCGGAGCAGCCGCCAGCCACTTGCGCCCAGCGCACCGCGGATGGCGAGCTCACGCGACGCGTTCACCGAGCGCCCCAACATGAAGTTGGCGACGTTCGCGCAGGCGATCAACAGAACGAAGCCCACCGCGGCGAGCAGCAGCACCAACGTAGGGCGTACGTGCGCTACCAGATCATCGGCCAGCTGCTCGATTCGCAGGTCATATCCGGAGCCCGCATAGTCGTCGGCGTGGTCGCTACGGACCTGATCCGCGACGCCACGAAGCTCAGCGGTTGCGGCGGCCGCGCTCAGCTGCGGCTGCAGACGACCCACCACAGTCATCACACGCCAGCGTCGCGGGTACTCGTCGTAGCTGCCGCCCCAGGTCATCCACGCGGCGACGCGCGGCGGCATATGGATGTCAGGTGGAAACAACATGCGAAAATCGGCCGGCATCACGCCGACAACCGTTCGCGCCACCCCGTCGAATTCGATCGTTCGCCCGACGAGATCGGGATCTCCACCATAGCGGCGCTGCCACGTTTCATGTGCCAACAGGACGACCCGCGATCGATCCAGGTCCTCCTCGGGTCGCGGAAAGCGCCCCAGCAGCGGCTCCACACCGAGCGTCGGTAGTAGCCCCGCTGAAACGAACGCCACGTCGATGTCTTCCGGTTCGACACCGTCGTCGGTCAAGGCGGCGGGTCGATACCACATGGCTCCCAACGAGGCGAACGCGTCGGCGTGATCGAGCAGGTCCTGAAACTCCGGCGGCGAGCTCGCCGGAACCGTCTCACCCTGTTCTTGCAGCTCCGTGTGAACAACAACGAGCTGGCCGGCCTCGGGGTACGGCAACGGCCGAACCAGCACGCTGTTCACAACACTGAAGATGGCGGTGTTGGCGCCGATACCGATAGCGAGTGTCAGCATTACGACGAGCGCTGCCAGCGGACTTCGCGCCCACTGGCGAACGGCGACGCGCAGGTCTTGTGCCAAGCCTCGTCCCCATCCGCCCGGCGTCCGGCGTCCCGAGCCCAACCCGGCGTCGTCGCCGCCAGGTCGGCGGGCAAGTCCTAGATCGCCTCCCGGGCCGCCCTCGGCCTGCGTCGCGTTTCCGCCCAGCCGGGCGCGACCGAAATGCAACAGCACGCTAGCAACGCGGCGCGCATGACGGGCTGCGGCTCGCGCATACCCAAACGTGCGAGTTTCCCGCGCGCGAATCTCGTCCAGGTCGCCGACCAGCGATGCCGCGAAGCCATGCTGTGGCACGACCCGGAGCAGCAGCCGGCCCAGGACTCCTTGTGGCCTGCTCACGCCTCATCCAGGGCGTCGGCAACTGGCTCCCAAAGCGTCAGCAACGCCGTACGCGAACGCCGCAGCGCCGCGAACCCCGCGGCTGTTACTCGGAAGTAGCGCCGTGGCCGGCCGCCGCTATCTTGCGACCCAGCAGCCTGGCGCCCCCCTACCCAGCCCTTGCTCTCGAGGCGCTGAAGTGTTGTGTAGAGCGCACCGGCGGACGGCTCGCGCCCGACCAGCTCGGTAAGCTGCGCACGAACCCGCCCGCCATAGGCCTCGTCGCCGAGTTGCAGGATCACTAGCAACAGCATGTGCTCGAATTCGCCCGGGTAGTCGACACCCATATCAACCTCAACATTGTAGAGTCTGACTATGCGTCTACATTGTGTAGTCCATCCAGGCAACAGCCACCGAGGCGCTCCTCACCTTGGGCCGGATCGCTGCTCCGGTTGGCCTGCTGAGAAGCGCAGTGTGGTACGGGTCCGATAGGGTCGGCCGGGGCGCACGATCGTTGTCGGGAACGCCGGCTGGTTCGGCGAATCCGGGAAATGCTGCGTCTCCAGGCAAAACCCCGACCGGTGCGCATACCGACGTCCGCCTTTGCCCACCTGTGAGCCATCGAGAAAGTTGCCCGTGTACAGCTGTATGCCGGGCTCGCTGGTGTAGACGTCGAGCACCCGGCCGCTATTCGGCTCGACGACGTGGGCGGCATGCATCGGCGCGGCGACTCCGGTGTCAGCGGCGGTATTGAGAACGAAGTTGTGATCGTAGCCGCCGCCGTGTCGCAACTGCATATGGTCAGCGTCGATACGCGCCCCAATGGCGGTCGGCATCCTGAAGTCGAAAGGCGTGTCTGCCACCGTCGCCAGCTCGCCCGTTGGAATCAACGTTGCGTCGACGGGCGTGTAGCGATCGGCGTTGATGTGGACCTCATGGCCCAGAACGTCACCGCTGACGGCAAGGTTGAAGTACGTGTGCTGGGTCAAGTTGACGGGGGTTGGTGCTTCGGCGACCGCCTGATAGTCGATCACCAGCTCGTCATCGTCAGTCAGCCGATAGGTGACCGTGACATCGAGCGCACCCGGATAGCCTTCCTCGCCGTCCTCGCTACGGTAGGTGAACGTGACCTGGGTCAGGTCAAGCGCTTCGCCACGCCAAAGAACTTTGTCGAAGCCGCGATCACCACCGTGTAGATGGTTGGCACCGTTGTTCGTTGCCAGCGTGCTCAGCGTCCCGTCGATAGAGAAGCGACCACCGGCGATACGATTGGCATAGCGTCCGACAACGGCACCGAAGTAGGGACTGTTGCCGAGGTAGCCGTCGAGCGTGTCGTAGCCGAGAGTAATGTCGGCAAGCTCACCGTCGCGATCGGGCGCCTCGATCGACTGCAGGATGGCGCCGTACTCGATGGCACGTACCCGGAGTCGGTTCGCGTTGGTGAGCGTGAACCGGCGAACATCGCGTCCGTCCGGCAGGGTTCCGAATGATTCCGGCGCGCTGCTGCTCTCGGTCGCCCCGCCATCCTCGTTGTCGCCCGGTGAGCACGCCGCCACCAGCAGAGCAGCAACCAGCAGCAGCGTCGCCACGGTACCGCCGGCCACCGGCGCGTCGGGATCAACCTTCATCGTTCTCTCACGAGTTCGCCCCGCCCGCTCGGCGGCAACGCTACGGCGGACCTTATCGGGCCATGCTTGAACGCTCAACGACCTGGCTGGGCGCCTGACGCCGCTTCTCAGCTTGGCTCACATCTGCTATAGGTAGCTCGCCGGATGCAACTACCGTTGCTGCACTCTGCCGGCAATCGTGCCGAAGGGGAGCGCGAACCATGCGGTCTGGATTCCTCGCCTCGCTGACTCTCAGCCTATGCTGCGCTCTCACCTCCGCCGACGTCGCGGCCGGGGCCGGGGCCGCCCACGACGCACTCGAACGAGCGCCGGTTTTCCCCCGAGCCCATTGGAAGAACCGCACGGCGGCGGCCCTCGACCTGGACGGCAGCGTGCTCGATGCGTTCGTGGCGAAGGTCGGCGGAAGTGGCATCATCGTGCGCCACGGGTACATCGTTCGCAGCTGGGGCGTCGTCGACGAGCGCCTTGATTGGGCCTCGGCGCTGAAGTCGCTGCTCGGCACACTGCTGTTCTTGGCGATCGATGAGGGCACGCTGAGCGGCGTACATCAGACGATTGCCGCCGACTGGCCGGATCTGAAGGTACCGGACCGCCGCATCACCTTCCATCATCTGGCAAACAACATCAGCGGCTATGCGATGCCCGACCGACCCGGTAAGGCCTGGTCGTACAACGACAATGGCATTCGCCTGTTGTGCGAGTCGCTTCGCAAGGTGTACGGCGGCCGCACGGTGGCTCAGGCCATCCGCAAGCGCCTCAGACGCCTCAAACTGGAGGACGGGCTCAGCGGCGCGCGCGAGCGCTGCGGTGTGCTGATCTCGGTTCGCGACTTCGCCCGCGTCGGCTGGCTATGGCTAAATCGCGGTATCTGGCGGAAGCGCCAGGTGATTGCAGACGGGCATTTCAGCGACAGCGTTCGTGTGCAGGTGCCTGGACCCATGGCGGTGGCACGGGCAACGGCGTGCAACGACTATCTCGGGGTCGGCACGTTCGGTGGCGAGTGCAGCCAGACTCCGTTCGGCCCTGGGATCTTCGGTTACACGTGGTGGTTCAACGGCATTGTCGGCGGATCGCAGCGGCGCGCTTGGCCGGCAGCGCCAGTAGACACGTACGTCGCCGACGGCGACTGGGACGCGCGCATCGTCGTGGTGATTCCGAGCCTCGACATGGTGGCGGTAACGCAGCAGCAGAACGACAACGTAGCGCCCGATCTGGGGCGCATGAACGGCAAGCTGGAGCTGCTAGCCAAGGCGGTGCTCGACTGACACAGCGTCGCCCGGTCGGCCGGGCCGGGCCGGGCTGTGCCGGAGATCAGCGGCGCCGGCTCTCAGTTTCCGGCAAACGTCGAGCCCATCGCTGTCCGGCAGCATGAGGTCGAGGATCACGAGACCCTGGTGCAGGGTAGATTGCACTTGTCACGAAGAGCTTCACGCCCGAAATCATGTGATTCGCATTGCAGGGACCCATGATCGAGATTCCTGACCGCATGAACGCAGCGTTCGATTTCGTCGACGCCAACGTCAAGGCCGGACGCGGTGACAAGGTCGCGATCCATTACGTGCCCGACGGCAGCACCCACACCTACACCGACGTGCTGACGGGCGTGAACCGGGCCGGCAACGCGCTTCGCGACCTCGGCCTCGATCTCGAGCAGCGCGTGATGTTGTTGCTGCTTGATAGCCCGGATTTCGTGTACTCGTTCTTCGGCGCGATCAAGATCGGCGCCGTGCCGGTTCCCACGAACACGCGCCTTGCCGCAGCCGATTACGAATACCTGCTGAACGATTCCCGAGCCCGGATGCTGATCGTATCGGCGCCATTGCTCAGCGCCATCGAGCCGATTCGCGAACGACTTCCCTACCTGCAGCACCTGATCGTCGCGCCCGGGCCGGACGGTGGCGCACCGGAGTTGCCGACCAGCGGGCCGCCGATCACCGTGCACTCGCTGCCTGAGCTGTGCGTCGCCGCTTCGTCAGTCCTCGAGGCCGAGGAGATGAGCCGGGACGATCCGTGCTTGTGGCTCTATTCCTCCGGCACGACCGGCTTTCCGAAGGGTGCCGTTCATCTACAGCACGACATGCTGGTGTGCGCCAGGACCTACGCGCAGCAAGTGCTGCGAATAGCTGAAACCGACACTACTTTCTCGGTGGCAAAGCTGTTCTTCGCCTACGGCCTGGGCAACGCCCTCTACTTCCCTTTCGGGGTTGGCGCCTCGACCGTTCTGTACCCCGGGCACCCCGGGCCGGCCGCCGTCTTCGATGTCCTACTGCGGTACCGCCCCAGCATCTTCTACTCGGTACCAACGGGCTACGCCGGCATGCTGGCCTACCCGGAGGCGCCGGCACCCGAGACGCTGTCGAGTCTGCGGGCTTGTGTATCGGCCGGCGAGGCGCTGCCGGCGACGTTGTTCGAGAGCTGGCAGAAGCGCTACGGACAGGAGATTCTCGACGGCATCGGCTCGACCGAGGTGTTGCACACGTTCATCAGCAATCGGCCAGGCGAAGCACGGCCCGGCTCCAGCGGCCAGGTGGTGCGGGGGTATGAGGCCCGGATCGTCGATGGCAACGGCGACCCGGTAGCGCCGGGGGAGGTCGGTGACCTGCTCATCAAGGGCGACTCCATCTGCGCGTGCTACTGGAATCGCGACGACCAGACCAAGGCCACCATCGAGGGCGCCTGGATCCGCACCGGCGACAAGTACATCGTCGACGAAGACGAGTACTACTGGTACCAGGGGCGTGCCGACGACATGCTGAAGGTAGGAGGAATTTGGGTGTCTCCCTTCGAGGTCGAGATCGCTCTCCTGGCGCACGATGCAGTAGTCGATGCCGCCGTGGTGGGTGCCGAGAACGAGGCGCGCTTGGTGAAGCCCAAGGCGTTCGTGGTGTTGCGCACCGGGGTTACCCCCAGCGACAGCTTGGCCGAGGAGTTGAAGGTCTTCGTAAGAGACACCATCGCGCCCTACAAGTACCCGCGCTGGATAGAGTTCGTCGACGAGCTTCCAAAGACCGCCACCGGCAAGATCCAGCGATATCGACTGCGTTGAATATCCGGTGCGCGCCCGACCCCTTGACCGGGACCGGGGCCCGCCACACTTCCACCCCGGCCCGCTAGCGCAGGGCGAAGTCGGCAATCAGCGGCAGATGGTCGGAGGCCCGGACCGTATCACCGCGCCGCAGACCATAAGCACGGCGCCGCCTACCGGTCATTGACGGTGTATGCAGCACGAAGCGGTTCCGCGGCGTGAGAACGCTGTCCGTGAAGAAGACGAAGTCGAGGCGGCCAGGTGAGAAGTTACCGCTGCTGTTGTCGCGTCGCCAGGTGTACGCCATCGGCAAGTCGGCGTGCAGCGGCCGCAGATCCGTGAGCGCGCTGCCATCCCAGTCGGGGTCGAATGGCGGCCCGCCGCTGACCGAATCGAATGGTGTCCCGGTGCGTAGGGCGTGCAACTCCTGTGCGTCACCGACCAGATTCATGTCGCCGATCATCACGATCGGTGTGTCTGGTGGCAAGGTCACGGTGCTGCCCGGGCTCAGGGCATCGCGCCAGAATCCGAGGATCGCGTCGATCTGCCGCCTGCGCTGACCGGCTGGGTCTTCGCAGCACTTCAGGCTCACCACAACTACCAGCATCTCGCTCGCCAAGAACGAACGCGTGTCGATGCGGTAGGCATCCACCCCAGGCGTAATCAGCCAGGTCTTGCTGATCGGAAAGCGGCTGGCAACAGCCGCGTCGCCGGCGGCCGCCGAAGCGTGCCAGCGGCGACCACCGCGCCGCGGTAGCCACTCGTCAAGCAGCGTCGCGATGCCGGCGGTGTTGTTCTTGGCGACCTCCTGGAATCCGACGACATCCGGTCGCACCGCGCTGAAGATACGCTGGTACGCCGGCTGGCGATCCAGATCAAAGAGCCCGTCGTGTTCGACGTTGTAGTTCATCACCCGTAGATGCCTGGCGGCGGCGCGCTCGAGCATGGCCCGCTCAGGCTCCGGGACGGAGCGCGCGCCGAGGCGGTACGCCACACGTCGGGAATCACCGCTGCCGTGCAACAACGCCTGCACGGTGGTTAGCACTGCCCGGATCCGTCGGCCGGTGAACAGCACGGTGTCACCCGGCCGCGCCCCCAGCTCCAGCGCCAGCTCGAACCGTCGGGCGCTGACGGTCGGTGCGGTTACCAGGCCGATGTCGGCTGGATGGAGGCCGATACGCTGCGCGCCAGCGTGGCGCGTCCCCGACCGGGCGCCGAAGCGCCACTCAACGTCGGCGCCGATGCCAAATGCACGCCTCCCGGTTGCGGCGTCGGCGTCGGCATCCAGGAGCAAGACCGCGTCGCTCGTGCCCTGCAGGATCGCTTCCTGCGGCAGGCGGAAGTGGAAGTAGAGAAACCGGCCGCTGTCGGCAACCGCGAGGTCGGCGGCGGTGTGAGCCGAGCCGAGTAAAGCATCCCAGTCGGCGAACTTGCCGTCGATCACGATGGCACCCGGATACGCCCACGTCCGCGTTGGCGTGGCGCCGCTGGTTACCATGGACAACAGGGACAACGCCAACAGCCCCGCGCCTTTGCGCCAGGTGGTGCCTTTGCGGCCCACCCTCGCTATCGCCGGGTCAGTCGTCGGCTTAGTGTCCGCGCACCGGCGAGCAGCCGGGCGATCGAGGTCGCCGCCGGTGCAGGCTCGCCGCCGGCCAGATCATGCGGCAGAAAGGCCCGCGCGTAGTCACGATCGATCATGTTGCGGTTGCCGTCGTGCAACTGAGCACCGAGTCGAACCGTTCGCCGCCACCCATGAGCTGCGCATCGCCAAAGCGCGCCTCCCGTATTCGCCACGCGCACCGTCAACATCGTGGGCTCCGTGGCACGGCCCTCCCAGGCGCCTTCGCCGGCGAAGGAGATGTCGGCCAGTAGGCGCTTCCCGGCGATGGCGTTGCAGGTCTGGCTCGTGTCCCAAATCTCGTGGTAGATCTCGTGCCACGCTGTAGTGCCGGGCTGGTACTTGTCGCTCGCCGCTGCAGGAGGATGGTTGGTGATCTCCCAGACGAGCTTGTCGACGCCGATCTCGGCAGCCAGCTCTCGCGTACGGCTCATCTTCTCGTCGGAGTCGTTCCAATTGAAGATGATGTAGCGCCAGTTGAGATAGGGGAGCTGCGCGCCGTGCGCCTCCCGAATCTCGACGAACCGGCGCATGATGCCGAACACCTTGTCGAAGTCGCCCTTGACGCGATACTTGACATACGTTTCGTGGTCCGGCCCGTCCACCGAGAAGGTGATCTCGTCGACCCCGGCCTTTACCAGGCGCTCCATCTTCTCATCGGTGAGCAGCAAACCGTTGGTGCTGATGTAGAGGAACACGTCCGGGTAGGTCGACTTGATGTACTCCATCATGTCGACCGACTTCGGGTGCACGAACGACTCGCCGTAGTTGAAGAAGTCGAGGCGCACGAGCTCGTCGCCGACCGAATCGACGATACGTTTGAAGTCGTCCCAGTCCATCAGACGCTGTGAGCGCGTCTGCACGATCTTCGAGGTCTGGTTACAGACCGCCTCGAAGCACGAGATGTTGCAGCCGACCGCAGGCTCCAGGAAGATCCTTGGCAGCGTCTCGACGTGCTCCGGTCGTTGAGGAATCGCGTAGTCTTCGTCGACCATCGTCTTGAGACCGCAGGGCTTGCAGAACGGCGCGTAGCCATCGTTCAGCTGGCGTCGGATCTTCTTGACGTGGGGAGCGTTCCAGATGTCGTGCAGCGTTTGTTTGTTGAGATCACCAAGCGGGCGCTCACCGTAAGGATCGGCGCAACCGCAAACGACCTTGCCATCGGAGAGCACGACGAGCTGGTTCCACAGCTAGTCACAGGTAAACCGCTGCTGTTCGGTCATCGTTGTGTGGGAACCGCGGCCGCGACGGTTGGCGGTCGCTCGACTAACTGGGTTCAGGGACCGGGGACTCCTTCAAAGTATCGCAGCCGGCCCTTGGTGGTAATAGGCGCTGCCGTCTTGCCAGGATCACGGATCCGTGGGCTCGTTCGAAGGGCGGTTCTGTCGCTGGTTGGCGCCCAGGCGCCCGGCGTCGCGCAGGGCGCGCCGCAGCACGTACTCCACCTGTGCATTGAGCGAACGCAGCTCATCGTCGGCCCATCTCCGCAACGATGCGTGGACCTTCGGATCAAGCCGGATCAAGACCGCCCTGCGCTCTGCCACCTGCCGTTGCTCGCCTCGTCAGTACCCCGCCCGGTGCCCTGCGCTATGCTTCCTATTCCAGTCGTCGTGCCTGTCGGCGCATCTAGTAGACGCTACCGGCGTTCAGCACCGGCTGGGGCCGCGACTCGCTTGTCAGGACCACGAGCAAGTTGCTGACCATCTGCGCGCGGCGCTCGTCGTCGAGTTCCACGATGCGCTGCGCGGAGAGCTGGTCCAGCGCGTCTTCCACCATCCCGACCGCCCCCTGCACGATCTTCTTGCGCGCCGCGATCACCGCGGCCGCCTGTTGGCGCTGCAGCATGGCGCTGGCGATCTCGGGCGAGTACGCCAAGTGACTTATACGAGCTTCGATCACCTCGACGCCCGCCTTGTCGAGACGATCCTGGATCTCGACCTTGAGCTTGTCGCTGATCTCGGCGGTATGCGACACCAACGACACCTCGCCTTCGTCGAAAACGTCGTACGGGTATCCCGTGGCCAGAGCCCGTCCAGCTGCCTCGCTCTGCACGTGCACGTAGTGCTTGAAATCGTCGACCATGAACACCGCCTCGGCGGTGTCGACCACCTTCCAGACCACGACCGATGCGAACTCAATCGGGTTGCCACGCTTGTCGTTGACCTTGAGCTTGCCGGTCTCGAAGTTGCGCACCCGAAGCGACACTCTTTTCTTGGTCAGGAACGGGTTGGCCCAACGCAAGCCGGGCTCCTTGGCCGTGCCCACATAGCGTCCGAAGAGCTGCAGTACCTTGCCCTCGTTCGGGGCGATCGTGAACAAGCCGGCCAGCATCACCAGGTCGGCGGCCCAGGCGAGGATCAGCCCCACGAGCCACCAGACGCGACCAACGCTGGAACCAAGCTCTCCCAGATCGCGGATCGTCGCCACGATCATCCAGCTGAGTCCGACGAGCACCGCCAGCAGCACGAACAGCATCAGGAAGCCACTCAACGCCTTGTGTTCGATCTCGCGAATCATCGGTCGCTCCTGCTCTCATAGAGGGCCGTCGGAGAACCGCCGCTACGGTGGCCGCTCAGCTCCCCGGTCTCCATCACAGAAACTGTATCAAAGTGATATCACTTTGAAAAGACCGAACTCCGTTCGGCTCAGCGTTTGGCCGCGACGATGTAGCAGACCCAGGCCTCGTCTGGGTCGGCGCTTTCCTGGGGCGTGTAGTTGCCATCGCCCTCGCCGGTCTTCGCATCGGTGCCTTCCCAGTACACCGTTGACGAAGCGAAGCCGGCGTCGGCCAGCGCGTCTCGGATCTCGGGAATGGTGTACATGCGCCAGCGATAGGTGAACGCGCGCCGCAAGGCGCTGCCGTCGCCGAAAGTGAAGTGGATGTAGCAAGTCGCCATCCGGTTGATGGGATCGAAGTCGTCCTGATCCCAGATGTAGCTGAAGTCGTCGTGCTCGGTCTCGTCCTCGACGCGTTGCACCGATTCCGGGCCGCCGTAGGCATCGAGAACCAACAGTCCTTGGCGATCGAGGTTGCGGCGCGCGGCTCGCAGATAGCGCAACAGTGCGGTGCGCTCAGTGAACAGGAAGTACGAGAAATTGGACGCCATCACGACGTCGACCGGAGGCGTGCGTTTCGTACGCACATCGCCCTCTACCAGGGCCACCCGTCGCCGTGTCTTCTTGGGCAGTTTGTCGAGGTTGTGGGCGCGGCCCCAGGACAGGGTTTCGGCATTCAGATCGACGCCCCAAGCCCGGTTCTTCTTGTGCGCCAATACCCAATCACGACAGACTGCGGCGGTACCGCAGAAGTCCTCGCGCAGACGGTAGGCTCGACGCCCGAACTCGCTGCGAAACGCATCGATCGCGAAGTTGACGTCGGCCTCCGGCTCCTGCACGGCACGCTCGTACAGAGCGTGCTTGTCGGCCGACTCGGCCTCGGTGGGAGCAGCTGGGCCGGGGATTGGGCCACCCGAGCGGCGCGATTTGCGAGTCACTCCTGTCTCCTCCTCGTCGCGGGCTGCCCAGAGGATCGGGCGCCCGTCGTGACCGCCCATCGTAAGCTACGGCGCGGAGCCACCGCACACCCATCGAGCACCCGAGAGACTAGGAGCCTGGCGATGTCTCGAGTCCGTCCAGCGCCCGCCCTGCTGTTGGCTACCCTGACGATCTACTCATGCACCGGCACGCCGGCAATTCCGTACGACATCGTCTTGCGCGGCGGCACGGTATACGACGGCAGCGGCGAGCCTCCGTTCCTCGGCGACGTCGCCATCGCTGCCGACCGCATTGTCGCGGTCGGTGATCTCGGCGACGCCGTCGCCGACGAGGAAATCGACGTTGCCGGGCTGGCCGTCGCGCCCGGGTTCGTCAACATGCTCAGTTGGGCTACTGATTCGCTGATCGTCGACGGCCGGTCACAGGGCGACATCCGGCAAGGTGTGACGCTCGAGGTGTTTGGCGAGGGCTCTTCCTACGGCCCCCTCAACGAGGGCATGAAGGCCGATGCTCTAGCCAACTGGATTGCCGGCGGCGGCGGCGAAGCCGCGGTCCGCGAGATGCTCGGGTTGGCGGCCGGTTCGAGGGTGGAGGTTCCCTGGACGACGCTCGGAGAGTACCTCTCCTTCCTGGAGAACAAAGGCGTCGCGCCGAACGTAGCCTCGTTCGTCGGCGCCACGACGCTGCGCGTGCATGTGCTTGGATACGAGGACCGCGCGCCCACCTCCGAAGAGCTCGTACAGATGCAGGAGCTCACGCGCGCCGCAATGCGCGAGGGCGCCATGGGTGTCGGCTCGTCGCTCATATACGCGCCGGCGTTCTACGCCGACACAGATGAGCTCGTCGCCATCGCCGCCGCCGCCGGTGAGTACGGCGGAATGTACATCTCACACATGCGCTCGGAAGGGAATCGACTCATCGAGGCCGTCGACGAGCTCATCACGGTGGCGCGAGATGCCGGCGTGGCAGCGGAGATCTACCACCTCAAGGCGGGAGGACAGGCGAACTGGCCGAAGATGGCCATTGCCATCGACCGAGTAGAGGCGGCACGCGCCGAGGGCCTGGCGATAACCGCCGACATGTACACCTACACGGCTGGCTCGACGGGCCTCGATGCGGCGATGCCTCCGTGGGCGCAGGAGGGCGGCTACACCGAATGGAGGGAGCGGCTGCGCGACGCCGACACCCGCCGGCGGGTACGGGAAGAGATGACCACACCGACCGACGAATGGGAGAACCTCTTGCTGGCTGCCGGGGCCGAGGGAACGCTGCTGGTCGGGTTCCGAAACGCCGAGCTGCGCCGGCAATACACCGGCAAGACGCTTGCGGCGGTCGCCGCCGAGCGCGGGCAGCATCCCGCCGACACCGCGATCGACCTGGTGATCGAGGACGGCACGCGTGTGCAGGTGGTCTACTTCCTGATGTCGGAGGACAACATCGAGCTACAGATCAAGCGGCCCTGGGTGTCGCTTGGCTCCGACGCCGGTTCGCTCGCGACGGAGGGACGGTTCATTCTCACCAGCACGCACCCGCGAGCCTATGGCAACTTCTCGCGACTCCTCGGACGCTACGTCCGCGAGCGTGGCGTGATCTCGCTCGAGGAGGCTGTCCGCAAGCTCGCGGCGTTGCCGAGCGAGAACCTCGGCATCGTCGGCCGTGGCCGGCTCCAGGCAGGCTACTTCGCCGACCTTGCCATCTTCGATCCCGACACCATCGCCGACCATGCCACCTACGAGAATCCGCATCAGTACGCCACCGGAATGGTGCACGTATTCGTCAACGGCCAGCAGGTGCTACGCGATGGCGAGCACACCGGCGCCCTCCCCGGGCGGGCGATCTATGGACCTGGCCACCCGGACTGAGACGCCGCCACGCCCCGCGAGCTCTGAAATAGCGCGAGGTATGCAACGCAGGCCGCAAGCACGCCCGGCGACCGTGGTATAGCGTGCCGACCTGATGAAGATCGGACTCGTAGGATTCCCCGGCAGTGGCAAGACCACCGTCTTCAACGCGCTCACCGGCCTGGCCGCCCAGACTGGACCCGGCGCGTCGAAGCCCGGCACCAAGAACCTGGGCGTGGTGAAGGTTCCCGACGACCGCGTCGACCGCCTGGCGACCCTCTACCAACCGAAGAAGACAACCCACGCAGAGATCCTGTTCTGCGACATTGCCGGTGGAACAGGGCCGCGCGAACTCGATCGCAGCGTCCTCAACAGCATGCGTGAGATGGACGCCCTCGCCCAGGTTCTGCGCGCCTTCGACAACAGTGCGCTGGGAGTTGATCAGGATCCACAACGGGAGTTGCTCGACCTGCAGACGGAGACAGTTCTGGCGGATCTGGAAATCGTCGAGCGCCGCATCGCCCGTCTGCGCAAGGATGGATCCGCTCCGCAGGAACTCAGCCTACTCGAGCAGATCGAGAGCCATCTCGAAGCCGAGCAACCGCTGCGCACGCTCGACCTCGACGACACGGCGCGGAAGCTCGTCTCCGGCTATCAGTTCTTGACGCTCAAGCCTCTGTTACTGGTGCTCAACGTCGAGGAAAGCAGCGTCGCCGACCCTGTTCCGGAATCGCTGGACGAAACCGCGAGCGCTATCGGCACCGGCATCGTGCCGCTGTCGGCCCGTGTCGAGATGGACATCGCCCAAATGCCGGCCGACGAGCGCCCCGAGTTCTACGCGGAACTGGGTCTCGGGGAATCGGCCCGAGCGCGGTTCGTCCGCTCGGCGCTCGACCTGCTCGACCTCATTACAATGCTGACGGTTGGGCCGGACGAGTGCCGGGGCTGGGCCGTGCGAGCTGGCAGCGCCGCTCCGCGGGCCGCCGGCAAGGTCCACTCCGATATCGAGCACGGGTTCATTCGCGCCGAAGTAGTGCGCTGGGACGAGTTGCTCGAGCTCGGCAGCGAAGCCAAGTGTCGCGAGGCCGGGAAGCTGCGGGTCGAGGGACGCGACTACGTGATCCAAGACGGCGATGTGGTGAACTTCCGTTTCAACGTCTGACTGTCCGCGACCCGAGCGCAGTCACTCGCCCCCGGCCGACGACCCGCGAGGCTGAATCCTGTCGACCACGAGCCGCAGCAGCTCTTCGTGAACGGCCTCGGGCGCTGCAGTGGCATCTATACGGACAATGCTCTCGCCGTCGCAGTAGCTCAGGTAACGGGCACGCACCCCGTCCAGGTAATCGCGCTCTTCGAAGGTATTGGTGGCACCGCGGGCGGCGCGAATGCGCTGCCGCGCCACGTCTGCAGGGATGTCGAGCAACAGTGTGAGATCCGGGGGTGGAGCAATCGCCTCGTTGGCCGCCAAGATCTCGACCGGGTCGACGCCGAGTGCGCCCTGGTAAACCACCGACGAGAGGTAGTAGCGGTCCATGATCACCACCTTGCCGGCCGCCAGAGCCGGCAGAATATTGCTGCGCACGTCGATGCGGCGATCCTCCAGGAAGAGGCGCATTTCCTCGCGTGGCGACACGTCGCGCCCTTCCACGAAGATGCGGCGCAGCTCGCGGCCATACTCGGTGTCCCCGGGCTCACGGAACGTCGCTGCCGCCAGGCCGCGCTCGATTAGCGCCGCCGTCAGCAATCGAGCTTGCGTCGATTTGCCGCAGCCGTCGATCCCTTCGAGGGCCACAAGCATTCCTTGGCCGCCTGCCGTGTGTGTCGCGCGCTCTATACTCACCAGCACGGCATTGTTTCATACCGTGAAGGAGCGAGATGTCCCAGACCGAAGAGCAGTCGAGGCCACGACGAGAGCGTTCCACCGGCTTGGCTCTAACCACACTCGCAATGAGCCTGGCGCTGATCAGCCTCGGCGCTCGGCCGGTCTCGCACGCGACGCGACCCGGTTCCGAGATCGCATACACGGTTCCTGTGGCGACGTTTTCCATCGTCGCCTTCGATCCCGACACCGGCGATCTCGGTGTCGCGGTGCAGTCGAAGTTCTTCGGTGTCGGTGCCGTCGTGCCATGGGCTCGGGCCGGCATCGGGGCGGTGGCCACCCAGGCGCGCGCCAACACGACCTACGGACCGCGGGGCTTGGATCTCCTATCCGACGGCGACTCGGCCGAGCAAGTGGTTGCGGCGCTCACCGACGCCGACGACGGTCGAAGCCGACGCCAGCTCGGTGTTGTTGACGCCGCCGGCAACGCGGCCACCTTTACCGGCGATGCGTGCCTGCCTTGGGCGGGTGGTCAGGTTGGCACACATTACGCTGCCCAGGGCAATATCCTCGCCGGTACCGAGGTCGTCGAGGCCATGGCGGCCACGTTCGAAGCCAGCAAAGGTGACCTGGCCACGCGGCTGGCCGCGGCGCTGGCTGCTGGGCAGGCCGCTGGTGGAGACGCTCGCGGACGCCAGTCGGCGGCCTTGCTCGTGGTCCGCGAAGCGGGTGGCTACGGACAGCTCAATGACCGCTACATCGACTTGCGCGTCGAGGACCACCCCGCACCGATTGCGGAGTTGCGCCGGTTACTCGATATGCGGCAAGGACAGCTGGCGAGCCAACTTGCCGCCGAGTACCTGGCCGCGGGCGAGTTGGCTTCGGCGCTCGAGCACGCTGGCAGGGCCACGGTCCTGTATCCCAACAACGGATATGCCTGGTTATTGTTGGCCTCGGTCCGCGTAGCGCGCGGCGAGACGGAGAAGGCCGCCACTGCCGGCCGCGAGGCCCTGATGCGTGACCCCTGGCTCAAGACGGCGGTGATGCGCGATGTATTCGGCGGCAACATCCGGGAATCGGTGGAGCCGCTGTTGCTCATCGATTCTTTCGCACGGCTGTGGGAGACGATCCCGGTACGCCGTTGAGCCGAAGCTCCGGTGACCCTAACCGCCGAACACGCCGACTTCCCGGATCTCGATCTGTACCTGGCTGCCGGGGCGCATGCGCTGCGGCGTAGCCACGAAGGCGACGCCGGTAACCTGCGCGAGCTCTTCGTCGAGTAGCTCACCGCGCACCATCTGTCCGTCCGCTCCGATCCGCCGGAAACGTCGCCACGGTGACAGGGTCGGTGTTGCCTCTGGCGAGCTCGCAACGATCAGTTCCCACGTTTGCTCACCGTTTTCCGAGGCGGTCCAGACGCGCATGCTCACTCGCCACTCACGCTCCGACGACAGTCCCGCGGTCAGGCCCAGGGTTCGGCTCCAATCCTGCGCGGCTTCCGGTCGCCAGGCCACCGCGGAGAAGGCGTCTGCAGCCGCCTCACTGGGTACGCGAACGTTCCACAGGAGGCCATCAACCATCGGTGCCATGGCGCTCGCCGAGAGCGCGTCGCTTTCCGCCGCCCAACCTGGCTCCGGCAATAGCGGTCGCGCCGTCTGCGGCGCCGGCAATCGAGGTGCCGGGTACACTCGGGCCGCGGTGATCGCCGCCGCAGGCCAGAGATAGATCGGGTTGCTGATGATCCACGGCGTTGCACCCGGCTGTCCGCCACCCGGTGGTCCCGTGGTGCGGTACACCTCGATGCGATACGTCCCCGGCGCCGGGGCCTCGAGCTCCAACCCCGTTCCCTCAGCGCGACCTACCACCTCCCCGTCGCGCAGCAGCAGCACCGTATAGTCGCCCGGCGCGCCAAGCCGCGCCTCGAGAGTCCAGCGCCCATCGCCCCAGCTCCTCGTCTCTCCCGGAAGGACATTGCTACCGTCGGATCCCGTCGCAACGAACGAGGTGCCGGGTGCGCGCCCCGCAGCCGAAAGCTCGATGGCCACTCGCCCGCTCTGCAGCCGTCGCACCAGGCGGCCGGCAACGGCGCGGTCGGCGACGCCGGGCAAGGGTGGCTCGTCCATCCACACCAGGGTGGTCACGGTGCCCAACGCGATGTCGTAGCTCGGTACGCCAAGCCCACGTACCGGGCCGTGCGCATCAACGGATCCGATCGCAACCAGAGGTCGCGGCAAGGACGCACCGGACAGCGACGTGCGGGCGCTCCATAGGTCGAGGGCGGGCGGGCGGGCGCTCAGCACACGTAAGCCAGCGGCACTGGGGCTCGCCGGGTAGGCCAACGTCGCCCGCAATCGCTGTGCCATCGACAGTCGATCGAGCGCCCCCGACAAGCTCACTACTTCGATGCCCGCAACTCCGCCAAGACCGGCTGTCCAGGCCGGATCGCCGCCCGGGTGCGCGACCCACGAGGCACCGCCCAAGACTCGAATATCCTCGAGCGCCTGGCGCGCCTGCGGTCCCAATGCGTACGGGTGTGCCGACACGGCGAGCGCCAGAAGATGGCCGTCGCGCGTGGAGATCTCTTCGCCGACAAGCACCAAGACCGAGCCGTACCATCCCGGTACCGCTCGCCCCGCCGTACCGCGCGCGCCGGTGTGGTCCGACAGCACGACGAAATCGAGCCCGACTCGGCGGGCCGCAGCAGCAATCTCGCCCACGGTTCCGGTGGCATCGGCCGACAATTCCGTGTGCACGTGAACCGCGCCGCGCCACGCATAGCCTGTTGCGCTCGCCAGCGTTGGATCGAGCCTCGGCGCCCGGTAACCGATCACGCCCGCCGTACCCAACCAGGCGAGCCAGAGAGCCAGAGCAGCGCCGCAAGCTAGCAAAGCCGCGGGCACGATCCGCGAACGCATGGTCCGCTGCTTACTCGCCGCTAAAGGCAGGATCGCGTCGCAGGGCGCGCACGGTGACGCGCGTCAGATTGCTGAACAAGTCAGGATCAATATCGGCGCCGAGGGTCCCGAAATGCATCGGAACGACCACCCGGGGAGCGATGCTGTTGGCGGCCGCCGCCGCCTCTACGAGGTTCATGGTCTCGCCGCCGGAGATCGGCAGGCACGCGATGTCGACTCGCATCTGGCGCATCTCGGGGATGTAGTCCGTATCGCCGGCGTGATACAAGCGCACACCGTCGATCTCCAAGATGTATCCCACCCACGCGTTGTCGCGCTCATGCATGCGGCTCTTGCGCGTGTACGCCGGCACCGACTCGATACCGATGCCGTGCAGGGTCACCTTGTCGCCCGGCTGGATGATCCGACGTAGGCCCGGGAGGTCATTGAGCGCCGTCAGGCAGTCGCGCGGGCACACGATCTCTGTGTTCTCGCCGACGATCTTGGCAAGATCCGTCGGTGAACAGTGATCGTAGTGGGGGTGCGTGAGGAGCACGAGATCGGCACGCGGCCCGCCGACGATCCGGAACGGATCGATGTAGACACACGGAGACCCCTGTACAACGAAGCCCGAATGCCCAAGCCAGGTCAGCCGGTCGAGCATACCGTGCCACCCCCCCATGGCGCTGAGTTGCCCGCCGCAAGGTGACGAATATCCCTTGCCGCAAAAGGCAATCGGACATTATCTACGCCCTTCCGCGAAGTCAACATGCTGCGTACGTCGCAGGACGGGCCCTATATAATCGCGCTCGGTGGTCCCAACCTCACAAATGTTCTCTTCCGCGAAAGGCCGACATCGACAATGGCAAAGACTTGGACCGAAGAGAATGAGGACTTCATCCGCGAGCACTTCCGGCACAAGACCTACGCGGAGCTCGCCGATCACTTCGGCGTCAGCCAGAAGGCTATGGAGTCGAAGATCCGGCGCATGGGGCTGAAGAAACAAGACTACAAAGAGCCTGACCCCATGCCCGCCGTGCTACCGCCGCAGCCGATGGAAGAGAGCGCCGCGCCGGTGGAGACCGGGCCGACGCCCATCAAGAGCGCCAGCCTGCTGCCGCGCAGGCCGGTTCAAGCTACCGAGACACCCGCCGAACGCCAGGATCGCCTCGACGCAGAGCGCAGCGCCGCAGAGGAAGAGAAGGGCCGCCGTGCCGAGATGCGCGAGGGTGGCGCGGTCGCCAAGGCCCTCAAGAAGTTCGAGATGGGCGTGAAGCGCTACAACGACGGGGCGTTCGGAAAGGCTCTGGAGTCGTTCCAAGCGGTGGTTGCCTTGAACCCGCCGGACTCCGTACTCATGGCCCGCACCCGACAGTACCTCGCCGGCCTCGAACGGCGGGCGCGCAGTAGTGACTTCAGCCCACAGGACGCCGACGACCATTATCTGTTCGGGGTCGTCTCATTGAACGCCGGCGATCCCGCCACCGCGCTGGAGGCTTTCGCGTTGGCGCTCGACCAGGCGCCGGGGGATGATCGGATCCTCTACTGTCAGGCCGCAGCCTTGGCGCAGAAGGGCGACGCGGACGCAGCGATCAACGCCCTGCGAGCCGCCGTCGACATCAACGACGCCAATCGCGTCTACGCGCAGAACGATCCGGATTTCGTACCGCTGCGTGTACACGAGGACTTTCGTGGCGTCGTCAGCGGAGACGGGGGGCTGTAGTGCCCCATGCGAGAAGTCGGTGATGCTGCCGGTCCATGTCGTCATCCTCGCCGCCGGCGAGGGGACGCGCATGCGCAGCGACACGCCAAAGCTGCTGCATCGGGTTGCTGGCCGGCCAATCATTGAACACGTCGTCAATGCGGCGCGCGCCTTGTGCCCCACCAGCATCACCTTGGTCGTGCCGCCCGAGCACACGGGAATTCGCGATACGCTAGACGATGATGCGCTGCGCTTCGCCGTGCAGGACCCGGCGCTTGGTACCGGAGACGCGGCGGCATGCGGTCTCACGGCGACGTTCCCGGACGGTGATCATGCCGGTGTGGTCGTGGTCATCAACGGCGACTGTCCGGGGATCAGCTCAACAACATTGCGCGCTTTGGTCGACGCGCACGACACTGCTGCCGGCACGTTCTTGACGGTCTCGCTCGACGATCCAACCGGCTACGGCCGTGTGATCCAGGCTCCAGACGGCGCCCTGGAGCGAATCGTAGAGGAGACCGATGCCACCGACGAGGAGCGTGCGCTCCGTGAGGTCAACGCAGGGATCTATTTGTTCACGGCTACCGCGCTGCGCGATGCGCTGGACGCGCTGAAACCCGACAATAGCCAAGGCGAGTTCTACCTGACCGACACACTGCAGGTCCTATCGAACCGAGGCGATAGCGTGACGCTGTTCCATCACTCCGACGCCGACGAGGTACATGGAGTGAACACGCGCGGTGAGCTAGCGCGTGCCGAGGCGTTCCTTCGCCGCCGCAAGCTCGACGAGCTCATGGAGGCCGGCGTCACGCTGCGCAATCCCGCCGCCGTGTCCGTGGACGTCGACGTTCACGTCGGCAACGATACCGTGCTGTATCCGGGCGTCACCCTCGAAGCGGCTTCAGCTGTGGGGCAACGATGCACCCTCTACCCCAACGTCCGGGTCACCGCGAGCCAGATTGGCGACGACGTGGTCGTGTACGACGGGTGCGTGCTCGAGCACGCCGTCGTGGAGAGCGGCGCTAGGGTTGGGCCGTACGCGCGGCTGCGTCCCGGAGCGCACATCTGCGAACGGGCCAAGGTTGGTAACTTCGTCGAGGTGAAGAAGACTAAGCTCGGCCCCGGCAGCAAAGCCGGCCATCTCGCGTACCTCGGCGACGCCGAAATCGGCGCCGACGTCAACGTTGGCGCGGGAACGATCACCTGCAACTATGATGGCGTTAACAAGCACCAGACGCTGATTGGCGAGGGCGCGTTCATTGGCAGCAACACTGCGCTCATCGCACCAGTGCGGATCGGGCGCGGCGCCTACATTGGTGCTGGCTCGACGATTACGAAAGATGTGCCGGACCATTCTTTGGGAATTGCGCGTGGCCGGCAGGTAGTCCGAGAAGGGTGGGCGAAACGCGCCAACGCCGACCGCGACGAGCGGGACTGACGATTCCGGTTGCTTGAGGCAACGGCATCGGTGTAGTGATCCTCTTGGAATCAACGGTCCACTGGCGTGCGAACGGAGCTGAGACATGTGCGGCATTGTCGGTTATGTGGGCGCGCGGGAAGCGGTGCCCGTTCTGCTCGACGGCCTGCAACGCCTCGAATATCGAGGTTACGACTCAGCGGGCGTCGCGGTAGCGCGAACCAACGGCGACTTGGGGCTGCGCCGGGCCGCCGGGAAACTCGTCAACCTGGTTGCCGAACTCGAGGCCTCCCCCATCGCCGGCGACTATGGGATCGGTCACACGCGCTGGGCGACCCACGGTAAGCCGACGCTGGAGAACGCACATCCGCACCGCGATGGCAGCGGCCGCATCGTGTTGGTGCACAACGGCATTATCGAGAACTTCCTCGAGTTGCGGGAGCGACTCGCAGCGGACGGCTGCGAGTTTGTCACCGAGACCGACACCGAAGCGATCGTGCATCTGATCTCCACCCACTACGTGGGTGATTTGGCGGAAGCTGTCCGCCGCGCCCTCGATGACCTGGAAGGCATCTATGCGCTGGTCGTGATATCGCTCGACGAGCCGCAGAAGATCGTTGCTACCCGCCAGGGGCCGCCGATCGTTGTCGGCCTCGGAGAGGGCGAGAACTTCATCGCCTCCGACGTTCCGCCGCTGCTCCAGTACACCCGCAACATCGTCTTCCTCGACGACGGCCAGCTAGCTGTCGTGACGCCCGACGAGGTAACGATTACAGACCGTGCCGGAAGCCCGGTCACGGTCGAGCCGCAGCGAATCACCTGGGATCCGGTCACTGCCGAGAAGGGCGGCTACAAGCACTTCATGCTCAAGGAGATCCACGAGCAGCCCACCGCCGTGCGCGACAGCCTGGTGGGGCGCGTCAACCGTACCCGCCTGGAGGTTCGCCTCGCCGAGCTCAACGTCGACGAGGAGATGGCGCGATCGATGACGGAGCTCGTCTTGCTCGGCTGCGGCACATCCTGGCATGCCGCACTGGTCGGCAAGTATTGGATCGAAGTGCTGGCCGGCCTGCCCGTGACCGTCGACCATGCGAGCGAGTTTCGCTACCGAGGGCCCATCGTCAGGCCTGGGTCGGTGGCGTGTGCCATCACCCAGTCGGGCGAAACCGCCGATACCCTGGCAGCAATGCGGGAGGCACGCGAGCGCGGTGCCGACCTGTGGGCGATCTGTAACGTCGTGGGGTCGATGGCGACGCGCGTTGCGGACGGCGTTCTGCTGACCCAGGCGGGGCCCGAGATCGGCGTCGCTTCTACCAAGGCGTTCACCACGCAGCTCACTTGCTTGTACTTGATCGCGCTGCGGCTCGCTGAGCTTCGCGGCCAGCTCTCACGCGAGGCGCTCGAGCTACGCCTCCACGCACTTGCCCGCATACCGCGACAAATCGAGAGCATCATCATGCGTGAGGACGAGATCGCTGAGGTCGCCCGGAGGGTGGCGCACTTCCAACAGTTCCTCTTCATAGGTAGGGGACCTCTCTACCCGATCGCCCTGGAGGGTGCGCTCAAGCTCAAGGAAATCTCCTATATCCACGCGCATGGCTACCCGGCGGGTGAGATGAAGCACGGGCCCATTGCGTTGATCGACCGCGACGTGCCCGTCGTGGCGCTCGCGCCCCATACCGATCTGTACGAAAAGACGGCGAGCAACATACAAGAGGCCAAAGCCCGCGATGCGTTCCTGCTGGGCGTAGGCACCGAAGGGGACGACGAGCTCGGCGAGCTCAGCGATGAGCTGTTGACGATTCCCGACTGTTTGCCAGAAGTCTCGCCGCTGCTCGCGGTCGTGCCCCTTCAGCTTCTCGCTTATCATGTAGCGGTGCAGCGCGGCTGCGACGTCGACCAGCCGCGCAACCTCGCGAAGAGCGTCACCGTCGAATAGCCGTTCGTCGGACCCCCGGGTCGCGACGGCACCGGACCACCCACTGTGAGCCAGCTCGAACTGCGCCACGATCTTTCTGGCGACCTGAACGCCGAGCAGTACCGGGCTGTCACCCACGACGGCGGCCCATGTCTCGTGCTCGCCGGCTCCGGCTCCGGCAAGACTCGCGTCATCACGTATCGCATAGCCTGGTTGCTCGCCGAGCTCGGCGCACCGGCTTCATCGATCTGCGCTGTTACGTTCACCAACAAAGCGGCAGGAGAGATGCGGTCTCGGGTCGCGCGACTCGCCGGAGAGGCGGCCTCGGACGTTTGGGTACTGACCTTCCACGCTCTCGGCTTACGCATCTTGCGCGCTGCGGCCGGGATCGACGGCGCCCCGCGGCCCGGATTCGCGGTCTACGATCGTGGCGACGCGCTGGCGGTCTGGCGACGGTGCCAAAGCGCCGCGAACATCGATGCTAACGAGCTGCGGCCGACGATGCTGTACGAGATGTGCAGTCGCGCGCGCAACCAACTGGAAGACCCTCGCGCCTGGGATAGTGCTGGCCGGTCGCCCGAGGAACGTGCCGCGGCCCAGATCTACGCTCGCTACAAGACACAGATGGGCGCTGACAACGCGGTCGATTTCGACGATCTGCTCGCTCTGCCGCTGCAGTTACTCAGCGACGGCATCGTCGGTCTCGACCGTAGCCGCTTCCACCACCTGCTGGTCGACGAGTACCAGGACACGAACCGCACGCAGTATCGCCTCGTGCGTAAGCTGCTCGACGAAACCGGCTCGCTGATGGTCGTCGGCGACGAAGACCAATCGATATACCGGTGGCGAGGAGCCGATATCGCCAACGTTCTCGAGTTCCGCGAGGACTTTCCGAGTGCCACCGTCGTACGGCTCGAACAAAACTACCGTTCGACGCAACCCATCCTCGCCGCCGCCGGGTCGTTGGTCTCCCACAACAGCGAGCGCCTCGGGAAGCAACTGTGGACCGACAACCCCGGCGACTCCAAGCCGACCTACATGCAATGCGCCACCGAGCGGAGCGAGGCGGTCTGGATCGCCAAGCGGATCGCCGTGGCGATCGCTGCAGACGCGTCTCCCGCAGACATGGCCGTCCTCTATCGAACCAACGCGCAATCTCGGCCCTTCGAGGAGGAGCTTGCTGGGCGGGGGATCCCGTTTCGCGTGCTCGGGGGCCAGACCTTCTTCCGACGCGCCGAGATAAAGGACGTGCTGGCCTACCTACGCCTGTTGTCGGCGGACGACGACGCTGCCTTTGCGCGAGCAGTGGCCGCCCCACCGCGCGGTGTCGGGCCAGCCAACCTCGAGTCCTTACGGGGCCAGGGTGGCTCGTTGGCCGCCGCGCTGCTCGGCGCGGTCGCCGCCGCCGACCCGGAGGCGCAGTTCCGTGATATCGGATGCC
>DASCOT010000053.1:0-17824 GCA_036012155.1 Acidobacteriota bacterium
CGCGGTGGTGGGTGCCGGTCGCTGGGGCCAAACCTCATCAACAACCTTTACACGCAACCCGACGCGTGGGTCTCCTGGGTAGCTGACACCGATGGCGATCGCCTCACAGCGGTTGCGACTCGTTTTCCCGGTGTGAAGACCACCACTGATGCGCTTGCCGCGATCCGCAGCGACGACGTCGACGCTGTGATCGTTGCTACCCCCACGAGTACTCACTACGAGCTTGCCACCGCTGCTCTCGACGCCGGTAAGCACGTTCTGGTGGAGAAGCCGCTCGCTGACACCGCCGAGCACGCCGAGTTGCTGTGCGAGCGGGCGCAGCGCGCCAAGCTGATACTCATGGTGGGCCACGTCTTTGTCTACAACGCCGCTGCCCGTCGAGCGAAGGAGTACATCGGCAAGGGTGATCTTGGACGCGTCTATTACATCTCCATGGAGCGCACGAACCTCGGACCCATCCGAGTCGACGTCAACGCCGCCTGGGATTTGGCTGCCCACGACGTATCGCTGGCCACCTACTGGCTGAACGGCAACCCGACCACTGCGTCGGCAGTGGGCGGAGCATGGATCAACCCGGGGATCGAGGATGCCGTGTTCGCCACCTTGCGCTACCCAGGCGACGTCCTCGTTCATCTGCACGCCTCGTGGCTGAACCCGCGCAAGTCGCGTGCCATCACCGTGGTAGGCGAACGCCGCATGCTGACTTTCGATGATGTGAATCTGTCGGAGCCGCTCGGCATCTACGACAAGAAGGTGCGCGATGAGCGCATCGATGTGCCGTTCGTCGATACGTTCGCCAGCTTCCGCATGAGCGTTCGCGAAGGCGATATCGTGATCCCTCGGGTGCAGATGGCCGAGCCCCTCAAGGCCGAGGTGAATCACTTCTTGGAGTGCATCCAGGAGGGGAATCGACCGTTGTCTGTCGGAGCCGAGGGGCTCGCGGTGGTGCGTACACTAGAGGCAATCGGCCGTTCGCTTGCCAGCGGCGGCGCCGAGATACAGGTCTGATATGAAAATCCCACTCGTTGATCTGAAGCTGCAGCATGCCTTGATCGCCGATGAGGTTTCCGCCGGGCTCGACCAGGTAATGGCCGACACCGCGTTTATCCTCGGCCCCCAGGTGGCGGAGTTCGAAGCGGAGTTCGCCCGCTTCCAGGAGGCGCCGCACTGCGTGGGGGTCGGTAGCGGGACCGATGCACTGGAAATGGCACTCCGTGCCCTTGGCGTGGGACCGGGTGACGAGGTGGTTCTACCGGCCAATACTTTCATTGCCACGGCGCTAGCAGTTACCCGTACGGGCGCGGTCCCTGTGCTGGCGGATTGCGATCCCGAGCATCATTTGATCGACATCGACCGGGCCGAAGAAGCCGTGACGCCGCGCACCCGGGCGATCGTCCCGGTCCACCTATACGGCCAACTGGCGCCAATGGAAGAGCTGCTCGAGCTTGCCGCTCGCCACGACCTTGTCGTGGTCGAGGACGCCGCGCAAGCGCACGGTGCCCGCCGACATGGACAAGCGGCGGGCAGCTTTGGGCTGGCGGCGGGATTCAGCTTTTATCCGGGCAAGAACCTCGGAGCGTATGGCGACGCGGGCGCTGTGGTTACGCATGATGCCGATGTGACCGATGCCGTGCGGCGGCTGCGGAACTGGGGGAGCGATCGCAAGTACCATCACCCCGAGATGGGCTTCAATTCGCGCCTCGACACCGTACAGGCGGTGGTGCTGTCGGCCAAGCTACGGCACCTGGCGGTGGGGAACCAGCAGCGCCGCGAGGCCGCGGCGTTCTATGACGAGCTTCTCGTGGATGTCCCGGAGGTGTCGTTACCGAGCGTGCTCGACGGCAATGAGCCCGTCTGGCATCTGTACGTCGTCCGGGTAGCCGAGCGGGATCGCGTACTACAGCACCTCAACGACGCGGGGATCGGAGCCGGTATTCACTACCCCATTCCGATCCACCTGCAGGGGGCCTACGACGATCTGCGGAAGGGGCCGGGGTCGTATCCGGTCGCCGAGCAAGCGGCCGACGAGATCCTGTCGCTCCCTATGTTCGCGGGCATCACGCAGGCGCAGCAGGAGCACACCGTTGAAGTGCTGCGCCAGGCGCTGACCGCATCGGGGCTCCGCCTGGCGGCCGGCTGACAGCGACCGCTACTCGCGCTCGGGGCGCCACCCAGCGCCCGTCCAAGCGTTGACCAGTCCGGCGAGCTCGCGTATGACATCTTCGCCGTCGGTGGTGTTCGTCCACCACTGCGCCGGGTCGAACGGGTCGGCGCGCGACCAGCGCACGGTACCGACGATCGAGGGATCGTCGGCCTGATTCCACAGTGTATGAACACGGCGGGAGTGCACCTTCGAAGTGACCAGGATGACGCTCGAGCGATCCAGCCGGCGCATCTCGGAGCGCACCGCGTCGATCTCGTCGCTTGTGTTCATGACCTGCTCTTCCAACACGCGGATCGCGTCGGAGGGGATGCCCAGGCGCTGCAGCACCTGGTACTGCCAGTAGCGGGGTCCCGGCATCCGCACGCCGAGGCGCTCGAGGGCGCGGCTCCGGTCGCTCGGTCGCAGCGAGGCGATCCACACCTCCGGGGCGTGTCCGGAACGATAGAGCTCCGCCGCTTCCATGGCGCGAAACGGGATCCCGCCGCTGTGTACGAAGATCACATCGGCGTCGCCGACCTCGTCCTCGACGACGAGCCAGAGTCCGAGTGAGCCTAGCAACCAGGGGCCGAGTTGGACCAGGACGAAAAGCACCGTGGCGATCACCAACGGCCAACGCCGCCAGCTCCGCACCGATCGGTTGTCGCCGGTTCTGGTTCCTGGCTCGAGGGGCGGATGACCGTCCGTCGAGTACGTCGGAGGAACGATCGTTCCTGTGGACTCGGACGGGCGGTCGGTGTGGCCGGGTTGCATACCGGCAGCATAGACCACGCAACTCCGATCGTCTTGGACGGTTTGGCCGCTACCTCCGTATACATGAGAGGAGGAGTTCTATGACCAACGACCAACGTCCCGAGGAGATTTTCCGCGGCCTGCGACGCAGCCGTGCCGCGGAGCCGGATTCCGAAGCCCTGTGGCGTCGTATCGAGGCACGCTTGGAGCCGCTGCCGCCCGGCGGGTTCGGTCGATTTGTGGATGCGCTGTTGGGCGCCAGTCGACGCCCCCGGCTGCGGTTGGCGGGTGTGCTCGCGGCGATCACTGCAGTGACCGTGGCCGCGGTGGTTTCGTGGCGGTCGGCCCCGGTTGCGGAAGTCGCTCCACAGGTGGCCATGCAGGCACCGGTCGCCGACGTTCTGGTACCGGACTGGGAGCTCGACGTGCGATTGGTTCGCGGGTTCGACGGTGTCCCACCTGCCGACGTGCGGACCGAGACCGTCGATGGTGCCGGCGGGGCCAGTCGCCTGGCGGACCTACGATCCGACCTGGCGTCGCTGGTGCGCTTCGATGACATCGGCCTGGTAGGCGAGTGGGTCGGGGAGCTACAGGTGGTGGGTAGCAACGTGCCACTTTCCGCCGGTCGTGCCCTGACATTCGAGGTAGTGGGTGTTGATACCGACAACGGTGCTCTGCAGCTACGCAACGTCTGGCTGGAAGGCGAAGAGCGGCTGAAGGTCGCCTCCGAGCTGACGCTTTCCCCGGGCGAGCCACACCTGATCGGCGTGCGACCGGAGACCGAAGTCGAGACGCGTCTGTTCCTGGCGATCGACGTGCGTCCGCCTCCAGTGCCAACGACTGGAGCGGCGGACGAGTCGCAGGAATAGAGGGGCTACTCGCCATGCCTGAGTTTTGCTGCCGGGTCGGGGCGCCGAATGGTGCCATCGCCGAGCGGTACGTTTCTGCCGTCTCGGCGGTAGCAGCGCGCGAGCAGCTGGCGGCGGATGGTCTCGAGATCTTCGACGTCATCGCGGGCAGCGCTTCGAGCGCGGTGCCGGCGCTACGCAAGCTCGCGGCCATTCAGCTGACAGGGGCTTCCGTGGACCCCGGCCGCCGCCTATTCAGGCGTCGGCGAACGCACGTAGTGCCCGCCGAGCTGTTGCTGTTGAGCCAGGAGCTCGCGGCACTGGTGAACGCCGGTCTTCCGCTGCTTCGTTGTGTCGATATCCTCCGCACGCGTCGCGCCGGGTCGGTAGTTGGCAGCATGCTCGATCGCGTTCGCGGGCTGCTCGCCGGAGGCGAGGGGATCTCCGGCGCTTTTCGGCCGGAGATCGAGCGGGTTCGTTTACCGGAGCTGTTCGTCACCTCTCTCCAGGTCGGGGAGGCGAGCGGCGACTTGGTAACCGCGATCCGACGGTACACGGCCCATCTCGACAAGTCGCTGAGGCTCCGCGGGCGCGTCCGCGCAGCGATGATGTACCCGCTCGTGCTGGCTGCCGTATCGCTGGCCGTCGTGCTCATCTTGCTGGTAATGGTCATCCCCCAATTTGCTGAGTTCTATGCTTCATCGGGGGCGGAGCTGCCGTTCACGACACGTGCCCTGGTCGGCGTTGCCGGGCTCGTCTCACGCTACGGGCTATTGCTGGCGGCGGGCGCCATGGTCGGGTTCTTCTTCCTCCGCCGCTGGGCGCAAACGCCGGCCGGGAGAGCGACTGTCGATGACCTGAAGTTGCGCCTCCCGGTTGTCGGTCCGCTGCGACTTCGGTACTTCGGCCTCGAGATGGCGCGCACGCTCGCCACGTTGTTGAGCGGCGGTGCCCCCCTTGTTTCGGCGCTGCGGGTGACGGCCGAGGGAACCAGCAATCGCGCCTTTCGGACCCGGCTCGTGCGGGTCTCTGAGCTGGTGACACAAGGCACGAGCTTGCATGCGGCCTTCGAGACCTATGGGCTTCTCGAGCCTCTCGGTCTCGAGATGGTGCAGGTCGGCGAGTCGACAGGGGCACTCGAGGAGATGCTCGAGCATGTCGCGACGACGTACGACGACGTGCTCGATCGGCAGGTGACGACCGCTGTGAGTCTCATGGAGCCAGCGATGCTCGTTGGCATGGGCCTGCTCGTTGCCGGCATCCTGATGTCGCTTTACCTGCCGCTGTTCCAGACGGTGCAGGTGGTCGGTTGAGTGGTGCGATGCGGCCTCCCGAGCGGCGAGATCCGCTCGCTGGCGAGGGCGGGGCGGAGTTGCTCTCAGCGCACGAACGACGTGCCAACGAGCTGGGTATTCCCTACGTTGATCTCGATGAAGTGAAGCTGGATCGTACGCTACTGGAGCAGGTTCCGATTGAGCTGATGGTGCGGCACGCCTTCGTACCGCTTCACCGTGCCGACGACGACTCGCTGGCGATCGCCATGTCCGACCCCGCGGACGTCACCGCGCTGGATGCCCTCGAGGGCCTTCTCGATACCTCGGTCGCCGTGCGCGCCGCTGCCCCCGATGCGGTGGAGCGGGCGCTCCGACGCGCTGGTGCCGGTGAGCGCATCCTGGCCTCCGTTCAGCAAACCTTCGAGCCCAGCGGCATCGCCGATGTCGAGGAGGAGGGCACGCTGACTCTCGCTGGCCTGGCGACGGATGCCGGGCATCCGATCGTTCGGCTGGTCGATACGACGCTGCTGAACGCCATCGAGCGCCGCGCCTCGGACATTCATGTGGAGACGCGGGATGACGCAGTATGGATCAAGTATCGCGTCGACGGCGTTCTCTATCCGGCCATGGAGCCCATAGAACTGCGCCACCACGACGCCATTCTTTCGCGTGTGAAGGTCATGTCGGATCTCGACATCGCCGAGAAGCGCATCCCTCAGGACGGGCGCTTCAAGCTCAACCTTCAGGGTCGGAAGGTCGATTTTCGCGTTTCGATCATGCCCTCGATTCACGGCGAAGACGCTGTCATCCGCATACTCGACAAGGAGTACTTGGCCGAGGAGTTCTCCGAGCTGCGTCTCGACACGCTCGGTTTCACCGAGGCCGACATGCTCAAGATACGCAAGTACAGCCGCGAGCCGTACGGCATGTTCCTGGTGACCGGCCCGACCGGATCGGGTAAGACCACGACGCTGTATGCGGCGTTGTCGGAGATTCGCAGCGAGGAACAGAAGCTCATTACGATCGAGGACCCGGTCGAGTATCAGCTCCCCGGCATCACTCAGATCCCGGTCAACGAGAAGAAAGGACTGACCTTTGCGCGCGGTCTGCGGTCGGTGTTACGGCACGACCCCGACATCATCATGGTCGGTGAGATCCGCGACCCGGAGACCGCCAACATCGCCGTCCAGTCGGCGCTGACGGGTCATCTCGTATTCACCACGGTCCATGCCAACAACGTGGTCGACGTGATCGGCCGCCTGATGAATATGGAGGTCGAGGAGTACCAGTTCGTCTCGGCGCTCAACTGTGTGCTGGCGCAGCGATTGGTCAGGCTGATCTGCAAGCAGTGCAAGCGAACCGTCGAGCCGAGCGCCAGGCTACTCCAGGACTCGGGGCTGAGCGCTCGCGACCTCGAAGACGGCAGGCTGTACGAGGGGGCTGGCTGTGCCGAGTGCCGGGGCACCGGCTACTACGGCCGCACCGTGATTGCCGAGCTGTTGGACCTGTCTGACACGGTGCGGGAAATGATCCTGGGACGCCGCCCGACGTCGGAGATCAGGCGTCAGGCGGCTAGCGAAGGTATCAAGTTTCTGCGTGACTCGGCGCTCGAGAAGGTCAAGGCCGGCCTTACCACCCTGCAAGAGATCAACAAAGTGACGTTCGTCGACTGAGGCGTTTCATGGGGTACTGGGCAAGCAAGGAAAGGGTGGCGGTCGGTCTCGGGCGGGACCGGTTGCGTCTACTGGTGGCGCGCGGAAACGGTTCGGTGAGCGTTGCACATAGTGGCTCGCGGGCGTTGCCACCGGGAGCGCTCCGCGGCGGGTTGCGGGCTCCCGTTTCTGCTGATGGGGAGGTGATCGCCACCGCCCTGAACGAGCTACTGGACGACGCGCGGTCCGATGGTCTGCTGCGCCGCCGGCCCGACCTCGTCGCGCTGGTGATAACTGATGGATCGGTCAAGCTCGCGGCGGCACCGATCGAGGGCGAGATTCCCGGTGTTGCGGAGGGTGGTCGCATGGCCCGCTGGGTGCTGCGCGAGTTGCTGCCCGCGGAGGCCGACGCGGCACGGGTAGATTGGACGATCATGGCCGCAGCGGGAGTCGGTGCCGCCGAGCCCGAGCGCTGGATGCTCAGCGCCGGCGGCGATGCGGCGTTGCTGCGGGAGTATGAGTCTCTTGTCGAGCCGTTCGGCTGGACGGTGGGGCGAATCGTGCCGTGGACGCTCGCCGCCGCGTCGGTTCACGACGGCGCCCCAGGCCCCGAGGGCGAGTCGCCGGTCGCCGACCAGCCACTGCGGCGGCTCATCCTGTGCGAGGCGGATGGGACGCTCGCCTGCATGTTCGAGGCGGGCGGCGTGCCGCGATTCCACCGTGCGTGGCGTGCTCAGATCGCTGGAGATCGCGTCGCCGACGAGCTGCCGTCGTTGCGGCGCTACGTGAACGACCATCTTGAGATGACCATCGGGCACGTGTGCCTGTGTGGCACAGCGGATTGGTCGACAGCGGTCGCGGATGCTTGCGATGCAGTCGGCCTGGAGGTGCGCCGCGTAGATCCCGAAAAGGCACTTGCCGGAGCGCTACGAGGATGAATCGCTTTCCAGTCAACCTGGCCGCTCAACCGATCGAGAAGGTGCGCGCGGCACGGCGCGCAGTGGCGTGCGGAGCGACGGCGACACTGCTCTTGACCCTGGTCCACTTGGCGTTTCTCGGATGGGCTGCAGGCGGGCGAGGCGTGCCGGAAGCGACATCGCAGGCCTCGATCGACGAGGCGACGCTGGGAGCCTGGCAGGCTGAGGTGGATCGCCTGATCGGCGTTGCCGATGTCCAGCGTGCCCGTGCTGCGGGCGGGGCCGTCGAGAGCGGAAACCAGCTCATCGCCTGGAGGACCATTCCTTGGCGCTCGATCTTCGCAGACCTGGAGCGCGTCCTCCCTGAGCGTGCACGCCTCGAGGTGGTAGCTCCCGGAATCGACGATGACGGCGCGGTACGGATGCAGATGACGGCGGCGGCGCGGGATACTGGCCCGTTGCAGGATTTGTTGCTGGAGCTCGAGTTGCACCCCGCTTTTGACGAAGCCTGGCCAATCCATGAGGAGACGCTCCCTGACGGATCATCGAGGATGACGTTGCGGGCGCTCTACGTGAGTCGCGCAGAGCGCGCGGCGGATCCGGGCGGCGGCTCCGCTGCGCCAGCACCGACAGCGTCCGGTTCCGCGGAGGGCGAGCGGTGATGGATGCCCGAGGATCTCAATGGTTGCGCGTCGGCGCCGAGGTCGGTTCATTGTCGATCGACCTGGGCCCTGGGTGGAATGTTGTTCGACCACAGCTTCTCGGCATCATCGTGGTCTTGGCGGTCAACCTGGCCCTCTTCCTGGGTGCCACGTGGCCACGTTGGAGCTCGATCACGGCCGTCGATACGGCCTCGCGCGATGGCGTCGCGGCACAGGCGGCGCTGGGTCCAGCGCTGGAGCGCGCGCGTCGTGTGTACGGTCGCGTGCTGGACGCCGAGTCAGGAGTCGCGGAGCTTCGCGAGCGCATCGGCGGCGGTGCGGTGTCGGAAGTCGTGTCGACATTGCGCTCGGCAGTAGATGCTGCCGGCCTGGGTGCGGCTCGGGTCGGCTATGCGGTGCAGCCGGTACCAGAGCTCGGCCTGATGCAACTACAGATCGACTTGCCGCTGCGCGGCAGTTACCGGCAGCTACGGCGGTTTCTCGACGAGATTCTGTCCGGCCCGATGTTCGTGGTACTCGAGCGTATCGGCGCCTCAACACCCTCGTTGAACGATCCAACAGGCCAGCTCGTCCTATCGACGACAGCCTCGGTCTTCGTGCGGGCCGCCGACGATAGCGTGGAGCCGTCGCCCGTTTCCAGGTCGCCCATCGAGACAGTTGAGCCGCTAGCGCTGGCGAGCTCGCTCGCTGAGCGCCTCCGGGGTTTGCCGCCCATGCCACTGACCGCGGAGGAGCTCGATCTGCGATTGGCGCAACTGGATGCCCCCTTGTCGGCCGAGACCGCGACGCGCCGGAACCTGTTCGCGTTTCCGACACCGGCGGCGGCGGCGCCTGATCCGGAAGTGACCCTGGCGGCGCTGGGCGACCAGTTCACCCCCGAGCCGGTTATCCCTTATCAGCTCATCGGCGTCACACGTACGCGCGATGGGCTACTAGCAACACTGAGTACCGACGACCAAGTGCTGGTGGTGCGTCGCGGCGAGACACTTCCGGATGGTTATCGCGTCGCGCACGTTGATCTCGTCAGCGTGGAGCTGGAAGCAGGAAGTGAGACCACGCGGCTGTCGCTGCGAAGAGATGAGAACCCTGAAGAGTAACGGAGCGGGACCGATGAGCTTGAAAGAAGACGTAACCAACCTGAGGGATCGTCGGCGCCGTCTGGCGGCGGCTCTCTGCGCCTTCGTCCTACTAGCGGGGGCGACCGCATGTGCCAGCCGAAACAGCCCGTTGAACCGAGCCGATGCGCACGCCCGCGTCGGTGAATGGGACACGGCGATCACCTACTACCAGCAGGTGCTCAAGAACGATCCCGGCAACCGCACGGCGAGATCGAAGCTGTTGATGGCGCAGACCAATTCCTCGCAGTTTCATCGGGTCCAGGCCAAGGTGCTCGCCGACGGCGGAGACTTGGAGCGCGCGCAGCTCGAGCTCGAGCTTGCCGTGCGGCTGGATCGCACCAACCAAGCTGCGGCTGTCGAACTGCGCAAAGTCAGCGAAGCGTTGGAAGCCGAGCGGCGCAGTCGTGACGAGGAACGAACCGCCATCGAACGGGCGGTGGACGCGTCGATGGACGCTCCACAGCCATTACCAGAGCTCGAACATCATGCCATCGGCCAGATGTCGCTCGACTATCGGCGCGCCAGGATCAAAGACATCTACCGCGCCATGGGCCGACTCGGCGGTATCAACATGCTGTTCGACACCGACGTCGACAACCCCAACACTTCCTTCTTTCTAGCCGATGTTACCTATGAGCGCGCGCTCGAGATTCTGACCGCAGCGCACGGGCATTTCTACCGGGTGATGTCGACCAACACCATCCTTATCGCCGAGGACACGCAGCAGAAGCGGCGGCAATATGCGCCCCAGGTAATGCGCACGTTCTATCTGTCCAACGGCGAGGCAGAACAGATAGCCAGCACGCTGCAGACGATTCTCGGAGCGCGTCAGGTCATGCCCACGCCGGCTCTCAACGCCGTTACGATCCGCGACTCCGCGGAGGTCGTGGAGGTCGCCGAGCGTATGATCAAATCGCTCGACAAGGCCGGCGGCGAAGTGCTTCTCAACGTAGAGATCTTCGAAGTAAACCGATCCGTCATGGACGACTATGGCTTGTCGTTGCAGCCCGATTACTCCACCACCGCTTCGGTTAGCCAGACCGATTCCGGTATCTCGTTCGCCGATCTGGGTGGACTGACAACACAGGACGCCTTCCTCACCATTCCATCGCTGCGTTATCAGTTCATGAAGCAGGACTCTTCGTTCCGGCTCATCGCGCAGCCGCAGTTGCGCGCCTCCGACGGCCAGGTCTCGTCGCTGCTGGTAGGCGAGCAACGCCCGATTATCAGCACGACGTTCAACCCGACGAGCACCGTGGGCGGAAACGTGGTTCCGATCTCCTCCACTGAGTATCGGGACGTGGGCATCGTTATCGATGCGACGCCGCGCGTGCATCACGATGGCACGGTCACGCTGCAGTTGGTTCTTCAGGTGACGGCGGTGCAGGAAGGGAGCGGTGTTCTGGAGCAGCCGGTCTTCACGGCGCGTACTTTGACCACTACGCTGCGCCTGATGGAGGGGGAGACGAACCTACTGGCAGGATTGCTACGCGACGACGAGCGTACTGTCTACACCGGCCTGCCGATCCTGTCCGAGATTCCGGTACTCAAACAACTCTTCGGCAGCACCTCGCAGGCTATTCTGCAGACCGACATCGTGATGTCGATTACGCCGTACATCGTGCGAATGGCCGACATCACCGAGGCCGACCTCGCAGCTGTGTACGTCGGCACCGAGGATGCGATCAGTGGCGGCGGAGGTGGCCGGCGCGGTGGGCGCGGCGGATCAGGTCAGGACGAGGATGGCGATCCGCTGGCCGGCGAAGCCGACCCGATTCTCGTCAGACTGACGCCCGCTAATCAGGACACTCGGGTGGGCCAGACTTTGAGTGTCGATGTCACGACGGAAGGCTCAGGTGAAATCAACAACGTCGGGTTGCGCGTGAATTGGAACCCTCAGGTGCTGCGATTCGTCGAGGCAACGGAGGGCAGTCTCCTGAGCTCCGACGGCGCAGAGACCACCTTCTCGAGTAGCGCGGCCACCCAGGGCACGGTGGCGATCGGAATCGGCCGCGTCGGGCAGGTCGGTGGAGTCATGGCGAGCGGACGACTCGCGACCATCAACTTCCGAGTCGTCGGGGAAGGCCAGACGCCGGTGCAGATCATTTCCGCCGCACTGCGTGACTCTGAAGGGCGCCCGTTACCGGTGGCGTTCCGTGCCGCGGCGGTCGAGGCGCAGGAGGACTGACGCGATGCAGCGCCGACCTCGTAGGGATGCGAGTGCAAACGGCGGGTTCACGCTGATCGAGATGGTGATCGTGGTGGCCATCGTCGGGATTCTGGCGGCGGCAGCGTTGCCGCTCGCGCGGTGGACCGTGAAGCGTAATAGAGAGTTCGCATTGCAACAGAACCTACGTATTCTGCGCAATGCTATCGACCAGTACCGCGACGCCGCGGCCGCCGGCCTGATTCAGGTCGACGAGGGAAACTCGGGCTATCCATCGAGCCTCGACCAGTTGCTCGAGGGCGTCCCGCTGCTGGGGCAAATGCCACCCATAGCACCGGCAGTCTCCGACGCATACAACGCTACCGGTCCCGGTCTCACCGGCGGCCTTGAAGGACAGGTGAACAACTCGTCCGGGCAGGGCGCCGGCCAGGGCTTCACCGGGCCGCCAGGCTTCGGATCGCAGGGCTCTGGATCGCAGGGCATTGGATCGCAGGGCCAGCCTACCGGTTTCGGCACGATCCAGCCGCAGCAACAGGCCAGTGGCGGATTCGGCTCGATGAGCAATTCCGGTAACCGACGTCCGGCCGCAACAGGCCGCAGCCCGTTCGGACAACAGCCTGCAGCCACCGGCGGGGGCCTGCAGCTAGGTGGTCGGAGCCCCGGATCGACAGGCGCGCCAATCACGCAGGGTCAACGTCCGGGATCGACGCCGTTTTCGTCAGGCGGCAATGTTCAGGGAGGACAGCAAGGTGGCGGCCTGTCTGGTCTGCTCGGCGGGGCAGGCCAGACGCAGGCTGCTCAGCAGCAGCCCCTGCTCGGGCCCGATGGCCAACCGGTCAAGCTGATCTTTCTACGACGGCTTCCCGTAGATCCATTCACCGGTGAGGCGGAGTGGGGTTTGCGTTGCTACGGTGAGCCTCCCGAAGATCGCCTCTGGTGCGGCAAGGATGTCTTCGACGTCTACTCCAAGAGCCTCGCGCAGGCCATCGACGGTACTCGATACCGAGACTGGTGACGGCCGATCAGTGCCTATCCCACGACGAGCCACGATGCGACCCACGGTAGAGACCAACATTGTGCAGATAGCCGGACCGCGCCAGGTTCGGATCGAGAACGAGACACTGGTTCTCGAGGGCATCGGTCAGCGCGAGGTGGCCGCCGAGACCCTCTACACGGCGATATCGCCTGGCACCGAGATCGCGGCGTACGAGGGCCTGCAACCGCTGCGGCCCGATCGTAAGTTCACCAAGGTGGTCGGCTATTGCAACCTGAGTCGGGTGATCGCGGTCGGCGACTGGGTCAGCCGGTTCCGTGTGGGCGACCTGATCTTGACCCTGGAGTCGCATCGCAGCCACTTCGTCTGTGACGAGGACGAGATCCTTCTGCGGTTGCCATATCGCGAGTATGACGATCAACAGCTCGAGGAGGCGGCAACAACGTATCTATTCCATCAGGGGTACAGCGCGCTACTGCGCGGAGACCTGAAGCCGGGCCAGTATGTCGGCGTCGTGGGACTGGGCACGCTCGGTTTGGCTACGGTTTCCGTGGCGAGTCGGTTTGGCGCCCGGGTGTTTGCGTTCAGCGACCTTCCCTCGGCGGCATTGGCGCTCGATGTCGGTGCTCGCATCCTGTTCGGCAAGTCACACGACGACGATGTCAAGGAGCGCCTCGCCGCTAGCACCGCCAGAACCGGCATCGACATGGTGGTGCTGACGAGCAGCAGCTGGGACGATCTTCGACTGGCCGTCGAGCTCGTGCGGCCAGGGGGGCGCATTTGCCTGTTGGGTTTCCCGGGGCGGCGCCATCCGACGCCGCCGTTCAATCCGCTTGATCCGCAGTGGTTCTATCGCAAGCAGTTGAGTCTGATCTCGTGTGGCTATACCCCGGATGTGGAGATCGATGCGCGCGACATTCGCTTCACGATTCGCCGCAATGCGGCGTATCTACTGGAGCTGATTCTCGACGGCAGCCTGCCGGCGCGCGAGCTGGTCTCCGCGGTGGTGCCATGGCATCGCGTCGGCGAGATGTACGAGCGCATCGCGGCGCGCGAGGCAGGACTGCGCACTGCCGTGCTGAGATGGGCCGGTGAGGAGGCTGTCGATGAGTGAGGCGCGCACGCTGATCGGCTGGTGCTGCGATCGTAGGGATCGCGCACCGGGCTTCTCGTTGCTCGAGCTCATCGTCGTCATGGCCGTGCTTGGTATCCTTGTCGTTTATGCTCTACCGGCCTACCAGGATGCGGCGTTGCGGGCGCGCGAGGCAGTCCTCAAGGAGGATCTACAGCGTCTGCGGGACAGTCTCGAGCAATACCTGACCGACAAGGGCGTCTATCCAGAAGCACTGGACGACCTGGTCCGCGATGGTTACCTGCGCAGCCTTCCCGTGGATCCACTGACCGGGTCCGAAGAAACCTGGGAGATCGAGGTCGCGCCTTGGATGATGGTTGATCAGGGACAGCCGGCTGGAATCTGGAACGTTCATTCGGGCGCCGATGGAGATGGTCTCAACGGCGTTCCCTATAGCGAGTGGTAGTCGATGCGGCGACCTGATGCTGGCAGTGAGCTCGGCTACACGCTCGTTGGCCTGATGGTCGTGGTGGCCGTGATCAACGTTTCGCTGGCCGTTGCGGTTACCTCGACGCGCACCCTTGCACGACGGGCACGAGAGGCCGAGCTCATCTGGCGCGGCCAGCAGATCGCCCGCGCCGTCGGATGCTACGAGCAAGCCAATGCCGGGGAGCCGTTAACACGGCTCGAGCAATTGGTGGAAGCGGATTGTCTTCGCCGGGTATATCGCGACCCGATGGTGCGCGATGGACAGTGGCGCATTCTTCGCCAACAAGATGTTGCCGATGGGACGGTTGCCGCGCTCCTCGGGGTCGAGGTGGATACCGAGAGCGCCGGGGTCGGGGGCGCGAGCGGCGGCGGATTGGCCAATCAGGGATCTACCGCGGGTCGGACGAGCTCCGCTGTGGGGGCTGCGCCGAGCCTCGGCACCACTGGAGCGACGTTCGGGCGACAACGTCCGACTGCTGGTTCCGGTGTGGGCATTTCGCGGCTTCCCGGGCAGCCTACGAGGGGGCCGACCGGCGCTGGGGCGGGCGAGAACGCTATCGTCGGCGTGGTCTCGCGCTCCGTTGAAGCCTCGCTGCGCATCTATGGCGAGAAGACCAAGCACAGCCAGTGGGTCTTTCTCGGTGGACAGGCCGCCGCCGCCGGCTCGGCAGCGCCCGGCGTCGGGGGTCAGGCCGCGGCACAGGGGCTGACGCCGCAGCGATAACCCGCTCCGTTCTTGGAGCCACCTACCCAGAACCCCTCGTCGACGGGGACCTCAGGCGGATCAGAGCGGCCAGGAGAGGCTCTGTTTAGCTTAATTTATGTTTTAACGGCTATATTTGTGCTTTGATCTGCATAATCGCTCTATGTAATCTCTCCGTGACACACTTTGTAGGTGCTTAACGGCTCGAACAGGATTGTCTCTCGGCCGTCTATCAAGGGGGCAAGGGCGGTTCCTCACCGAGCCGGCGCGGAGTTATCTTGGCGGCACAAGAGCAGCGCACCTCAGACACGGGCGGCAGGACGACCGCGGGTCGTAAGGCGGCAAGTGCGACCACTCGACTGGGACGCATCGTCGTCGATTCGGGACTGGTCTCGGCCGCCGACCTCGAGCGTGCGCTACAGATGCAGGCGGAGACCGGCGAACGCCTCGGCAACATCCTGGTCGTTCTCGAGTTGCTGAGCGAAGAAGACCTCGTCGATCTGCTGTCGCGGCAGTTCGGAGTCCCGTCAGCCGATCTAGAGAACCTGGACGTGCCGAACACCGTCCTGAGCCTCGTGCCACAAGACATGGCGAAGCGCTATCTTGCGGTTCCGGTTGCGGCCGACTCGCATAGTCTCAGCCTGGCCATGGTCGACCCGACCGACGTAGTAGCGATCGATGACATCGAGTTCGCCACCGGTCTACGGGTAAACGCGATGGTTGCCGCGGACCGAGCCGTGAGTGACGCCATCAGCGCTCTCTACGGCGACCACGCCGACGCCAAGATGCGCCAGATGATGACGGACCTCGAGGAAGAGATCCGTACCCCCGGTGATCTGGAGATCGTCGAGGAAGAGGGCGACATCGACCTCGAAGCGCTCTCGAAGGCTAGCGGCGATGCACCGGTCATCAAGCTCGTCAACCTGCTGTTGACTGACGCGCTGCGCCGCGAGGCGTCCGACATTCACATCGAGCCCTACGAGAAGCGGCTGCGCGTCCGTTATCGGATTGATGGCTTGCTCTATGAGGTGATGGAGCCTCCGAAGCATCTGCAACAGGCGATCTGCTCGCGCATCAAGATCATGTCCGAGCTCGACATCTCCGAGCGGCGCCGACCGCAGGATGGGCGTATCAAGATTCGAGTCAAGCTCGACGATCGCATGCGTGAGCTCGACCTACGCGTGTCGACGCTTCCGACGATCTGGGGCGAGAAGATCGTCATGCGCTTGCTGGATCCCGAAGGGCTGAAGCTCAACCTGGATGATCTAGGATTCGAGAAGTCGTCGTTGGAGAGATTCGAGCAATCGGTGCGGCTTCCCTTCGGAATCGTGCTGGTCACCGGACCGACCGGCTCAGGAAAGACCAACACCCTGTACTCGGCGCTATCGACCGTCAACAACCCCGACACCAACATCATGACGGCAGAAGATCCGGTGGAGTTCAACCTCGAAGGAATCAACCAGGTACAGATCAACGAGGCGGTGGGGCTGACATTCTCCAGTGCGCTGAAGGCGTTCTTGCGTCAGGATCCCAACACGATCCTGGTGGGGGAGATTCGCGACGCTGAAACGGCAAACATCGCCATCAAGGCTGCGCTCACTGGACATCTCGTGCTGTCGACGCTGCACACCAACGACGCCCCCTCGACGATCAACCGGATGATCGATATGGGCGTCGAGCGCTTTCTGGTCTCCTCGTCTGTGCAGCTCATCGTAGCGCAGCGGTTGGCTCGTCGGTTGTGCAAGAAGTGTCGGGAGGTTTCCACTCCAGATCCGGAAGCGCTGGTCGAGATCGGCCTGTCGCCAGAAGAGGCAATGACCGTCACGGTCTACCATCCGGTTGGCTGCGACGCCTGCAACGGAACCGGCTACAAGGGTCGCATTGCCCTGTTCGAGGTCATGCGAATCAGCGCGCGGTTGCGTGAGATGATCGTCAACGGTGCGAACAATGAGGAGCTTCGAGCCGAGTCGCGCGGCGCCGGTATGATAACGCTGCGCGAGACCGGGTTGGTGAAGATCTGGCAGGGCGTGACGTCCATCGAGGAAGTGCTCAGGGAGACGACGCTGTGAAGTACGTAGTGACCGGTGGTGCCGGGTTTATCGGATCGCATGTGGTCTCGGCGCTGCTGCGCCATGGCCACGACGTCGTCGTCATCGACAATCTGTTCTCGGGGACTCGTGACAACCTTGACGACGCGCTGGCCAGCGCCGGTGACCGAGCCGGTGTCCTGACCTCGCTGGTGGCCGACATTCTCGACGAGGACGCCGTCCACGAGGCGCTCGATGGTGCCCAGGCGGTATTCCACCAAGCAGCGATTGCCTCCGTGCCGCGTTCGTTCGACGACCCCGCGTCGACGCTTCGAGTCAACATCGAAGGCACGGCGACGCTGCTCGAGGCATGCCGCAAGCTTGGAGTGGGCCGAGTCGTGATGGCTAGCTCATCGTCGGTGTATGGAGATTCGCTCACGCTGCCCAAGCACGAGGAAATGTCGCTGGCGCCGCTCTCTCCATACGCTCTCAGCAAGCGGGTCGGTGAGGATCTGCTGGAGATCTGGTCTCGCCAATACGGCACGCAGACAGTGGCTTTGCGCTATTTCAATATCTTCGGGCCGCGTCAAGATCCGGACTCCGAGTACGCTGCCGTCGTTCCAAAGTTCATCCTGCGTATGCTCGAGGGGCTGCCACCGATCATTTTTGGCGATGGTCGACAGTCGCGCGACTTCACCTTCGTGGACAATGCGGTAGTCGCCAACTTGCTGGCCGCCGGCATCGACCTCGACGACGACCGCGCCCTCGCGCCAGGCTCCAGGAGCGAGGTGGTCAACATTGGGGTAGGCGAGCGCTACTCCCTGCTCGAGCTCGTCGAATCCCTCAACGCGATCCTCGGCACCTCGATAGAGCCTGAGTTTGCGCCCGCCCGCGTGGGCGACGTGCGGAACTCACAAGCTGCCATCGAGCGCGCCCGGGAAGCCATCGGATATGTGCCCCGGGTCAGCGTCGGTGACGGTCTCGAGCGCACGGTGGCGTGGTATCTCG
>DASCOT010000054.1:0-4250 GCA_036012155.1 Acidobacteriota bacterium
CCTGTTCATCAAGCAGATGTGCGATGCGGGTGAGCTGGGTAATATCCAGTACATGCAGGCGTCGCATCCCCAGGACATGGAAGGCTGGCCGGAGTACTGGGAGCGCATGATCCCGATGCACTACGCCACCCACGTGGTGTCTCCCGTTCTTGGCCTGGTAGAAGGGAGCGCCGAGTACGTGTCTTGCTTCGGCTCGGGCGCCATCGATCCGCGACTCGCCGAGAAATCGGGCAACCGGTTCGCGGTGGAGTCGTGCCACATCAAGATCAAGGACTCCGATATCGCCGGCCACATCTGGAGGTGCCTGTTCGATACGGCGCGACAGTATCGCGAGTCGTTCGACGTCTACGGATCGAAGAAGTCCTTCGAATGGACCCTGGTCGAGGGCGAGCCGCATGTGCTGCACACGGCCAAGCGACCCGAGTCGGAGATCGCCGATCCCGTCGAGGTGCCGGACTTCGCTCACTTGTTGCCAGAGGAAATCCGAGGATTCACCTCTGCGATTCAGGATGCTGAGCACCTGTCGTTCATACAGGGTGCCGGCCACGGAGGGTCGCACCCCCATCTGGTGCACGAGTTCATCTCGGCCTTGCTCGACGACCGCGACCCCTGGCCCAACGCCGTTACCAGCGCCAACTGGACCTGCGTCGGCATCTCCGCCCACCGGTCGGCCAACGACGGCGGCGCGGTTGTTCACCTCCCCGAGTTCACCCTGACTACCTGACGTTGGTGTTGGTGCCTCGACGTCGGGCTCGCGCCGGGGAGTGCCCTCGGCGATAGGCCTGGAATAGCGACTATCATGCGAGCAGCATAGGGCTCCGGAACGCACCACCCTCACGGGAAGGATCAATTCGATGGGCAAGCGCATCTCCATGACGAGCTTTGCACTGCTGGTGATTGCAGCATTCTTCGACAGCTCGGGGGCGCGCGCTCAGTCGGACACCCACGACAGCGCGGCACAGGCGGTAGCAGGGTTGAAGCTCCGCAGCATCGGACCGGCGCTCATGGGAGGACGCGTCGCCGACATCGCCGTCCATCCGGACGACCGCAGCACCTGGTACGTTGCGGTGGGCTCGGGGGGCCTGTGGAAGACGACCAACGCCGGCACCACCTGGAAGCCGATCTTCGACGATCAGCGATCGTACTCCATCGGTGTCGTCACCCTCGACCCCAGCAACCCCGAGGTCGTTTGGGTAGGAACCGGTGAGAACGTCAGCGGACGCCACGTTGGCTGGGGGGATGGTGTTTACCGCAGCCGGGATGGCGGTGGCTCGTGGCAGCGGATGGGCCTGGAGACCTCGGAGCACATCGGCAAGATCCTCGTCGACCCGAGGAACGGTGACGTCGTCTTGGTGGCGGCCGAGGGGGCGCTATGGTCCGCGGGCGGTGAGCGCGGCGTCTACAAGACGACCGACGGTGGCGAGACCTGGATCGCAGCACTGCAGATCGACGAGCACACCGGCGTGACCGACCTCGAGTACGACCCCTCGAACCCCGATGTGGTCTACGCGGCGGCGTACCAGCGCCGCCGACGTATTTCGGCGTTCCTCGGGGGCGGCCCGAGCTCTGGGATCTACAAGTCGACCGACGCCGGCGATAGTTGGAGGCAGGTCACCGAGGGACTTCCTTCAGGAGACGTTGGCAAGATCGGCCTTGCGGTGACCCGGGCCGATCCCGGCCTCCTGTACGCCACCATCGAGGCCGACGATGAGGAGCGCGGCTTTTACCGGTCGGCGGACAAGGGTGAGAGCTGGGAGCGTCGCAGCTCGTACATCTCGGGCGGAACCGGTCCCCACTACTACCAGGAGATCGAAGCCTCGCCGCAGGATCCCACGCTCGTCTACCAGATGGACGTATTCATCCAGGTGACACGAGATGCTGGGGCCAACTTCGACTATCTCGGCACGGGACGCGAGAAACATAGTGACAACCACGCGCTGTGGATCGACCCCGACGACGGTGACCACCTGATCGGCGGGACCGACGCCGGCCTCTACGAGACCTTCGACGAGGGGGTGACCTGGCGGCACTTTCCCAACCTGCCGATCTCGCAGTTCTACAAGGTCGCTTTGAGCAACGCAGAGCCCTTCTACGACATCCTCGGCGGCGCTCAAGACCTGGGCACGTTACACGGACCGTCGCGGACCCTGAACGCCGAGGGGGTGCGCAATCGCGATTGGTACGTCCCCATGGGAGCCGACGGCTACGGCGTCGCCATCGATCCGGAAGACGCCAGCACCCTCTATCTGATGACACAGCAGGGCAACCTGTCGCGCACCGATCGTCGAAGCGACGAGTCGCTCAGCATCCGGCCGCTACCGGTTGCTGGGGAGCCGCCCGAGCGCTGGAACTGGGACTCGCCGATTCTCATCAGCCCTCACGACCGGCAGCGGCTCTACTTCGGTTCGCAGCGGCTCTGGAGGAGCGATGACCGCGGCGACTCCTGGACGGCAGTGAGCGGCGATCTGACTCTCGACAGAGATCGCTACGAGATGGAGCTGATGGGACGTGTGTGGAGCGTCGACTCCCTCTACGACAACGGTGCGATGTCGAAGTACGGCACCCTGACCGCCGTCTCGGAATCCCCCGTCGCCGAAGGTGTGCTGTACGTCGGCAGCGACGATGGTCTGGTTCAGGTTAGCGAAGACGGCGGCGGGGACTGGCGCCTTGCTGGAGTACTCCCTCAGGTTCCGGAGCTCTCGTTCATCAACGACGTCGAGGCCTCGCAGCACGATGCCGACGTCGTTTTCGCGGTTGCCGATGCCCACAAGACGGGTGACTACAGTCCCTATGTGTTCGCTAGCGCCGATCGCGGACGTAGCTGGGAGTCGATCGTCGGCGATCTGCCCGCCGAGACGATCGTCTGGGCGATTCAACAGGATCACGTCGTTCCCGACCTGCTGTTTCTCGCCACCGAGTACGGCCTCTACGTCAGCATGAATGGTGGCATCAACTGGACGATGCTCCGCGGCGGCGTTCCGACGATCCCATTCCGGGATCTCAAGCTGCATCGGCGCGACGATGACCTGGTGGGGGCGAGCTTCGGTAGGGGCTTCTACGTGCTCGACGACTACTCACCGCTTCGCGAGATCGCCGCGGGTGTATTGGACGGCGAGAGCCAGGTGCTGCCGGTGCGCGATGCCTGGTGGTACATCCCTTCGGTTCCCAGTCAGGCTCGTGGGCGGCCTACCCGGGGCAGCACCGCCTACGTGGCCCCGAACCCACCCTTCGGTGCTACCTTCACCTACTTCCTCACGAATGTGCCGGTCACGGCGCGGGAGTCGCGCCGGGCAACTGAGCGAGGCCAGCGCGAGGTGGGGGAAGACGTGCCGTTCCCTGGCTACGAGGCCTTGGGTCTCGAGGCAGCGGAAAATGATCCGATGGTGCTGTTGGTCGTTCGAGACGCGCACGGGGAAGCAGTGCGATGGGTCAGGGGGCCGGCGAAGCCGGGGATGCATCGGGTGGCCTGGGACCTGCGACGTCCGGCTCCGGACCCGATCGAGCTCAGCCCGTCGGGGTTTACTCCGCCGTGGGCAAGCCCGCCGCAGGGGCCGCTGGCGCCGCCCGGTTCATACAGCGTGGACTTGCTGATGATCTCGGCCAACGGCGCGCAGTGGCTGGGGTCGGCGCAACCGTTCGAGGTCCGTGTGGTGCCCACCGTGGCACCGGGTACAGATCTCGCCGCAGTGGTCGAGTTCCAGCGCCAGGCGAGTGGTCTCATGCGACGGATCGCCGCAGCCGGCTCCGAAATGCGGCGCGCGCGCGAGCGACTGCGGCACATGCGAGCGGCGCTGGTCGAGACTCCGCGGGCCGACCCGGCGCTGTTCGGCAGGATGGAGGAGTTGGTGGCGAGTCTCGACGGCTTACAGGTGCGCCTCTCGGGCGATCCGGCTCGTCAGCGGCTCAGTCAGTCGACGTCCCCGTCGATTCGCGGGCGCGTTGGACAGATCATCGGCGGACACTGGGGCACGCGCCAGGCGCCGACGGCGACACAGCGACACAGCCTCGAGCTCGCTGCCGATGGCTTCGAGACCCTCAGCGCCGAGCTGTTGGAGCTGATCGAAGTCGATCTGGACCGCTTGGAAGCGGATCTCGCTGCTGCCGGTGCCCCATGGACTCCTGGGCGTCGGCTGTCGACATAGTAGAGGGCTTGCGTGGGGGCTCAGCGTCGGTCGTTCGTCGTCAGCGGGCTCAGATATCGGCGGCCACTGAGCCCCTTCTTGTGCAGGGCGATGCCGGTAAGGCACTCC
>DASCOT010000055.1:0-3960 GCA_036012155.1 Acidobacteriota bacterium
GAAACCGCGGCGTTTCGATCACCGCCGACCAGTATCCCTGGGATCAGTCCGCGCCGTTTGGCTACATCACCGAATTGGTCGATGTGCCCAACGATATGGAGGAGCTGGCCGAGCTGCGAGATCGGGGTCGCGACCGCAGGCTGTCGTACCAGGAGAGGACCGATGCGCGGGCTCGGTACGTGGCGGCCCTGCAGGAGGCGCTGCGCGACGACAGCCAGCGCGAGCTGATGCGCGTCTCTACGTACGAGGAGCGCGAGGCCGACTGGAGCGCGGTAGCCAAATGGGGCTGGCAGGACTTCCGGATCAAGCACACGACGCTGCATCCGGAGCTACTGGAGAAGAACCTGCTCGATCTCGAGAACGATCAGGGGAAGGACGGATTCGACATCCTCGTCGAGTTGGTTCTCGATGAGCCTGACATGTTGTTCGCCGGGGGCTCGATGTCGCCCGACGATCTGCGGCACGCGATGGCGCAGCCATGGGTGATGATCAGCAGCGACGGCGGGGGTCCGCTCGTGCCCACCGACTACTCCGTTCCCAGCCACCCGCGCTCGTTTGCCAGCCAGGCGGTGGCACTCCGGCAGTACGTTCGTGATGAAGGCCTGCTCACGCTAGTGGACGCGATACGAAAGATGTCGTCGTTGCCGGCCCAGTTTCTCGGCATGAGGGACCGTGGCTTGATCGCCGAAGGGTTCAAGGCGGATGTAATCATCTTCGACCCCGAGAGCGTCGAAGATCGAGCGACCTGGGCCGACGCACACCGCTATGCCACGGGTATCGACTATGTGATCGTCAATGGGGGCGTGAGCGTCGACGCCGGCGAGTTCAATGGCGCCCGCCATGGCAGGCTGCTGTTGAAGCAGTAGCGGCGGCATACGATGTTCGACTTCGTCAGAGCAGTGATCGGCCGGACCGGCTTCACCTGTGTCTTGGAGGGGTACCCCATGCAGTTGAGCGTCAAGCCCTATGTCAGTGTTGTTGCTCGTAATGCTCTGCGGGGTAGCGCGTTGCTCGGGGCGACCCTTGCCATGGCTCCTGCGGCGCCGACCACGTCGACGGAGCGCGTGTCGGCGGCGAGGCTGATGTTCACCGACGTCACCCGGGAGGCCGGATTGGCCCTGCGGCATCGATTTGACGGCAGCGTCTCCGATGTCGGGATGGCCGCTTGGGCATCGGGCGGCATCGCCGCCGGCGACGTGGACCGCGACGGCTTCATCGACCTGATCCTGGTACGCGGCGACGCGGGCCGGCCGGCCCTACTGATGAACCGCCGCAACGGGACGTTCGCGCCAGCGCAGTCCATCGCCGCTCTCGACCGTTGGGCCGCCGGAACGACGCTGGCGGACTACACCGGCGACGGAATGCTTGATCTGATCAGTGGAAACGTCAGGTCGGGTCGGCCGCAATTCTTCACCGGACGCCCCGGCGCCAAGTTCGTCGACACGGGCGCCGGTACAGCCGTACTAACCGCCAAGAACACCTTTTCGACGTCGCTGGCGGATATCGACGGGGACGGTGACCTTGATCTCGCGATGACCCACTGGGACCTGAACTGCCGCGACGGCTGTGCTGGCGATCATGTGTGGCAAAACGACGGTGCGGGCGCTTTCTGAATCGCCGATCCGCAGTGGAAGCTACCCGGCTACGAAGAAGACTTCTCGTTCACGCCGAACTTCGCGGATATCAACTCCGACGGCTGGCCCGATCTGCTGGTGGCCGCCGACCTACGGACGAGCCGCGTGTTTCTCAACGATCGCGGTCGCGGCTGGATCGAGGCAACGGACCGCGCTGTGATCACCGACAAGAACGGCATGGGCGCTGCCGTCGGGGACTACGATAACGATGGTTGGCTCGACCTATTCCACACCAACGGTTGGTTTGACTATGGCACCGACCGATCGAAGCTGTTCATGAACGGCGGCGGTCGATTTCGCGAGCGAGCCGAGAGGCACGGGATCATCGATGAAGGCTCGGGCCGCGCCGTCGTGTGTTTCGATTACGACCGCGATGGCGACACCGACGTGCTGGTCGGCAACCACAATGATCGGCCGCGCCTGTATCGCAACGACGGCGGCAACTCGCGATCATTCCTCGATGTGGCGCTGGTGGATGACGGCCCGAATACGGCGGGCGTCGGGGCTCGGGTCTATGTCACCGCGAACGGCGACACTCAGATGCGTGAGATGCGCTGTGGTAGCAACTACGTGTCACAGAATCCGACCGAGGCGCATTTCGGCCTCGGCGACGCGCTCAGCGCGCGTGTTCGCATCGTCTGGCCGGATGGTGAGGTGCAGCGGTTGGGACGAGTAGGTGCGAATCAGCTGCTTACCGTCGAGCGTTCCTGACTATCGCCGTCGCGACCGTGGCAAGGTTGTCGAGGCCCCGTGGGGGTCTGCTCGAAAGGCTCATCGACGCGGATGCCGAGCCATAGCAGCCCGGAGACGACCGCCATGATCGCGCCTGTGCCGACGGCCCCTGTCCACCCGAACCAGCCCACGAAGATCGGAATCAGCGGCGAGGACACCACGCCGCCGAGGTTGCCGCCGGTGTTCAGGATGCCCGTAGCCGTATAGGTGTGCTTTCCGGCGACGAAGCTTGCGCCTGCCCAGAAGGTGCCCTCGGTAAACTGCGTCAGGCTGAAGCTGATCGTCAAGAGGATGATTGCCCAGGGGGTGCTATCCGCCAAGATGCCCAGCATCAGGAACACCCCCACGAGCGGCAACCCAACGAGGGATGGCAAGCGGCAGCCTTGGAGCGGTCCTAGCTTCCCGCAGAGTCGGTCGCACACTTCTCCGCCCACCGAGGCCATGAGGGCGCCTGCGAGCCAAGGCAACGAAGCGACGAATCCTGCTTGGAGCATTCCGAACCCGCGCACTTCGAGCAGATAGATGTAGAACCAGTTGAAGAAGAAATAGAAGACGTAGTTCATCGAGAAGTAGCTGAGGGTCAGCAGAAGGATGTTTCGATCTCGCAGCATCTGCTTCCACAAAGCAGGCTGCGGCTGGCCGGGGTCAGCACGGTCGGGGGCGTCTTCGGAATCGCCGCGACCGGCGCCAATCAGTGCGATCTCTGCAGGATTCGTCGCCCAGTGCTGGCGCGGATCGTCGCGCCCTAGTCGCCACCAGATCCACGCACCGAGCAGCCCCAGCGGAACGATCGCGTAGAAAGCGCCCCGCCACCCGATCTCGAGCATGAGCCAGGCGACGAGCGGGGGGGTAACCGCGCCGCCAAGCCCCAAACCGGTACTGCCCAGGCCCTGGGGAAGCGCCCAACGCCCCACCGGGAACCATCGCTCTATCGCGCCCCCCATTACAGGGTAGAAAGGCGCTCGGGCGGCGCCGAGCACGAAGCGGATGATGAGAAGCGTTGCGAACACTGCCAAGTTGCCGGTCACCACGGCCCCGGGGATCAACGCGGTGAGAGCAGTCAACACACTCCAAGCAACGACGAGGATCGTGAGTACGCGGCGTGCACCTGCTCGCTGGCCCCAGATCCCTCCCGGAAGCTGAAAGAGTGAGTAGCCCCACAGCATGGCGCTGAAGATCCAGCCCATCTGCACATTGGAGATGCCGAGCTCCTCAGCGAGGAATGGCGCGGCGATCGACATATTGAGCGCCACAACGTACGAGATGAAGCTGAGGCCGAAGAGTAGCCCGAGGATCTGCCAGCGAACGTTTGTCGGTCGATCGGTGCTCATGGGGGCATGCGTCATGGTCTCTTGGTCGGAACGCGGACCATACCCCAACCTGCCCCCTACGTACCAACGGGGGGCGATTCATCCGGTGAGCCAATTTGGCTGCGCTCGACGCGTTTAAGGGTGTAGTGACCTGCCCCAAGTGTTGAGGCCACTTCGTAACTCATAGAATCGATGCTGGCAAGAGATTGTTGGAGCCGGCGAAGCGGAGCGCAGCCGGCTTCAACAACGTCGCTTCCGGTGCAGGCGGCCGATAGCCCAACGAG
>DASCOT010000056.1:0-23763 GCA_036012155.1 Acidobacteriota bacterium
CCTGTTCGAAATCGATCGCTACGAGATCCACGAGGCTCGACCCGAAGCGGTCATCATGGAAGGCGAGATCATCAGGGGGAACTTCGACAGTGGCACGGAGATAAGACCGTAGCGGCAGCCACCCGTCCCCTGTTGTTAAAGAACCGCGCTGAACGGGAGAACCTCGGCGCCGCACACGAGGTGAGCTGGAGCAGACAATGCACCGAACAGGGCCCGCTAGCTGCTTTGCCGCAATCATGCTCCTGGCGGGTCTTTCGCACGCCGGCGGGCAGTTATCCCCGACCGAGAGCCGGATCCTGAACGCTCTGGACACCGACAGGACCATCGCCCTCACCCGCCGCCTCTCGGAGGGACTCGTCGACAACGACTCGGGTGGCGGTGCCGGCTCGGCCATCGCCGGGAGCGCCGACGAGCGCCTCCTGGCCGGCTTCATCGAGGCAGAGATGAAGCAGCTGGGCTTGGAGGTCCGTCGGGAGAGCTTCCCCGTCCACGCCTACGACTACGGCAAAGTACTGCTGCGGGCATCGGGCAGACAGCTGGCGGCGATCACCCAGCACTCCGGCGGCGGGACCTGGGGTACGGCCGAGGGAGTCCCGTACACGAAGGGTAACTCGTCAGATGGAAGACGCTTGCGGGCGGCGTTGGCGGACGCGGGAGAAGGCTGGGTCCACGACTACGCGGAGTTGAGCGACGTGCGCGGCAAGGCCGTGCTGGTGCGCCGCGGAGTCGATTGGCTCAACAGCCAGGTCGTGATGGAGGCCGCAGAGCAGGGAGCGTCAGCGATCTTGCTCTACGACTACGACGGCGGTGCAGAGGCGCCTCAGGACTCGATCCAGCAAATGAGCATCGTCTACCGCGACCCGATCCCGACCGTGACGATCAGCAACCGTGACGCCGACTGGCTCAAGGAGCGCCTCGCCGAGGGTGAGGTGGTGATCGAGCTCGAAAACCGCGTCGATGTCGAGTACGGCGTCTCCGAGAACGTCGTCGGCATGATCCGGGGCACGCAATATCCGGACGAATGGATCACCGTCTCGGCGCACCACGACCGCTGGTGGCAAGGAGGCCAGGACGACAGCGTCGGTGTGGCCGTCATGCTGGAGCTTGCCCGCGTGGTCTCGGAAGGCTACCGGCCGCGGCGTAGCTTCCTGTTCATTGCCTTCGGCAGCGAAGAAGTCGGGGGGCTGTGGACCCAGTTCGACTGGCTGGCCGGCTCCCACGCATTCATCCGGGCGCATCCGGAGATCACTTCGCGCCTGGCCTATGCCTTCAACCTCGACATCGCCGGCTGGACGGGGCGCGAGGGCCAGGTGCGTGCCACCCCCGACCAGGTTGCCTTCCAACGCGAATTGCTGGTCGACCTCGGCCTCGATGATCGGGTGACGGTGCGTGAGCACGTCAGCACCGGCGTCGATGCCTGGTCCTTCGGAGGGGTTCGGGGCGGAGCGGTGGCAACCCTGAGCTGGACGGGCGACGTGCCCTACAGTCGCTACTACCACACGCAGCACGATGTGTATCGAGCCGAGGACTACGGCAACCTGGAACACGACCTGCGACACGGGGCGCTCGGCGTGCTGCGGATGGACCAGGCTGTCGTCCTGCCCGTCGGCTTCTCGGAGATCGCCGACTGGGTCACCCAGCAGCTCGACGAAATCGAGCAGACGCTCGCCGCTGTCCCGGCACCGACTGCGTTGCTCGGGGACGCCAGGCAGGCGGCAGAGGGCCTTCGGACGGGGGCGCAACGGCTGGCAGCAGCCTTCGCCTCAGTGGCGGATGGCGATCAGGCAACGGTCGTCAACGCCCTCTTGATGAAGACCCGACACGATCTCGTCCCCTGGCTTCTCAACACCGAGGAGCGTCTGAGAGGAAGCCGGCACGCCAAAGATCTGGCTGCGCTCCAGAGAGCCCGTCTCGCTGCTGCCGATGGACAGCCCGAGACTGCGGCGAGGGCGCTCGAGGAAGTCAACACGATGCTGTGGGGCAAGCGGGTCTCGCCCGCGACCTACCGCGCCGAGAGGCTGCTCTCTTACGAGCCGACCGGCTGGATGTGGGAGTTCGACCAGCATCCACGCCCGGTCAGTCCGGAGCTCCACGCAATCTACTCACAACTTCGCGCCGGACGAGGCTCCGACACGGCTGCCGGGATCGCCAAGCTCGAGGCGCAGGCCGATGGCTCGCTTCGGGAGGCGCTGTTCATCGTCAGCGGCAAGCTCCGCGAGGCCGCAAGGGCGCTCGCCGAGGTTCCCCCATCGTGAGCGGCACCCGTTCGAGCTCCCGCCTGGCGAGCAAGGCGAGCCGATGAGCCAGGGCTACCGAGATCGCTGGCAGGAGGGCACGACGATTCCGGCCGAGTACTACGTCGATGAGACACACTACCTCGCTGACGAGCGTTACCTTGCCGAGAACCTCTGGCTCTACGTAGACCACGAAGGCCGTATTCCCCAGCCGGGAGATTACTTCGTGTTCGAGTACGGGCGCAGCGACAGCGTCATCCTGGTGCGTGACTCGGCGGGAGAAGTCAGGGGTTTCCACAACGTCTGCCGGCATCGAGGATCGCGGTTATGCCGCCACGACGCCGATGCAGTCCCGGGCGATCCTCGCCTGTCCGTCAAGCAACTCGGCCAGAGCGACAACTCGCCTGTGTTCCGCTGCCCGTACCACGCCTGGACCTATGACATCGATGGCAAGCTGACCTACGCCTACGGCATGCAGGAGGATTTCGACCCGGCGAACAACGGCCTCGTGCCGTGTCATCTGCGAACGGCCGAGGGCAGCATCTTCGTCAACCTGTCGCAGGATGAGCCGCCGGACTTCGAGTCCTCCATCGCGCAGTTGCGAACCATGGGCCGCTACTACGGACATGCGGGACTGAAGATCGTCGGGCGTGAGCGCCACCCGATCCACGCCAACTGGAAGCTGGTATTGGAGAACTTCGCGGAGTGCTACCACTGCGGCTCGACCCACAAGGGGCTGGTCACCACCCACCACTACGACCACGAGCTCTCGCCGGAACAGATGGCAGCACGCAGCTCGGCGGTGTCCGAATGGCTCACACCGGCGGGCAGGGTCCGGCCCGACGGGCCCGAGCGAGGGCCGAGGTTGGTCGGGAACCTCAACGCCGGCTTCGTCACCGGGGCCGTCGACGGCAAATCGGTGGCACCGTTGCTTCCCGCTGTCGAACAGCCCACGCACGGCACCAACGAGGCGCGGACCGGCCACTACACGGGCTACTGGCAGAACTATGACGACTATGTCGTCGCACTCCGTTTCACGCCTCGGGATGTCGCGCTCACCGACTGCGAGGCCATCTGGCTGGCACATCCGGACGCCGTCGAGGGACGCGACTACGATCTGGCGACCCTCAAGTCCTTCTGGCAGATCATCGTCCAGGAAGACATCTGGGTCATCGACAACAACCACAGGGGCATTCTCTCGGGCGCCTATCGTTCAGGCCCGTACTCCACCCTTGAAGGCACCACTGCCAACTTCATCAAGTGGTACATGGGCGGAGCGGTGGCGAGCGGAGAGCCCACCGACTCGGAGTAGATCGATGACGGAAACCAGGCCTCGGCTACCTATTGCCTTGCTGGCCGGTCTGAGCCTCCTTGCCTGTCAGCCGTCGACCGAGGATACGTCGCCGGGCGATGCGGGTGGCCCGGCCGATTCGGTCCTGCGGGGCGGCAGGATCTTCACCCTCGACGAAGCCCGGGCCTGGGCGGAAGCCGTGGCGATCAAGGGCGGTAGGTTCGTCTACGTAGGCGACGATGCGGGTGTTCAGAGCTTCGTCGGCCCCGATACCGAGCACCATGACCTCGGCGGTAGGCTGACCCTTCCCGGTCTGGTGGATTCGCATACACACCCGGGCCTGATGGGGAGGGTGTCTGCCGGGTATGCCGCGGTGCCCGTGGGTGGTGGTCCCAGAGGGAGGCTGCCCAGCGGCGGAAGCAATGAGGAGGTCGTTGCGGCGGTGGAGGCTTATGCCCGAGCCAACCCGGACCTTGCCTGGATCGAGATGGGTAGCTGGTCCGGGCATGTGTACGGCAAGGCGGGCCCACACAAGAGAGATCTGGATCGCGTCGTGCCGGATCGACCGGTGATGCTTGGAGACGGCACCGGCCACAGCGTCTGGGTCAATTCCGTGGCGCTCGAGATGATGGGGGTCGACACCGATACACCCGACCCGGTACCCGGTCTGTCGATGTTCGTGCGGGATGCCGATGGGGAGCCCACCGGCTGGATCAAGGAATTCGCCGCCTGGCCCTATGCGCGGCCCATTGCTGCTGAAGTTGATCGGGAGGTCAACAAGGAAGGCATCGCCACCTTCCTGGAGTACCTGTCAGGTCTCGGCGTTACCACGCTCTTGGACGCCGGGAACTTCGACTATCACGAGCTGACGTACTCGCTGGTGGCGGAGTTGGAGGCGGCCGGTCGGCTGCCGCTTCGCTACGAGGCCGCCTACCACATCTTCCTGCCCGATCACGTGCCCGGTGCGATCGACGAGCTGTTGCGACTGCGACGCACCTACGGCGGCGAGCGTCTGACATTCAACACCATCAAGATCCACTTCGACGGCACAGACGAGCTCCGTACCGGCGCGGTGCTCGAGCCGTTCAGCGACGACCCAGGCAACCGGGGCACGACCCTGCTCGACACCGAAGAGCTGACCGACTTCATCGTGCAGCTTCACGAGGCCAGGCTCGATCTGCACCTGCACATCATGGCCGACCGCGGCGTTCGTATCGCGCTCGATGCCGTGCAAGCAGCTCGCGAGTTGGTCGACGGCGAGCTCTACCCCCGCGTCACCATCTGCCACCTGGACATCATCGATACGGCGGACTATCCCCGTTTCAAGCAGCTGGGCGTGATCGCCAACTACACGCCCCAGTGGCATGGCCTGGGAGACCGGCTACCATTGACCGCCCTCACCCTGGGCGATCGCTTCGAGAGGATGTTGCTGGTGCAGCCGTTGCTGGATGACGGTGCCGTCGTGACCTTCTCCAGCGACGTGACATCGCTCAGGGGAATGGAGCGGGCGAACCCCTATCTGGGGATGCAGATCGGCCACAACCGCCAATACCACCAACAGGGCGAGGCGGCGCCGATCAGGCTGCCGATGAGCGAGCGCCTGGATCTGGAGGATCTGGTCAAGGGTTACACCTCGAGCGGCGCCTATCAGCTCCGCATGGAGGACCAGCTCGGCTCGATCGAGGTGGGCAAGCTCGCCGATCTAGTGGTGCTCGATCGGGACCTGTTCGAGGTGGACCGCTACGCGATCCACACGGTGCAGCCCGAAGCCGTCTTCATGGAGGGCAAGATCATCAGCGGGAGCTCGGACGCGTGGAGATGAGCAGCGCGCCTCGACAGAAGCTGTCCGCGAGTTACCGGTTGAACCCACACAAGCTGGGCGCTGCGGCAATTGCCGCAGTTGTCGCCGCGATGGTGCTCGGCTTCGTATTTGACGAAGCCTCGATGGGAGGCACCGTGCGACGCCAGGAGACAGCCGCCGAGGGCATCAGTACCGTCGACGGCGCTCGGATCGCGCGTGCGGACGAGGAGCCGGGGAACTGGTTCACCGGCGGTCGTACGTTTTCCGAGCAGCACTTCTCGCCGCTCGTCCAGATCCACCAGAACAACGTCGGCACGCTGGGCTTCGCCTGGGAGTACGACCTGCGCACCACCTGGCCGCAGGAGGCTTCGCCAGTCGTTGTTGATGGCGTGCTGTACGCCAGTAGCACCTGGGGCCGTGTCCACGCAACGGACGCTGCCACTGGCGAGGAGATCTGGACCTACGATCCGCAGGTGCCCGGCAGCTGGGCCCGCAGGGCTTGCTGCGGGATCGTCAACCGTGGCCTGGCGGTGTGGAAGGGCTCTGTGTACGTGGCTTCCTTGGACGGTCGGCTCATCGCGTTGGACGAGCGCACGGGCGAGCCGCTCTGGGAGCAGGACACGCTGATCGATCGCGATCGCGACTACACGATCACCAGTGCCCCTCGCGTCGTGCGAGATCGCGTCGTCATCGGCAACAGCGGTGCCGAGTTCGGGGTGCGCGGCTACGTTACCGCCTACGACACGGAGTCGGGCGAGCAGGCATGGCGCTTCTATACGGTTCCGGGCGACCCCGAGCTGCCCTTCGAGCATCCCGAGCTGGAGATGGCTGCGGCCACCTGGGACCCGGACTCGCGCTGGGAGTTCGGCGGCGGCGGCACGGTATGGGGCGACACGGCCTACGACCCCGACCTGAACCTGCTGTACGTGGGGACGGGAAACGCATCGCTATACCCGGTGTCCATGCGCAGCCCCGCCGGCGGCGACAACCTGTTCCTGGCGTCGATCCTGGCGATCGACCCCGACACCGGCCGCCTCGCCTGGCACTATCAGACGACCCCCGGAGAGAACTGGGACTACACGGCCACCGCCAACCTGGTGCTGGCCGAGCTGGAGATCGACGGGCGCCAACGCAGCGTCATCATGCAGGCGCCGAAGAACGGCTTCTTCTACGTCATCGACCGCGCCACCGGCGAGCTGCTGTCGGCGGAGCCTTACGTGGCAGTGAACTGGGCGACGCACGTGGACCTCGAGACGGGGCGTCCGGTACAGGTGCCCGCCGGTGACTACGACGACGAGCCGAAAGAAGTCTCTCCATCCTGGTGGGGTGGACATAACTGGCACCCAATGGCGTTCAGCCCGGTGACGGGGCTCGTCTACGTGCCGACCATCGAGTGGCCCACGACCTTCGCTCTCGACCCCGATGTGGAGTACACACCCGGCCGGCAAACCACCGGGGTACGCACCCAAGGCGGCTCATTCCCCTATGACGCGCCCGAGCACGAGCGGCCTCATGCCCTCAAGGCCTGGGACCCGATCACCCAGAGTGAAGCGTGGAGGATCAACTATCGCTTCCCCTACAACAGTGGCCTGCTGGCAACGGCGGGCAACCTCGTGTTCCAGGGCACGGTCGACGGCCGCCTGAAAGCCTATGCTGCCGACACGGGAGTGGAGCTCGTGGACCTGGAGGTGGGGACGAGCATCATGGCGGCTCCCGTCGCCTATCTCGTCGACGGTGTCCAGTACATCGCGGTGCTCGCCGGCTACGGCGGTGGAGAGAACGCCCGTCCATTTCCGGCGGGCTCGGCGGCGATCGAGCGCGGCAACGCCGGGCGCATCATCGCGTTCAAGCTCGGGGGCGGGCCGGTGCCGGTGCCGCCGATCGTCGACGCACACCCCGACGTGCCACTGCCGCCGCGCCCGGATGTCGCACAAGAAACACTCGATCGGGGCCAGCGCGTCTTCCGTGTGCTCTGCGCCGCCTGCCATCGGCTCGACGACCAGCCCGCCGTGGCGGCGAACCTGCTGCGCATGGAACCGAGCATGCACCAGGGATTCCAGACGATCGTGCTCGAGGGTCTGCTCGAGGCCAATGGCATGCCCGCGTTCGACCAGGAGCTTGCCGACGAGGATGTGCAGGCGATCCGCGCCTTCCTCATCGAGACGGCCTATGAGGTCCGAGGCGTCAACTGAGGCGTCAGGCTGTTCGACACGAGCTGCCGGGACGCCATCAGGGCGCCCCGCCGCCACCAGGCTAGGTCTTCTCCGACAAGAGCTCGCTCACGGCGCGGTGAGCCTGGGCCATGGCGGTCTCGGTCATGGCCCAGGCGCCGGCGTCAGAGTTGGCAATCGCGATACGACCGAAGGGTTTGCGAGCGATGAGCCACGAGGCACGCTCGGGCGGCACCTCGTCGACCCTCCAGGCGACCTGGCCAGTCTCCATGTCCTGGCCGTAGGCGTACCCGTGCGGCCAGCGGTTCACCGTGATCGCCTCGATGTCGCGCGCCGGATCGAAGCCACCGCCAGACAGGATCCGGCCCAGCTGATCCCTGATGTTACGTTCGAAGGTCTCGAACGTCGTCGCCAGCAGACCGCGCCGGGCAGCCTTCCACTGCTCGGGGACCGACCGGCCGCGGGCCGCGGGTTCCAGTGGAATGCGCCACATGCGGACGACGATCGGATCGTCTGGCGTGGTTGCGTGGCGGTAGCTCCCGATGCTGATCGCTGGCGGCAAGTTGACGTTCTCGAAGTAGCTACCCGGGCAGCGCACCGATCGCACACCGAGCTTGGCGAAGGCGGCCCAGTTCCGGATCAGGACATTCGTATAGATCAGAGGCGCCTTCAGTGAGCTCGACAGTGCCCGACGTTGCATGTCCGGTAGCTCGTCGCAGAGGCGCGGGATGATGCCGTTGTAGCAGGCCAGCACGCAACGATCGGCACGAACTCGCCGGGCGCGGCCGCGGCGGACGTAGGTGACATCGACCTCGTCGGCGGACTGCGGATCGCCTCGGTGGCCGACCCGCACCGCCGTGCTCTCCAGCCGCAGGCGCACGGGCGAGCCCTCGCGATCGAGCTTGCCATAGTCGAATCGGGCATCGACGATGTCCTCCATCGTCGTGCCCGGAGCGACCTTCGGGATCAACGACCGGACGATCAGACGCGCGATCGACGAGTTGCCGTCCGGAAACTGGAAGAAGGCGCGCCGATCGCGCCTATTGCCGCGGTCATCGTCGTCGCCCAGTCCCAGGCCGGTCGTTCCCGGCGAGCCGGCGACGAGCCAGGTGGGAACGGCATCGAAACCGACCGTCCAGCCGCCCGAGCTCTCGAGGAAAGCGATCGCCTCGCGACTGACGTTGGCCGCGTTCAGGAGGAAGTCCTCGTAGCTGGTGCGCTGCAGAAACTCGACCTTCTGTTCGGAGCTCAGGTGCGCAAGATAGTCGACGTTCGACTCCTGCAATCGCACGATGTCCTCGCGAGCCCTTTCGGACAATGGCGAACTTGCCAGGAAGTCGCGCCAGCCGCGCCGGCCTTCGCCTACCAGCAGATCGTCCGAACCGAACGTCTCGCGATCGAGGAAGACCGATCGGCGCAGGCCGAGCGAGCTGTACAGATCGTTGTCGACGAATTCGGAGTAGCGGCCGACGTCGATGCCGATCCCGCGGATCAGCCGCTGGGCTGCCTCGCCGTAGCGGTCCAAGTTCTGGATGAAGATCGTGCCGCCGTGTGAGAGGTGCATCTGACCGTCGAGCCAGAACTCGTTGCGCTTGGCATGGCCACCAAAGTCGTCGTGGTTGTCGAGGATCAGGATGCGTGCGTCGGGAACCGCTTCGTGAAAGAACCACGCCGCCGCCAAACCGCTGAGGCCGGCACCGACCACGATCAGGTCGTAGTGCTCATCCGTCTCCTCCGGCGCGTCCCAGCGCGTGCCTTCGACAAGCTGGTGAGCGACCTCGAAGGAGCCCTCGTGGCTGCCGCGCAGCCCGGTGCGCGCCGGGGGGTACGTATCGGCGAGTGCCTGTACGCTCGCTCCCTGGGCCGCGGGGCTCGCCAAGGCGCTCGTCTGCGCCCACGGCAGCGCCAGGCTGCCGCTCAGCGCGACGCTGGCCCCGGAGACGAAGTCGCGACGCGTGATCTCCCGGGTTATCCCGAGATCGAGATCGCGACGGCGGCTCGTCAACAGGTCACCTGGCTGCCTGTTTCAATCCTGCACATCCCGCCCTCCGAGCTTTCCCGATCAGCGTACTCCGAGCGTTGGCTCGTGCCCCACTGACCTACAGCAACGATGGCGCGAGCAGGATACGGGCGTAGCAAGCCATGGCCTTCGACGAAATCATGGTGATCCATGGAGCCATCCGGCCCCATGGATCACCACACCCGGCTTTACCGCTAGGCGTCAGCCGATCAGAAGGAGAGTCGGGTGCCGAGCCTAAACTGCCGCCCGGGCAGCAGTGAGTTTGATGAGCGAGGCGACCCGACCGAGGAGCCTCCGGCGACGCGGAACTCTCGGTTGATTCGCTCGCTGACGCCGGTCGGGGAGAAGTCGTTGAGCAAGTTGAATCCGTCGACCATCAGCTCCAACCGGCCTTCCGCCCCGATATTGAAGGACTTCGACAGCCGCAGATCGAGCTGATTGAGCGAGTCCCACGTCCTGCTGCCGATCTTCTCGATGTGTGTGGCGCCGTAGGGCATGTTGCGCAAAACGGTCAGTCCCCCCGCTCGGCTGTTGTGATCTACCTGGAGGTTCCACGGCCGACCCGACGACAGGTTGTAGTAGACACCCGCAAGGATGTCTCCGGGCAGCCTGTAGTTGCCCAGGACCTTCCAGCTCCACTTCCTGCTGAAGCGCAACGGACCATCCGAGGCGAACGGGTTGCCGTTGAAGTTCGGGTTGTTTGCCGCGTCCGGGCCCCAGCCCCAGAGGCTCTCGCCGTCGCCATTCTCCAGCGATCCCCTGTTGTTCTGGTAGGCGAGCGAGGTGCTGATGTTGAGACCGGAACCCGTTCGCCTTCGGTCGAGCGTCAGCGTCACGATATCGTGCTTGCGCCAGTAGTAGTCGAGGTTGCCGAGAATGGGCTCTCGCAGGCCGTCTGTTTTGGAATAGAGCGTCTGCGTCGTCCCGGGCACCACGTCTCCGTTCGCTAACGTCGCGTCGGGGCTGGTGTATTCGAAGGCTGTGTAGACACGTGGCTCGAGTTGGTCGATCGCCCTGATGAAGTTGCTGTCGTCTTTGTGGATGTAGTCGAGGCCCACGACCCAGTCATCGACGAACTCGAGCTCGAATCCGATGTTGAAGACATCCGTGTGCATCCCCTGCACGCCGTCGGCCAGCGGAATTGTGGCGGCGTCGAGCGTAACCAGGTTTTCGGGTACGAAAACAAGCTCTTGCAGCGCCAACAGTTCGTCGGGCGTCGGGTTTTTCGGGTCGGCCAAGAAACCGTCGGGTATGTCGTAGTAGTACGACGCGTAGGGTTGGTATGGGTCCTGGTAGGCGGTGCCGCTGGCCGTAGAGACGTGTGAGATGACGCTCTTTTCGAAGTAGCGCCCCCAGCTGCCATGCAAAACGCCACGGCCATCGCCGCCCAGATCCCAGGTCCCACCTAAGCGTGGCGCCACGTAGTTGAGCTGGTGCGCCCAGGGGTTCCCGGTCGACTTGCCGTCGAGTCTCTCGTGCCAGTTGGTCCTCTCAAAGCGCAGCCCGAGGTTGAGGGTGGCGTTGTCGGTAACGGTAACGTCATCCTGAAGGAAGGCTGCGGAGGTTACGATTTGGCCCTCGAGGCCAATGTCGTAGATATACCCGTATGTGTACGAGTAGCCATAGTAGTTGTAGGTGTACAGAGCACCGAGGCCGGTATAACCAGCAATCCAGGCGGACCAACTGTCCTTGTACTGGAGACCGATCTTGGCGTCATGCGCGACGCCCAGGAAGTCGTCGACGTATTGGGTCACCGTTGCCGTGACCTCTTTGCGGCCGTTGTCCTCGTCCTCCAGGAAGCCCCGGGTGATCCTCCTCGAGTTGTTGAACCAGTAGTCGGGTAGCTCGCAGCACACTAGCGGGAGGCGCAAGAAGTCCGCCCTATTCGATGCGAAGCGGAGATCAGTGAAGGTATTGTCGCCCAACTGGGACTGCCAGGACAACAACAGGGTCAAGCTGTTGTAATCGGTATCCATGGCGACGTCGAGCGGCGAACCCGTTCGCAGGTCGCGGTTCGTCTCGTGGCCCGGATCGTAGTTGACCATGAACCCGAGCGTGTTGGTTTCGTTGAGCAGGTAATCCACCCTGCCGTGCATTGTCCATCGATCGTTACCCTGCTGGGCATCGTCGACGGCGATTCCACCGGACTCCCAGATCTCGTCGGCGACAACCGAATCGAGCGTCTCATTACGGCCGACGCTGCCGAAGAAGAGCAGCTTGTTGCGCACAAACGGGCCACCGACATTGACGGACCATTCGCGGTCGTAGGAGTACTTGCCGCGCTGGAGATCGATGATGCCGCCCGAGTTGTCGGATCTCAGATCGCCGTTCTCCCAGTAGAAAGAGCCGGCGGCGTGAAGCTCGTTGGTGCCGCCCTTGGTCACCAAGTTGATCATCGCTCCAGTGAACTCGCTGTGCTCGGCGCTGGCGCCAATACCGACAATCTGGATCTCGGCGATCGTATCGACGTTCGGGTTGACCCAGCTGGTACCCCATTCGTTCTCGGTGATATCAACGCCGTTGAGCCGGTAGCCGTTGGTTGCCGAACCCACCCGATGCGCGCTGGAGCCCTCGGCGTGGTTGCCGCCGGCGCCATAGGCTCCCTTGTCGGCGAAGCCCGGGGCGAAGTTCGTCATGTCGGTGAACTCACGCACCACCGGAACGTTTTCCAGCATATCGGCGCCGTATGACGTCGTAATCGATGACGACTCGATGTCGATCAACGGCGTCTCGGAGATCACTGTTACCGTCTCTGAAACCCCCGCCAACTCCAGCTCCGCAAGCACGGTTGCGGTCGTGCCGACGTTCACCCGGACGTTGTAGGCTATCGTCTGGAAGCCGGTGAGTGAGACCGTCACGATGTATGCTCCCGGCCTGAGATTACGAAACCGGAAGGCCCCCGCGACATCGCTTGTCACCGAGAGAGATGCCTGGATGAGGTTTTCCCCCTCGATGGTGACCGTGGAGCCGGGCAGCCCCGCACCATCCGCGTCCACAACCTCTCCGACGACAACCCCGGTCAGCTGCCTGCCCTGCGCCATCACCTGCGTGGGCAGTATCAGCAACATAGCAACAGTCATGACGGAGAGCGTAGCGCGCATCGTAACCTCCTCCCTGGGAGTACCCGTCATCCGAGACGGGCGATATATCTACAGTCGAGTCTGAGTTTCTGCAAGAACCGTGCCGCGCGGCCCTGTTTTCGGGGCGTCTCGGTCGACACCGCGCTTCCGTATGCTCGAGAATTGCGGCGCATTCTCGAGCATTCCGGCGTCACACCTAGGTTTTCGAGCCACTTCCGTCCGAGGATCCCGATCCATCGCCGTCTGGCCCGGTGGCCAACACAGCCCGGAACGGGACCCGCCCTGCCGGTCCGCGGCACGTCCGGACACCCCTGAGTCCAACTAATTGGTTCCGTCGCTCCAATGTTTTGGTTGCGCCGACCGCAAACAAGCGAGACCGCAGAACGACAAGAAGCTGCCTGCCGAGCGATACTCTGAAGCAGGTATCCCCGAAGCGGCGTCCGCTTGGTGGCGTGGACGGGGGACGATCGGCGTCATGATCAGGACCGGACAGCGCTCGCCATCGTCGCGTCCGGTTCGGGATAGGATGATTGATACCAACTACCTGAGATTCACGGGTGCGATCATGCGATGGTGCGGACCGACGATCCTGGCCCCGAAGCACGGCTCGGAGACTCGCGTGCGTTGCCGTCGCCGGGCTCCTCATACCGGCACCTGAAGCGGTCCCGCAGACTGCTCAGCGCGGCGCTGCTGGCAGCAACGGCAACGGTCAGGCCATGATCCGCTTGTCCGACGCCAGCCGTGCCGCCGGGCTTGAATTCGACCACTTCGCCGGCCTCAGCGCAGACAAGCACCTGCCGGAGCTCATGGGCGGCGGCGTCGCCTGGCTGGACTACGATGTCGACGGCCACTGGGATCTGTATCTCGTCGACAGCGGAGCGATGCCGGGTGCAGTCCCCATACGAACGCCGCCTCCGGGAGCCGGCGCCAACGCGATGTTTCGCGCTCGGCCGGGCGGTTTCTTCGACCGCGCCGACGGCGCCCGAGTGGCGCACAGCGGGTTCGGAATGGGCGTCACCGCCGGCGACTACGACGGCGACGGATTCGTCGATCTGTTCGTTGCCAATTTCGGCCCTAACGTTCTCTATCGCAACAACGGCGACGGCACCTATGGCGACGTGACTGCGACGTTGGGTCTCGGTGACGCGCGCTGGAGCAGCAGCGCCGCCTGGGGAGATCTCGACCTCGACGGGTTCCCGGAGCTCTACGTGGCGAACTACCTCCACTACGAGGTCGCCAGCGCGCCCGTCTGCGGTGATCTTACCCGCGGGAAGCGCAGCTACTGCCGGCCTGAGCTCTACGATGGCGTCGCCGACGTCCTCTACCGAAACATCGGCGGTCGAGCATTCGAGGACATCACGGTGACGGCCGGGGTCGCGAATGCCGCCGACGGCAAGGGATTGGGCGTGACCATCGCCGATACCGATGGGGATCGGCTACCCGACATCTACGTGGCTAATGACGGCACACGCAACTTCCTCTACGCGAACCGAGGCGCGCTGCGCTTTGAGGATCAGGGGCTGTTCTCGGGTGCCGGCCTGAGCGTCAACGGGACTCCGCAATCGGGCATGGGGGTGGATATAGGCGACCTGGACGGCGATGGTCTTCCGGAGATCGGAGTGACGAACTTCTCCGACCAGGCTATCAACATGTACCGTTCAACGACGCCGGGGCTGTTCCTCGACGAGACGTTTCGCTTCGGCACCGGCGAGAGCACATGGAGCACGCTCGGGTTCGGGCTCGTTTTCGTCGACCTGGACGGCGACGGCGACCGGGACGTAGTGATCGCCAACGGGCACGTGTTCGATGACGTCGACAACTTTGCCCAGCCCAACCAGGTCTTCGCCAACCGCCACGCCGAGCGCTGGCTGGCCGACTCGAGAAGGGCCGAGGGCATGCTCCAAGAGATCACCTCGGAGACGGGGTTGGCCTCGCAGCACGCCCGCGTCTCGCGCGCCCTCGCCCACGGGGACGCCGACGGAGATGGCTGGCCGGACCTCGTCGTGTCCAACATCGACGACCCGATCGAGCTGCTGCAGAACATCTCCCCGCGAGAGAATCGACGAGTGGTGCTGAGGCTGCGGGGCCGCGACGCCAATCGCGATGCCTTTGGCAGCCGTGTCATTGTTACCACCTACCTGATCTCGAATCGGCCCTTCAAGCAATTCTTCGAGGTCACAAGTGCGACGTCCTATATCTCGCAGAGCAGCACCGACGTTCACATCGGGCTGGGAGGCGCCAGCGGCGCCGAGCTCGAGGTGGTCTGGCCCGGCGGGACGAGCGAGCCCCTCGGTATCATCGATGCCGGCCAGCTGCTGCTCGCGCAACAGGGTAAGGGCGTGGTGGCAACACGCCGGCTTGGCCGATGATTCCTGCCGTCGGCGCGTTGACGGTGGCGATTTACGCAGCCCCTGTGACGCCCGTGCGCGTGGGCTCGTTGGCGGCCAGAGATATCCAGGATGGCCAGATAGCGCAGACTCTCTCGGCTGACGAACGTACCGCCCGCGAGCGCTTCAGCGCCGCACTCAGACTAGCCGAGCAGGGCGGCGTCGAGGAGGCGTTGGAGGCTGCCGCCGAGGGCCTGGTGTTGGACGCGGACAACGCCAACGGGCTCAACCTCGTCGGGCAGTTGTACGAGCAACTGGGGCGCGGGGCGGAAGCCGAGGACGCCTACTTGAAAGCGTCCCGAGCCGACCCCGAGTGGCCAACGCCGCACCGCAACCTGGGGAACCTCTACGTAGCGCGCGGGGAGCAAGACGACGCCGTACTTGCCTTTCAACGCGCCTGGCAGCTCGATCCGGAGAACGTCCAGCTGGCTGTCGACATCATCGTGGCACAGATCGGTTCTGGCGATCTGGCCGCCGCGATCGTCACCGCCGAGACCGCCGTTGAACGGGCCCCCGACGATCCGACGTCGGTCGAAATACTCGCCCGCACCCTCGGCGCCAGTGAGCTGGTGGATGAAAACCTCCAGCGCGCGCCCGCGGCCTTCCGAAGGGCGATCGCGCTCGATCCCGACCACGCCGACCTGTGGTTGGCTCTGGGTAACACCTACGATCGGCTGGCGCTGAATACCGAGGCCGAACAGGCCTATCGACGCGCTATCGACCTCGGTCTCGACAACGCCCAAGTGCGTTATGAGCTCGGTCAGATTCTGTCGCGTCAGAACCAGTTTGCACCGGCGCTGGAGGAGTATGAGCGCGCCATCTACGCGGACGCCGACGGAGATGGCTGGCCGGACCTCGCGGTGTCCAGCACTGCCGACCTCGCGGCCGCCTACTACGCACGCGGCGAGGCGCTCTTCGAGCTCGGCCGCGCCGAGGAGGCTCGGACCGACTTCGAGTACGCCATGCGGATATCGCCCGGTGACCCCGATCCAGTGCTGGCGGCAGTGCAGGTCTACATGGGGCGAGGCGACCTCGAGTCTTCAGAGCGATTGTTGGGCGAAATCGCCTCGACAGCGACCAGCAAGCGTGCCGAGATCTCCCTCGCGGTGGGCCGGCTGCGCCTGAGGCAAGGGCGCGACGAGGAGGTCATCGAGGTGCTCACCTCCGTCCTCAACAGCGCTCCGGAGCTGATCGAGGCGCGTTATCTCAGGGGGCAGGCGCTCCTCCGGCTCGGGCGTGTCGACGAGGGTCGTACGGCGCTTGCCGAGTACCAGCGCATACTGGCGGCAGGCCACGCTAGCGGTATCGACCTGCTGCGCACGGAGGTAACGAGTCGGTGGCAGGTTTATGTGCTGCGCGGGCGCGTGCACACGTACGAAGGGCGGCTCGAACTGGCGCTCGAGCAGCTCGAGGCCGCCGCGGTGCTGGCGCCCGACAGCCCCGATGTCTGGCAAGCGCTCGCCGAGCTGCATGATCTGCGCAACGACGCCGAGGCCGCGGCGGCGGCTCGCCGCCGGGCCGAGTCTCTGCGCGCGCCCGGCGCTAGCTGATCTTTCGCGATCCCCGGACTGCAGTCGAACCTCGTGGTCTTCCGATCACGGCAGCCCACACCACCGCTGTCGTGTTCGCTCAACAGTTGACCCGTCGTCACACTGCTGCCACGGTAGCCTTGGTCGCGCCACAGTGTCGACGATCAGGGCGAACACCCCAAGAGATCGAACGAGGGCAAGAACGGGACCGCACCAGGCCCAAGGAGACAACGGATGACACTCGGACACCACAAGAATCTCTTGGCTTGTCTGGTGGTCGTCTTGCTCTGTCTCGCGGCTGCCGAGGCACTGATCGCCCACGGCGGCGAGGCGCGTCTGGTCAAGCTCATGCCATGGCAGCGGGAGCGGGTTGTCCGGGTCCTGGCGGCAGAGCGCTCCGAGCTCGGGGTGTGGGGTTCCGAGCGACGCATCGAGATGACGACGATCGGCGACCGATCCTGCGTTGTGGGCCCCATCATTGCCTTCGACGTCGACGATGGCTACGCCTTCGATATCGATGAGCCGGTCAATCTGACGCTCACCTATGTTCCGGAGCTGACGGCGCCGTTCACCGTCGGCTGGGACCAGAACGGCGGCGAGGGCATTGGCGTCTCGGAGCGTATCGAGCCACAGCCGGGAGCGATGTTCCGCAGCCTGACGTTGACCCTCGATCGCGCCCGTCTGGCCGGCCAGGGGATCCGTCACACAGACATCGCGGTCGGCGGGCAGGGCGGCATCGTGCTCTGTGACATCGAGATCGCCCGCAGTAACAGCACCGAGAGGCCAACGGCGTTTGGCCGCCTGCAGCTAGCGGTAACGGACGCCGGCTCAGAGCTCCCGATCCCGGCACGGGTAGGCGTGTACGACTCGACCGGTCGCGCGCCGCTGCCGTCGGAACAGGCACTGCTGGTTCATCGATTCACCGACGAGGTCCGTCTCGTCTGGGTCAACGGCAGAACGCTGTGGCCGTCGGACAACCGCCAGGCCTTCTATGTGAACGGCGACTACGAGACCCGCTTGCCGGTGGGTACGTACGATCTAGTGCTCACGCGGGGACCCGAATACCGTGTGGCCCGCAGCAGCTTCGAGATTCGGGAGGACGACACCAGCCGCGTCGCGGTGGCGATGGAACGCTACGCGGATCTGCCAGCGCGCGGCTGGTACTCCGGCGACTCCCACGTTCACATCCAGCGGCACAAGGTCGACGACGAGGCCGTGTGGGGGCAACTGGCGGCCGAAGACGTTCATGTCGCCAACCTGCTGGAGATGGGCAACATCGCCGGCACACACTTCAAGCAACCCGCCTGGGGCGAGGAGGGGCACTTCGGACGCGACAGTTACATGCTGGTCTCCGGGCAGGAAGACCCGCGCACCGTGCAGCGCGGCCACACGATCCACCACAACCTCTACCGCCCGTTCCATCAGGATCCGGACTCCTACTTCCTCTACCATCGCGTTTTCGAGGAGTCCCACCGGCAAGGAGGTATCTCGGGCTACGCGCACCTCGGACAGCTGTTCAACGGCCGGCGGGGACTCGCCTTGGATGTGCCCTTCGGGATCGTCGACTTCATCGAGGTGCTGCAGGGCGGCCGTCTGTTCGGCGATATCTGGTACAGCTTCTTGAACCTCGGCTTCAAGGTCTTGCCGGTCGCCGGCGCCGACTTCCCCTACTTCGGGCCGACCCTGCCCGGCGTCGAGCGCACCTACGTCAAGCTCGATGGCCCGTTCAGCGTCGACGCGTTCTACGACGCGTTCCTGCGTGGCCGGGTATTCGTCAGCAACGGCCCGTTCCTGGAATTCACCGTAAACGGCCATGAGATCGGCGAGGAGCTCCAGGTGGAGCGTGGTGCCCGGCTTCAGATCGAGGCCGAAGCGTCGCTCAATCCCGATGTCGACCCGCTCGACCGATTGGAGCTGTTGGTTCACGGTGAGGTGGTGGCGTCGGAGCTGGCCGGCGGACGTGACCGCGTGCGACTACGCACGGAGATCACCGCAGACCGCAGCATGTGGCTCGCCGTCCGCGCCCTGGGCCAGCGTCAGGAGCGCCGCGACGCGATCGTCGCCCACAGCGCCGCCACCGTCGTCACGGTCGACGATGAGCCCTTCTGGAAACCGGAGGCCGTACCCGAGTTGGTGGCGCTTCAGCGTGCGCAGCTTCAGGAGCTGATGGCAGCACGGATCGTTCCCGATGACGACCTGGAGCCCTGGGAGACACGCTACTTGTTGCTACAACAATGGGAGCGTCAACGCGCGTTGCTGGAGCCCAGAGTGGAGGAGGCGGATGCGCTCTACCGCGATCTGCTGGAGCGCGTCCAGGCATCGTCGCGGCGCTAGCGACCGTCCATGAGAGCGCCCGGGTCATCTATCAAGGAGCATCACCCATGAAGAAGGTCTCGCTACATCGAATTTCCGATTTTACGCTCCGCCTTGCGGTTGTCCTCGGAACCGCCGCCGCGCTGACGGTCGCTGGCACTCCGGCCTCCTCGAGCGCATCGGTCTCCCAGGGAGCCACGCACTTCGACGTTCTGATCAAGGGGGGACGTATCTTCGATGGCAGCGGCAACCCTTGGTTCAGCGCCGACGTGGGCGTGCGAGACGGCAAGATCGCTGCCATCGGCGACCTCTCCGACGCCGTCGCCGCACAGGTCATCGACGCCACCGGCAAGGCCGTGTCCCCCGGCTTCATCGACATCCATAGCCACTCGGATTTCACGCTGCTGGTCGACGGCACGGGACAGAGCAAGGTCCGCCAGGGGGTAACGCTGGATGTCGGCGGCGAGCGCTCGTCGGTGGTACCGCTCGCCGGCGAGGTGCTGGAGGAACGCCAGCGCAGCGGTCGCAGCCAGGGTGTCGAGGTCGACTGGACCGATCTCGACGGCTACTTCGAGCACCTACTGCGCGAGGGCACCTCCATCAACGTTGCCATCAAGGTGGCACCGCAGCAGGTCAAGCGCATTGTCGTCGGTGGCAGCGTCGAGCAGGCCGCCACCCCCGAACAGCTGGAGCGCATGAAGCAGCTGATCGTCGAGGCGGTGCACGACGGCGCCATCGGCATCTCGAGCTGGTTCCGCGGCGGCGGCTATCGCTTTGCCGACGAGATGATCCCGATGGCGCAGGCGGCGGTCGACCACGGCGCCGTGGTCTATGAGACGCATATCGGTAGCGAGGGATATCAGCTGCAGGAAGAGCTGCAGAAAGCGATCGACATCGTCGAACAGACCGGCCTGCCAGTGAGCGTCGCCCACTTCAAGATTCGCGGGCGCGCCATCTGGGATCGCCTGGAGCCCGCTATCCAGATGATCGAGGAGGCCCGAGCGCGTGGGCTCGACATCACCGCCAGCCAGTACCCCTACAGGGCGATGACCCAGGGCTGGTCGAACTTCTTCCCGACCTGGGCGCGAGAGACAGAGGACCTCGAGGAGCTACTGGGGAGCACCACCAACCGCGACCGGATCCGCAACGACCCTGAATGGATTCAGTACTTCGAGGAGCACGGCGGCATCGAGGGCGTCGTCCTCTGCTGCCTTCGCAACGACAGCCCGGTCAAACAATACGACGGCATGAGCGTGGCGGAGATCGCCGCAGAGCGTAATGACCCGGATCCGATCAACGCCCTGTTCGAGGTGGTCATGGCAAACGGTCGCTTTCCGGGCGGCATCCACCACAACCAATCGGAGGAGAACGTTCGTCGCATCATGACGCTGCCGTGGGTGGCGATCGCTTCCGACGGCTGGGCGGTGCGTCCAGAGGGCATCCTGGGTGAAGGGGTCGTGCACCCTCGCCTCTACGGCACCTTCCCGCGCGTACTGGGACACTACGTGCGCGATGAGCCGCTGCTGACCCTGGCGGATGCGATCCGCAAGATGACCTCGCTGCCGGCACAGGTTCTGCGGCTCGAGGACAGGGGCCGGCTGCTGCCGGGCTACTGGGGCGACATCGTCGTCTTCAACCCGCAGACCGTCGTTGACGTCGCCACCTACGACGAGCCCCATCAGTACTCCCTCGGCGTCGACTACGTGCTGGTCAACGGCGTCGTCGTCGTCGACGATGGCGAGCATACCGGTGCACGGCCCGGACAGCCCGTCTATGGACCCGGAAGACAGTCCGCCCATTGAGCCATCGAGGTGGGGCTGGTAACCGCACGCTGCGCGCCTCGACGCAATCTGTCGGGCACGTCGTATGCAAGACGACGAGGTCATTAGGCGCTGCCGTGGTTAAAGTAGCGCGCGTGTGCTTGCATACAGCGTCTGAACATTCTGGCCGCCGGAGGATCGCATGAGCAAGAAAGAGAAGGGAAAGAAGGTCAGCCGGCGCGACTTCGCCAAGTCGTCGGTTGCTGCGGGAGCCGTAGCAGTGGCGATTCCCAAGGCGCTGCGCGGCGAGACGCTGGCGGAGAAGGGAACGTCAGCGGGAGCCAGGGCTGCCGGGGCAAAGGCCGCGACCAAAGCAGGCACGGGCCCGATCACGATGCCGCCCGAGGTGGCATACGGTGGCTTAGATTTCGACGGGCGCGACGTGCTCCTCGAAGACATCATGTCGCCGCCCGGTCAGGCGCCGGACTATCCAGGAGGATGGCAGGAGGGAACCACTATTCCGGCCGAGTACTACCTCGAGGAGAAGCACTTCGCGAACGAAGAGAGCTTTCTGCGCAAGCACTTCTGGTTCATGGCCGACCACGAGAGCCGCATCGCCAATGCCGGCGACTACTTCGTCTTCGAGTTCGGGCGTGGCGACAGCGTGATCATCCTGCGAGCCAACGACGGCACCGTAAACGCCTTCCACAACGTCTGTCGACACCGCGGATCGCGGCTCTGCCTGCACGGTTACGAGAAGGACCTGCCCGGCCCGGCGAGGCTCGACGGCACCGCGGCAGACCCGCGGCTGTCCGTAGTACAGCCCGGTCCGAGCGGTAACACGCCGGTCTTTCGTTGCCCGTACCACGCCTGGACGTACGATCTCGACGGCAAGCTGATCTCGCTGCCGACCGGGATGCCGGAGGGTTTCGACGAGGACCAGCACGGGATGCACCCGGCCCACATAGAACTGGTCGAAGGATTCATCTTCGTCAGCCTTGCCGACGGAGAACCGGCGGAATTCGACCCCTTCGTGGCCAACTGGCGTCGGATCTCCCAGATGTATGGAACCGCGGGGCTCAAGATAGCCGCTCGCGCAAAGCACCCGACGAAGGCGAACTGGAAGCTGGCGATCGAGAACTTCGAGGAGTGCTATCACTGCGAGCCGGCCCACAAGTCGCTGGTGGCGGTGCAATGGTGGCAGCAATCGCACGTCATGAGCCCCGAGCAGATCACTGACATCGAGGAGCAGATCTCAGACCACGAGCACCCCGGCCAGCCAAGGCGTCAGCTGTCAGCTACGCGAAGAGAGGACAGCTACACGATGAACGTCCACCTGTCCCCCGAGTACGTCACCGGCAGCCTCGATGGCATGCCGGTGGCGCCGCTCTTGCTGGACGACTGGACCCACATGCGGCGCGGCGCCACGACCGGCTTCTCGACGTCGTTCTTCGCCGCCTACGACGATTACCTCGCGGTCGCCCGGTTTACCCCACGAGACATATTGTTGACCGACGTCGAGATCTTCTGGCTGGTCAAGGGAGACGCCAAGGACTCGGAGGTGGATGTCGAGCGCATGATCGAGCTCTGGGACGTCACCTACCAGGAGGATCTCTGGATCGTCGAGAACAACCAGCACGGAATCCGCAGCAGCCGCTACAACCATGGCGGTCACGGGCAGCCGTACGCCCGGCGTGAGGGCGGGCCGGCTGGCTTCATCAAGTGGTACATGACCGAAGTTGCACCCTTAGCCGAAGGATAGGCATGAGCGACCGCGACCTCGGTATGAGCCGCGACATCACTCGCCGGGATTTCGTCAACGGCGTCAGCGTTGCCGTCGGTGGCGCGCTGGCGTTGCCGGCCCGACTACACGCCGGTGGCATGACACCGGCCTACGCGCCCCAGAAGGCGACGGGCTACTACCCGCCGGCCCGCACCGGCATGCGGGGCTCGCATCCGGGCTCGTTCGAGGCGGCGCACGCCGCCCGTGACGGGATGGCGTTTGATCAAGCGGAGGACACCGGCGAGACCTACGATCTGATCGTCGTCGGTGCCGGCCTCAGTGGTCTGTCGGCGGCGTATTTCTTCCGCAAGGAGGCGGGCCCCGACGCCCGCATCCTGATCCTCGAGAACCACGACGACTTTGGCGGCCACGCCAAGCGCAACGAGTTCGAGCACGACGGCGAGGTACTGCTCGCTACCGGCGGCACCGTCTACATGGTGCAACCGGAGCGCTACCCGTTGCCGGCGCGGGAGATGCTGGAAGACATCGGCGTCGAGCTCGATCATCCGACCAACAACATGCATCGCGGGATGTTCAGGGACCTGGGGCTGGAGCCGGCCGTGTTCTTTCACGAAGAGAGCTTCGGTGAAGACGCTCTGGTCAGCGGCAGCGTCCGGCGACCCAGCGAGAAGTTCCTCGCCAAGACGCCTCTGTCTGAGACGGTGCGCCGGGATCTGCTGCGGCTCTGGCACGATCGGCGCGACTATCTGCCGGGGCTATCGAGGGACGACAAGATCCAGCGGCTACAGCGCATCAGCTACCGCGACTACCTGCTCGACCTGGTCAAGGTACATCCGGATGTGCTGCCGTTGGTGGGTGGGATCTGGTGCCTGGGCGCCGACACCTCGAGCGCCTGGTTCGCCCTCTATCGCGGGCTGCCGGGCTTCGAGGGGCTGGGGATCCCGATTCCGGCGGAGTCGCCGGCGCTCCCCGACCACGGTAAGACCGATGTCTACTATCCGGCTGGCAATTCCGACGTAGCGCGGATGATCGTGCGTTCATTGATCCCGGCGGCCCTGCCTGCCGGCTCGATGGCGGACCTCGAGCTACAGCGGACCGATTACTCGACGCTCGATGATTCGCGCTCGCCAGTGCGGCTGCGACTCAACAGCGCCGCCGTCCGGGTACGTCACATCGGCGATGAGCCCGAGGTTCTGAGCTCCGACCCTCGCGAGACGGAGGTCACCTACGTCCGCGACGGCAAGGCCTATCGAGCGCGCGGCAAGGGCTGCGTCCTGGCCTGCTACCACACGATGATCCCGCACCTGTGCCCCGAGCTTCCAAGCAAGCAAAAGGAAGCGCTGAGCCTCGCCGCACGCGCCGTTCAGATGTACACCAACGTCCTGGTGCGCGACTGGAGTGCCTTCGAGGAACTGGGGGTGTCCACCATTTCG
>DASCOT010000057.1:0-17977 GCA_036012155.1 Acidobacteriota bacterium
CCTGGGCCGATGCCGCCGACACCGGCGAGACCTACGACTGCGTGGTGGTCGGTGGGGGGCTGAGCGGGCTCTCGGCAGCCTATTTCTTCCTGACCTCGGCGGGCCGCGGCGCCCGGGTGCTGGTGCTCGACAACCACGACGACTTCGGCGGCCATGCCAAGCGCAACGAGATGACCTATCGTGGCCGCACGCTGATGCTCAACGGCGGCACGTCGTACCTGGAGTCCGTCGGCCACTTCAGCGCCGTATCCAGGACGCTCCTCGCCGCGGTCGGCATCGACATCGACAGCGCCAACGCCACCAGCGCTGCGGGTGGGAGGTTCTACCGATCGTTGGGGCTCGGCAGTGCCACGTTCTTCGGCAAGGAGGTGTTCGGCGAGGATCGGTTGGTGATGGGACGCGGCGGGCAATCCGGCAGCTGGGCGGAGTGGCTCGCGAAGACCCCGATGTCGCCGGAGGCGCAGCGAGACATCGCGCGGCTCTACGACGACAGCGCCAACCCGGACTACATGCCCGGTCTGTCGGACGCCGACAAGAAGGAGCGCCTGGCTCGGATGAGCTATCGGGACTTCCTGCTCGACCTCGTCAAGGCTCACCCCGACGTGATCCCGTTCTTCGATGACCGCCCGAAGGGCAGCTTCTGTGTGGGCATCGACGGCCATCCGGCGCTCTATGGCTGGGCTCAGGGGTACCCCGGGTTCCAGGGCATGGACCTCCACCCCCTTCCCCTGGTCGGCCCCCTGGCCCACATCGGCGGCGGACAGCACGGTCGCGAAGACGAGTGGGACGATCGGCCGGACATCGTTTTCCCCGATGGCAACGCGACCCTGGCGCGGCTGCTGGTGCGCGCCATGATTCCCGAGGCGCTTCCGGGCACTACGCTGGACGACTCGATGACGTCGCGGCTGCGCTACGACCTCATCGACCGCGAGGGCTCCGACGCGCGGATTCGCCTCAACAGCATGGGCGTTGCGGCGCGGCACATCGGCGATCCCGATGTGGCCCACGAGGTCGAGGTCACCTATGTGCGCGGCGGCAAGGCCGAGAAGGTACGGGCGCGCCACGTGGTCATGGGGTGCTACAACGGAATCATCCCGCACCTGTGCCCAGAGATGTCCGACGAGCAGAAGACGGCGCTCAAGTATGGCGTCAAGATGCCGCTCGTCTACACCAACGTCCTCATCCGCGACTGGAAGGCCTTCGAGAACTTGGGCGTCTCACGGGTCAGCGCTCCGGCCATGTACCACAGCGGGGTCAACCTCGGCCGGTCCATCCAGTTCGGTGATTACCAACCCTCTCGATCACCTGAGGACCCGATGATTCTGCACATGTCCAGGACGCCGTGCGCTCCCGGACACCCGAAGAAGGAGCAGCACCGCATCGGGCGAGAGGATCTGTTGGCGACGAGCTTCGAGACCTTCGAGCGCAACATCCGCGACCAGCTCGGTCGAATGCTGGAGGGCGGCGGTTTCGATCCGGCCCGCGACATCGAAGCGATCGCGGTGAATCGCTGGCCGCACGGCTACGCGTACAGCTACAACACCCTGGACGATCCGATCGATTGGGCGCTGTTCACTCCCGACGATCGGCCGTGCGTGGTCGGCAGCCGGCGATTCGGTCGGATCTCGATCGCCAACTCCGATGCTGCGGCATCGACACACACCGACTCGGCCATCGACGAGGCCCATCGGGCGGTCCGCGAGCAGCTGCTGATTCGGAGCCGGGCACGGAGAAGAAGCACCGCTACGGACGAGTTGCGGTCCGGGTAACACCAGGGCGTACATCGTCCGAGCAGGGCGTCGTGCCGAGGACCGGTGCGATCCAGTCCGTTCCCGATCTCCAAACGCTATGGGACGAGGCAAACCCCTCTCAGGGTGCGGGGTCGACCGTCGTCAGCATGACCTTGTCGTGGAGCTTGTTGCGGATCACCCACGCCACCACGAAACGACCCATCACCCCATTCCAGGCCACCATCGGGCGGCTCGCGCCATCGCTCTTCGAGAGAGTCCGCTTGCTTCCCAGGATCCTGCCGCCGCCGTTCATGAAGAAGGCGACGAGGCCAGAGGCGCTATCGCTGACCACCAGGTAGACATCATCGACGGGGTTGTAGGCGATGCCCGAGCTCCATGCCGAAGAGACGTTCGGCAGCGTGCGGGTGCCACCCTGAGGCTTGCCCGCGGCGGAGACCATGCGCATTTGGGTTCGATCCCGCGGCCGACATCGCCGCCATCACGGTCAACCGCTGGCCACACGGTTACGCGGGGGGCGCCAACGATCTCTACGACCCCGAGTGGGGTTACGACGAGGTGCCCTGGGTGGTGGGCCGGCAGCGTCACGGCCGCATCAGCATCGCCAACTCGGACGCGGCTGCTACCAGCCTCACACATGCCGCGATGGATCAGGCACACCGCGCCGTGCAGGAGCTGCTGGCCGACGTCATCCGCCCTGAATTCCAGTACCCGTGGGCGGAGCGCACCTGAGGGTATCCAGAACAGGCGCCGCAACGCCCCAGGCGGAAGCCGAGAGCCGCGATTCCCGACGCTCCTCGGGCCACAGCTAGAGCGGTGCCGCGAAACGATAGCGTCCGGAGCCCAGGTCGAATCGGGCACCCTGATCTCGCGCTACGGGCAGCGACCTCACGCCGTCCGCTTCGCTGGCCGGCCCGCCGCTCTCGGTCACAGCCTCGGGATCGCGGGTGGGCAGTCGCACCTCGGCTCTGGTGTTGACCGGGACCTCGATCTCGAGCAGCAGCTCGTCGTTCTCGACGCGCCAGTCGCTGACGATCGAGCCGCGCGCCGACCGGTAGCGGGCCTCGGCCCAGCGCAGGGTGCCCACGGGATTCGGTTCAATGTAGAACCGATCGAAGCCGACCGCCTCCGGGCACGGCCTGATGCCGCCGATTCCCTTGTAAAACCATTCGCTTACCGAACCGAACATGGGGTGGTTGTGGGAATACGTGTTGTCGCTGAACTCCCAGTGCTCCCAGACAGTGGTGGCACCGCGATCGAGCATGTGACCCCAACCCGGGAAGGATCGCTGCTGGACCATCTGCAGGGCAACGTCGGCGCGGCCGGCGCGGGTCAGCTCCTCGAGTAGGTACTTGGTGCCGAAGATGCCGGTAGCGACATGTCCGTCGTGCTCGACGAGCACCTGTTCGACCATGCGCTCGACCGCCGCCTCGCGCTCCGCCGCTGGCGTCAGACCCATGGTCAGCGCGGTTGCCTGGCAGGCCTGCGTACCGGTATCGAACACTCCGGTGCCCGGCGCCAGGAAACGGTCGACGAACGCATCATGGATGCGCGCCGCGACCAGCTCGTAGTGAGCCTGGTCGCCTTCGCGACCGAGGATCTGTGCCAGCCGCGCAACCAGTCGGGCCGCCTGCAGGTAGTGGGCAGTGGCGGTGAGCGCCACGGGTTTGGGGTCGAGACTCTCGTGGTCGCTGAGACCACGGTCGATGATGTGGCCGACGGCGTGCTCCTCGTACAGATCGACCCATCGTCGCGCCACCTCGTATTGCTCATCGACGAGGCGTCGATCGCCGTAGTACTGGTAGAGCTGCGCAACCAACAGGGGATGGGCGAGCCCCCAGCCGATCGGACCGGCGTCGGCGGCGTAGTTCTCCGCCGCGACGCCGACAAACGGAGCGGTCTCGGTGATCCAGCCGTCGCCCCGGGCGGCGTCGGCGTGATCGCGCACCGTCTTGGCATAGAAGCTCGCGAAGTCGTAGTTGAGCATCGCCATCTCACTAGTGGCGACGATGTCACCGCCATACTGGAACTTCTCGCGCGACGGGCAATCCGACTGGACGCTGAACAGATTGCTCAGCAGAGTCCACCGCACCATCTCCTGAATGCGGTTGAGCGTGTCGTCGGAGCAGGCAAAGCTGCCCGTGCTCTCGACATCGGTATTGAGGCGCAGGCCTTCGATAGCGTCCGCGCCCGGTGTGCCGGGAAAGCCGCTGACCTCCACGTAGCGGAAGCCGTGGAAGGTAAACCGCGGGGTGTACACCTCCGCTCCATCGCCGGCGAGCGTGTAGGTGTTGTAGTGCTCGGCCACCAGCGGCGCGCCCGCCCCCCCGCGCGGCGTGCCATCGGCGTTCTTGCCCTTGATCTGACCGGCGACAGCGGTCATCGGGTTGAGCGTGCCGTCGGCGTGCAGAAGCTCCCCCACGCGCATCGTCACTGTCGTGCCGCGCCGCCCCTCGACTCGCAGCCGGGCCCAGCCGGCGAAGTTCTGTCCCATGTCGAAGATGAACACGCCGGGTTCGATCTCGGTCACGCTGACAGGGTGGAGTGTCTCCGTTATCCGGATCGGTGCGATCGATTGAGCCTCCAGCGGCCCGAGCTCGCCCGACTGTACGGTGACCGGACGCCAGCCCACCGGTTCGAACCCCGGCCGGTCCCACCCCGGCAGCTGTCGGCGGGCGTCGAAGGCCTCACCGAGGTAGACGCTGTTGCGAATCACCGGGCCCGGGTGCACGCGCCATCTGTCGTCGGTCACGACCGATTGTGTGGTGCCGTCTTCGTGCTCGATAACGAGCTGGGCGATCAGGCGAGGCCGGCCGACCAGCATGTGATCGCGGATGTTGATTCGGCCCCACATCTGAAGTGGCAACGGGTTGTACCAGCCATTGCCCAGCATGGCGCCAAGGACGTTGGGCCCGTGCTGCAGCAGCGCGGTGACGTCATGGCTCGTGTAGGGGACGCGCTTGTCGAAGCTCGTCCAGGCGGGATCGAGCACGTGGTCGGAGACCTTGGCGCCGTTCAGGCGTAGCTCGTAGTAGCCGAGACCGGCAGCGTAGAGACGTGCCCTGGCTACGGGCTTCGATACCTCGAAAGCGCGTCGTAGCAGGGGTGCCGGGTGATCCTCGTAGTGGGCTGCACGAGTCGCGGGGGCCGGCTCGCCATCACCTATCCAGTCGCCTTGCCAGTCCGACGGCGCAAGCAAACCCATCTCCCAACTCGACGGGGTGCTCCAGCCAGAGGGCAGGCCGCCGCCGTCCCAAACCCGGATCTTCCAAAAGCACCGCAGGCCGCTGGCCAGCGGCGCGCCGGCGTATTCGACGTGCAGTTGCTCGCTCGACTCCACCCTGCCGCTGTCCCATAGGTCGGCAGCACCTGCTCTCAGCGAGCCCATGCCAGTGGCGACGAGAACCTGGTAGGCCCCCTGGCTCAGGCCGCGTGCCTCGGTGGTCGCCGCCGAGAGCCGCCAACCGAGACGCGGTCGCCGAGTGTCGATACCGAGCGGCTCCTGAATGTACTCGCAACGCAGATCGACCGGAACGATGTTGCCGGTTGTTGCCTGCAGCGCCGCATGATCCGGTGGCATTGACGCCGCGGAGTCGCCCGCGACGGGGTCGGCGCCGAGCGTTACCGCTGCTCCGGTGGCTCCGGCCGCCAGCGATCCGCGCAGGAAGTCGCGCCGACGGATCTTCATGCCACGCCGGTGTCCGTACCGCCCGCCCGGTGCTGCTCAGCGACGGGCAACAAGATCAGGGTCGCGGGCGTAGGGGCCGCCGTATCGATCACGGAGCTCATCACAGCGGCTACGCAATGCAGCCAACACCTCGGCATGGGCCGGATCAGCGACCAGGTTACGTATTTCCAGCGGGTCGCTTTCGAGGTCGTAGAGCTCCTCGACAACGGGATCCAGCTCGAAGTAACGAGCGTACTTGTAGCGTTGCCCGCGCACGCCTTCGTGCTTGACGATCTGCTTGTTCTCCATCAGATGCTCGACAAAGAAGTCCGTCCGCCAGTCGTCCGGCTCCTCGTCCCGAAGCAACGGAACGAGGCTTCGGCCCTGCATCGTTGCGGGGACCTCCACACCGGCCAGATCGAGCAACGTCGGCGCGATGTCGATGTTGAGCGCCATCGCGGTGGGCCGAAGCCCGGCACGGAACGAACCGGGCCGCGGATCGAAGGCGAGCAGCGGAACGCGGATGGATGGCTCGTGGGGGAGCCATTTGCCGGCATAGCCGCGTTCCCCGAGGAAGTAGCCGTTGTCGCCCATCAGGATGAGAAGGGTGTTGTCGGCAAGACCGCGTTGTTCCAGCTCATCCCGAATCCGCCCGAGGACGGCATCGACGCCGCTGATCATACGGAAGTAACCCTTGGTCATCCGTTTGGCCTTGTCCGGCGTGTCGAACCGCCAGAACCAGCGGAAGCGGTTCATGTTGATCTCAGGATCTTTGAGAAACGCGGGGAGGGCGTCCAAGAAGGCCGGATCGGACAGCGGCGGGTCGGGAATCACCGTTTCCGTGTAGAGACCGTCCATCGCCGTCGGCCAGATGTACTGCCGCTCATCGTAGTCTTCCGCATGTGGCGCGTTGAAGCTGACAGACAGAGCAAAGGGCTGATCCGGCGGGCTCGCCCGCAGGAAAGCAATGGCTTCGTCGCCCATGACATCGGTGAGATGCCGCGTCGACCCGTCCTCCTGAACCTTGAAGTACGGGTTGGCAGTGAGCGGGACGAAAGCGTCGAACATGGCATCGGCCGCCCCGGGCTCGACGACCATCCCGAACTTGCCGATGAAACCGGTGTGATAGCCGGCAACGCGCAGCAACGCGGCATAACTCTGATCTGTCAGCGCTCGGGCCAGCGGTGGCGTACCGAAGGTGAACTGATGGGTTCGTTCCAGCGTCCCCGTCAGGAGGCTGGCCCGGCTGGCGGCGCAGATGGGGGTGGTCACGAAGGCGTTCTCCAAGCGCACCCCTTCCGCTGCCAGCCTGTCCATCTGGGGCGTGTGCAAGAGGGGGTTCACGTTGCCCATCATGTCGAACCGCTGGTCATCCGTAACGAAGAAGATGATGTTGGGCGCCGCCGCTTGCTCGTTGGTCTCCGGGGTCGGAGAGCAACCGGGGAGCAGCAACAGCGCCGTCAGGCAGGAGGCGGACGCGAGGCGGAGGGTCATGTTCAATGGGCTCTGGAGCGAGGCGTTGCTGATCACCGAGGCATCGAGCGATGATACAGCTGTCGGAAGAATTCTCCACCGCGCCCATGCAGGATCTGCCTGCATCGAAACGTCCACTCGCTCGCCGTCCCCCTCGACTCCGTCGGGACAGGTTGCTGTCTCTGATGCACCTATCGCACAGTGAGGCTGGGGTGAGTATTCCTGCTTGGTGGAGCTAGATGATGCAGAGCCGTTGCACGACCGATGACCTGTGGTGTCGGAGCAGCTCCCCTAACGGCGGTCGGCGAATCGGCGTCGCGACCGGCGTTCTCGCCGCAATGCTCGCAGTCTCCAATTGTGGTACTCGGGCGCCGGATCCGGGCAGCGAGGCGGCGGCCACGCGTGACGGACGCCCCAACATCCTCTTCATCTTCGCCGACGACCACGCCTACCAGGCGCTTAGCGCGTACGGCTCGGGGCTCAACCAGACCCCGAATCTCGACCGTATCGCTGCGCAGGGGCTGCGGTTCGATCGTGCGCTGGTGACCAACTCGATCTGCGCGCCGAGCCGGGCCGTGGTTCTGACGGGGAAGTACAGCCATCTCAACGGGGTGCTCGACAACGAGCTCGCCTTCGATGGCTCGCAGCAGACTTTCCCCAAACTGCTGCAGGGGGCCGGCTACGAGACTGCGGCGTTCGGCAAGTGGCATCTCAAGAGCGAGCCCACCGGCTTCGACCGCTGGGAGGTGCTGCCCGGGCAGGGTAACTACTACAACCCGGATCTGCGAACCCCTGGCGGCACGATCCGGCGCCACGGCTACGTCACCGACGTGGTCACCGACCTGGCAATCGACTGGATGCAACAGGAGCGCAACACCGAACGGCCCTTCTTCATGTGGTTGGGACACAAGGCTCCGCACCGCAACTGGATGCCCGGCCCCGACCAGCTCGACCTGTACGCCGACGAGACCATGCCCGAGCCACCGACCCTGTTTGACGACTACGCGGGCCGCGCCAGCCCCGCCGCCAACCAGGAGATGGAGATCGATCGGCACATGACGTTGCTGACCGATCTGAAGGTGGCGCCGGCCGACGACAATACGCCCGAATGGGAGGTGCCGTACTGGGCCCGCCTGCTCGATCGCTTCACCCCCGCGCAGAGGGAAGCCTGGGAGAGTGCCTACGGCCCTCGCAACGAGGCCTTCCGGGCGGCAGGGCTGCAGGGTCGGGAGCTCGTGCGCTGGAAATACCAGGCGTATGTGAAGGATTACTTGCGCACCATCGCCGCCGTCGACAACAGCGTCGGCCGTGTCCTCGACTTCCTCGACAGCTCCGGCCTGAGTGACAACACGATCGTCGTCTACTCGTCGGATCAGGGCTTCTACCTCGGCGAGCACGGCTGGTTCGACAAGCGTTGGATCTACGAGGAATCGCTTCGCACTCCCCTCCTCGTGCGCTGGCCTGGCGCCATCGATGCAGGAGCCACGAACGACTCGCTGGTCTCGAACCTCGATTTCGCACCGACGTTCCTGGAGGCCGCGAGCGTCGAGATTCCCTCCGACATGCAGGGCGACAGCCTGCTGCCACTGCTACGCGGAGAACAGCCCGTCGGCTGGCGACAGAGCTTCTACTACCACTACTACGAGTCGCTGGTAACGCACCGGGTACCCGAGCACTACGGCGTCGTCACCGAGCGCTACAAGCTGGTGCGTTACCCGATAACCGATGAGTGGGAGCTGTTCGATCGGCAGCAAGACCCGACGGAGCTCGACAGCCGCTACGGCGACCCGGCCTACTCCGAGATCCAGGCTCAGCTCGCGTCGGAGCTCGAGCGGTTGCGCGACGATCTGCAGGCCGAGGTCGATCGGTGAACAGTGAACCCTCGTTCGGGCAGCGGATTGAGCGCTTCGGCGCGCGAGGAGACTACCTCTCCAGTCTCAACCGGTATCTCCACGTCGTCCAAAAGCCAGAATGACAACCCGCCGCTACTGAGCGCTCGCCGCGATGGAGGCGTGTCTGGACGAGGGAATCAGCTACCACTGAAACGCGTAGGTCATCTTTGCGGTCAAGGATCGGTCTTCGAGTCCAGCGAACTCGCCGCTGTACCGCCGTGTCTGCCGATACACGAGATAGAAGTTGTCGCCGGTGCGATAGATGTAGCGCAGACGAGCGAACACCGAGATCTCGTCGGTAACGCTGTCGTATTGGACCAACGAGTCGGTGAGCCATCGATCCGAAAACGAAACGTCGGCGCGTAGCCGCGCCAGATGAACGACGAACGCCCCTCCGGGCAGAGTTGCGCGGTGGCGGCTGTAGTCGGCGCGCAGGCTGATGTTCTCGTTCATCCGCAGGCTCAACCGCGGGGTCAGGAAGAGCCTGGTTCCGTCGAAGAACTCACCGGTTCGTATCGACAAGCCACCACTGAGTCGTCGACCCGGATAGCTGCTGAAGGTGACCGACCACTGGTTGAAGTCGTATTCGCCAGCCGGAATCGTAACGGTCGGGTGGACGTCGAAGGGGGCGTCGAGCAACTCGAAACGATTGCGAACGGTGGCGAAGAGCGAGTCGCCGGATTCCCAGATAATGCGAGTCAACAACATGCTGGTGCGGGTCACCAGCTGCCCGTCCGTCGTGGTGTTGCGATCGAAGACCGGGTTGATCTCCACCTGACGCAACCAGGACCACCCAGGACGCGGCTTGTAGCTGGCGGTGATCCTCTGCTTGACGATGTCGGTGCGCGGGATGAAACCGAGATCGGTGCGAAAGTCCTCCTCGACCATCATGATCTCGGCGTTGGCCTCCCACAGATCGCTCTCCCAACGGGTCTGGAAGTGTCCGATCCAGGAGCCACCTTCGACCTCGCTATCGCGCGCCTGGGCGGCGAAGCCCGAGATTTTGAGGTGATCGAGAAAGGTGAAGTCAGCATCGACACCGGCGACCCGGTTGTAGTCGCCTCCGGGGCCCTGCACGTTGGAGACGTAGGCACCGACACTCGATCGGGCAAGCAGATCCTGGCGCCATCGCAGTGCGGTGTAGTTGCGGCCTTCACCGAACTGTGAGTCACCTGTCTGGACGTTCAGAAAGCCGAGGTTTCCGCGACCGATCTTGCCGGTCAGCTTGGTCCCGAAATCGATCGGCAGCGAGTTGCCATCCTCGTCCAGGCCAATCCGGCGCGAGAAGAACAGCCGCGATGGGGGCGGGCTCCCGAGCCCGCCCTCCGTGTTCCCGAAGCTGAAGCTGTTTGCCGCCTCCAGGAAGAACTCACGTTTTTCCGGGAAGAAGAGCGAGAAGCGCGTCAGGTTGACCCGCTGCTCGTCCACCTCCACCTGGGCGAAGTCGGTGTTGTACGTCAACTGCGACGTAAGGTTCGAGATCAGCTTGATCTTGAAGTCCTCGATGCCGAGGGCGGCAGAGGTCTCCGAAATCGGCACGTCCCTTTGCTGGAGGGAATCGTAGCCGCCGAGCACATAGGGTTTGAGGCGAAAACGTCCCGTCAATTGCAGGTTGTCGAGGCCGTGCAAATGCCCCGCCTGCGAGATCGTCATGAACTCGAAGTCCTGTCGGTAATTGCTCCAGACGACTTCCTCGTTCTTGCGACGAATCTGGCGTCGGAAATCGATCCCCCATATCGGACTCCCCTGCGCATAACGCAAGGTGGCCCAGGGAATGCTCATCTCGGCCTCCCATCCCCTGCCGGTGATCCGGGCAGCCGCTTCCCAGCGCTCGTCCTAATCCTGATTGACCTCGCGCTCGTTTCGTACCGTCGCATCGCTGCGCGTGCCCAACGCGTTGACAGTGAAAACGAAGGCGTTGCGATGATCGTGGAAGGTGTCGAGGATCACGCTCACGGTGTCGTCGGATCGTCCAGCTGCTCTTGCTCCGGCGCTGCCTCCACCCGTACCTCTGCCGGGCCGCTCGGTACGCAGCCGGAGGCTGTCGCGCCGCAGTTGGGTGGCACGGATGGGCTTCGTCGATCGCGTCATCCCCTCGACGGAGTGGGTGTTCCACCCCTATCCGCTGATTCTCACCGCCCTGTCGATCATCTTCTGCTCGATCATGCTGTATCTGCTGAGTCCGCCCGATGAGAACTGCAGGCCTATCGGGTACTACGTCGACGACGACGGCGAGGACGCACCAGCGGAGACGGCCCCGGCTGCGCAAGAGGATGCCGCTGCCAAGCCGGCGTTGGCCGACCGGATCGACAACAGCAGGATCCTCGGTGGCGTCATCGCCTTGACGGGCGTCGTGCTGTTTCTGAGACAGTTCTTCACGCAGGGCCTGGGAGCGCTGGACCTGAACAACTTCAACTTCGGGTTCCTGATGATCGGACTCTTGCTCTACGTCAGCCCGACCAAATACCTGCGCGAGTTCTACGACGCCGTTCAGGGGAGCGCGGGAGTCGTCCTGCTCTTCCCGTTCTACGCCGGCATCATCGGAATCATGACCGGGACAGGGTTGGTCGACACCATGACCGCCTCACTGCTCTCGATCGCCACACCGGAGAACTTCGCGGTGACCGCCTGGATCACCGGAGGGATCCTCAACATCTTCGTGCCGTCGGCCGGAGGCGAGTGGGCAATCATCGGTGGCCCCATGATGGTGGCCGGTGCCGAGCTGAGTATCCCTCACGGCCAAACGATCGCCGCCTACGCGGTCGGGGACGCACACACCAACCTCCTCAACCCGTTCTGGGCGATCCCGCTGCTGGCCATCACCGGCCTCCGTGCTCGCGACATGTTCGGCTACGCGATCACCATGATGATCTTGCTCGCCCCGTTCCTGGCGATCGTGCTCTACCTTCTACCCTACTGAGGATCCGCGCAGGGGAAGCAGCATCCGCCCGTCTCGACGACACGTCAGACGTCAGCCCGTTTCGGGATCGAGTTCAACACTATTGTGCGCTCGTGTCCGCGATTGACCCCTGTCGGGCCAGCAACGAACTCCGCTGCTCGCTGTCACAAACTCCGCCCTGCTAGATTGGCTTAGTTGCGCCCGCATGAAGCCAAACGGGAATCTTCCGGGAGACTTCTCGACCGACGAGCGATGTGCAGATGTGTGCAGTTACGCAAGCCCGCGAAACGCGGCCGGAACTCGGTGCGGCCATGCGCAGGACACTGACGCTGGCGACCGTCTGCGTGATGCTTGCCAGCACCGCCGTCGCCGTGGAACAGGAAGGCGCCGAGCAAGAACGTCGTCGCCGGCAGATTCCGGTCCGGATGGTCCGTCCAGGCGAGCCGACCAGGTCGGTGCAGCCGGCGCCGGGTCGCAGCATCCCGATACGAATGGTTCGACCCGGTGAGACGGGTCCGGTTGCAGTGCCGTTGGCCCCGCCGGCCGCCGACACGGCGTTGCCAGCAACCGAAGCCCCGACGCCGCCAGAAACCGCAGCGCCGACGCTGATGCTCCCTGCCAGCGGCGCAGCTCCGCGGACGGACGCCGGGGTGGTTTCGGCAACCGCGGCTGACCTGGGCGGCAAAGTCTCCTTCGCGACATGGACGGACTCGCCCCCGGTGCTCGATGGGCGAATCGACGAGGCGCAATGGACACTGGCCGAGGTCGTGAGCGACTTCGTGCAGAAGGAGCCTAACAACGGAGCGGCGCCGACGAAACACACCGAAGTGTACGTCCTGTACGACGAGGACACCCTCTACTTCGGATGGATTAACTACGACGATCAGCCGGAAAATATCGGCGCTTCGGTGATGCGCCGCGACGAGTTCCACCAAGGGGATGACTGGGTGGCAGTCTACATCGACACGTTCCACGACCATCGCAACCAACTCGGCTTCGAGGTCAACCCGCTCGGCGCCAAGTTCGACTACACCATCCGCGACGAGAGTCAGCTCAACACGGCTTGGGACGAGAATTGGGAAGCGGCGGCGAGCATCACCGAGCGTGGCTGGGAAGCTGAAATGGCGATCCCGTTCGCGGCGCTCCGGTTTACCCCCGGAGGCAACGTCTGGGGGATCGAATACGAGCGCGAGGTGATCCATAACCAGGAGCGCATCAACTGGAACAACACCAGCCGCGACTACAACTTTCTCGCCGTCTCACAGTACGGCCATCTCCTCGGACTGCAGAACGTAGGGCTCACGGGTCGGTTCCGTCTCAAGCCCTTCGTCACCGGCGGATACGACTCTTTCCAGCAGCGTGACGATCCGCTCTCCGAGACCAGGAGCGATATCGGCATCGAGGTGTTCAAGGTGCAGCTCACCCCCAGCCTCACCGCCAATCTGACGGCGAACACCGACTTCGCTGAGGTCGAGGCCGACACCCAGCAGGTGAACCTGACGCGCTTCTCGCTGTTCTTTCCCGAGCAACGCGAGTTCTTTCTGGAGTCGGCGAACAACTTTACGTTCGGCACCCTGCCGCGGCGAGCGTCGGGTGAGAGCGAGGGATTCGGCTTCCAGCGACAGCCGCCGCTGGCGCTGTTGTTCTTCTCGCGGCGGATCGGTCTTGGGCCGGAGGGACAACCGGTTCCGATCCGCTTCGGCGGCAAGCTGACGGGGAAGATCGGCAACGGCAATCTCGGTTTCGTCAACGTGCAGACCGGGGACTCACAGTTCGGCGACGCCCAGAACTACGCCGCCTTCCGCTGGAAACAGCCCGTCTTCGGTCGATCCAGTGTCGGCGCGCTGGTCACCAACGTTCAGGGGCCCGACGGCCAGTACAATCGCGTCCTCGGCGTCGACCTCGACTTCATACTCTTCGACCACCTGTTCCTGACGGGGTTCGTGGCCGGCGGCCAGGACAACGACGTCGACGGCACCTCATGGGTCGGGCAACTCAGCGCCGCATGGGACAGCGAAGAGTGGGCACTGGGAGCCGACGTCACGTACGTGGCCGACGACTTCGACTCCGATCTCGGCTTCGTCCTGCGGCAAGACATCGTGCGCACCAGCACCCAGGGGCGCTGGTCGATACGCCCGAGCTGGCCGCTGATGCGGCGCGTTTCATTCACCCCCTCGCTGGTACGCATCGCCGATACCAGCGGGCGATTGGTTTCCCGGCTGGATAGCCTGAGCACGCGGTTTGATTTCGAGTCTTCGGAAACTGTTAGTTTCCGCATCAACCGCAACTACGAGCTGCTGGACTTCGATTTTCCCATCGACGAGAACGTGACCATTCCGATCGGCGACTACTCGTGGACCGACGGTTCTATCTCGTTGCGCACTGCCCCGCGACGGGCGCTGAGCGGCAACCTGACCTTCAACCTGGGCGAGTTCTACGACGGCACGCGCCTCGGCATCGGAGGGGGGCCCCGCTTCCGCTTCAGAGATCGCTTCACCCTGAGCCCGCAGTACAACTTCAACCACATCGACCTACCGGGGGGCAGATTCAACACGCACCTGGTACGGCTGCGCGCCAACCTGTCGTTCTCGGACCGCGTGCTGTTCGACTCGCTGCTGCAGCACAGCAGCGTCACCGACCAGCTATCGGCGTTCGCGCGCCTGCGCTACATCTATCGCACCGGCGACGACTTCTACCTGGTGTACCGCCAGTCGACGGCGTTCGCAGGCATGTTCGATCGCCTCGACGACCGCACGCTGACAGCGAAGTTCACCTTCACCATGCAGCGCTAGCTTCGACCTCCCGGGCCTGCTGTTTCGCGGTCTGGGGAGCGCCTCGGGTTGACAGTTGTCGGCGCGGTTTGTATCAAGCGGTCTATGCGACCTCTCAGTGTCCTCTTGGTGTCACTCTCGTTGATCGTTGCGTGCGCCGATTCAGGGCAACGCGGCGACGATGTGGTGGAGACCGACTCACCATGGTCGATAGGCGACGTTCGCGTGCCCATGCGGGACGGTGTCGGCCTGTTCACCGACATCTACCTACCACCGGGCGACGGGCCGTTCCCCGTGGTTCTTACCCGCGTGCCCTATGGCAAGCGCTCCGACTACGTATTCCTTCCGGCGATCGGCCAGTTCTGGGTGCGACATGGCTATGCGTACGTTGGTCAGGATGTGCGCGGGCGTTTCGGCTCCGAGGGGTCGTTCTCGCCGTATACGCCAAACGACCAGGAAGGCCTGGATGCGTATGACACGATCGAGTGGATCACCCGACAGCCATGGAGTGACGGCAACATCGGCATGATGGGCGAGTCGTACTACGGATACACGAGCCTGATCGGCGCAAGGAGTGGCCATCCGGCACTCAAGGCAATCTCGCCGGGGAACATCACGATGGCGCGAGAGAAACAGGTTCTTGACGGTGCCTATCCGCTACAGGCCAGCGGCTTGTGGACGCTCAACATGGACGACATCGACGACGGCGAGTACCAGGATCTGTCAAGCATCGACCTGATGCACCTCCCGTTGATCACCATGGGTGAAGCCCACGGCCTACGCGACAGCTTGTGGCGGGACAGGGTCGGCGGCTACCTGGATCGACCGCATGACTGGCGGGAACGGCTTCACGAGGGTTACGCGCAGGTTCGCGTACCGGCGCTACATTTCGGCGGATGGTACGACTCCTTCACGAGAGGATCGGTCGCCATCTGGGAGGGCATACGCGAGCACAGCAGCGACGAACGCGCTCGCGACATGCAGTGGCTGGTGATGGGACCCTGGGATCACAATGCGATGTCCGTCCACCTGTCGGGCGCTCCCGGGTTGACCGAGATCGGTCGTATACCGATCGGCGACTCCTCCGTGACGACCTACGAAGAGCACCTCGTCGAGTTCTTCGACCACACACTTCGCGGGCGAGATAACGCTTACGGCAAGGCGTCGCGAGTCCGCTACTTCACCATCGGCGACAACGAATGGCGCTCGACTAGCGCGTGGCCGCCACCGACAACCGAGCTGACGCCGCTGTACCTGCGCGCCGACGCCGAAGCGACGGGAAGAGCCGAGACCGGCGGGTTGGCGCCGACAGCGCCGGGCAACGAGCCGGCCGACACCTATCGGTATGATCCCAGCGACCCGGTGATGATCACGTCGGGAACCGATGTCTGGGGCAGGGCATCCGCCCTGCCGGATCGCGCCGTGTTGTTGGAACGTGCTGACGTGCTCACCTACACGAGCGATCCCCTCGATGAGGCCCTGGAGATCACCGGCCCGATTACCGTCAACTTGTTCGCTTCATCGACGGCCCCGGACACCGACTTCACCGCTGCCCTGGTCGACGTATACCCGGACGGCTACAGCTTGCTGATTCAGGAGGGCATTCTGCGAGCCAGCTTCCGCGATCGGGATGCTCCGCCGAGCCCGATCGAGCCAGGTGACGTCTACCTCTTCCCGATCGACCTGTGGGCAACGAGCTACGTCGTGCCAGCCGGCCATCGGCTTCGAGTCGAGATCTCCTCGAGCAACTTCCCCCGGTTCACTCGGAATCTCAATACCGGTCACGCTTTCGGGATGAGCGATGAGATGGCGACCGCCGTTCAGACCGTCTATCACACGTCGGGCCGTCCGTCGCACATCCTGCTCCCCGTAGTGACGCGCTGATTCTGCGCACCCCACATGCCGACGAGAACTTGCGCAATAGTCCTGTTGATTTCGTTTGTGCCTCTTTCCGCCTTGGCACAGACCCCGACTACCCGACCGCCCGTTGTCGATGTGCACATGCACGCCCCGATGGCACCAGGCGCCGTCGATCAGTTCGCGCCGAGACTCCGGTCGACCCTGGACTTGATGGATAGCTTGAATGTCCGATTCGCTGTACTCAACGGTGTTCCGGACGTTCTGTTCGCCTGGCGACAGGAGGCCGAAGACCGGGTAGGTGTTCTGCCGAGCCTTCTTTTTCCATGCCTCAATGGTGTGGCCGTCATGTGGGGTCGCCCCTGCTTCGACAACGGAGCGGACTGGCCGGACCTCGATCGTCTCAGGGACCATATCGAATCGGGCCGCGTCGAGGCACTCGAGGAGATTGCGACCCAGTTTCTCGGCCTCGGACCATCGGACCCCTCACTCGAGCCGTATTTCGCCCTCGCGGAGGAGTACGACCTCCCCGTGTTCATCCACATGGGTCCCGGCCTTCCCGGAACGAACTATGGCGCCGGGATGGGTGATCTGGCGATACCGAGCTACCGTGCCGCCGCCGGAAATCCCTTGCTCTTGGAGGAGGCCCTGCTGAGGCACCCCGGTGTACGTGTCGCAGTCATGCATGCCGGCTGGCCTTTGGGCGACGAAATGGTGTTCATGCTCTACCAGCATCCCCGGCTCTATGCGGAAGTCGGGCTCTTGCACGACACCGAGTTCTTTCCTCGGACCGAGTACTACCCTTTTCTGAAGCGCCTCGTCGATGCGGGGTTCAGTGATCGGATTCTCTTCGGCTCTGATTCGACCCTGAAGGAAGGCATCGACGCCGTTCTCGACGCGGATTTCCTGACCGAGCAGCAGAAACGGGACATCCTCTGCAACAACGCTGCACGATTCCTCAAGCTCGACGATGGTATCTGCGAGTAACGAGCGCGTTCCAATAGCCCCGGGGATATCCATGCTCAACCGTCTGGCGTTGGTAACGGCGCTCTTGTGCCTCACTGTTTCCGCACACGCTCAAACGATCGAGGATGAATCCTTAGCCTGGCTACAGGACTTCCTATGCGTCGACACCATCAATCCCCCGGGAAACGAGACTCGCGCTGTCGAGTTCATTGCCAACATACTGGAAGCCGAAGGGATCGCCTATCAAACGGCGGAGAGCGCACCGGGTCGTGGCAACTTATGGGCACGCCTGGAAGGTGGCAACGATCCTGCGCTGATCATGCTGCAGCACACGGACGTCGTTCCGGCCGATCCTGCGTACTGGACGACCGATCCTCTATCCGGCGAGATCAAGGACGGTTATCTCTGGGGCCGCGGCGCGCTCGACATGAAGGGCACCGGCATCTCGCAGCTAGCTACCTTCATAAGCCTGCACCGGGCAGGAGTTCCGCTGAATCGCGATGTCGTCCTGGTTGCCACTGCTGACGAAGAGGCCGGTGGGTTCTTCGGTGCTGGCTGGCTCACCGAGAACCACCCCGAGATATTCGACGGCGCGGGTCTGCTGATCAACGAGGGCGGCAGCGGAGAGCAGAACGACAAGGCGCTCGTATTCAACGTCGAGGTAACTCAAAAGGTCCCTGTCTGGTTGCGCCTGACTGCAGTCG